>CAUTQX010000013.1:0-17918 GCA_963540705.1 uncultured Candidatus Saccharibacteria bacterium
AACCGGTAAATTGGGGTAGAAACTATCAACGACGTTTTTGAAATTGGTGAAGATGCCTTGGGCGGTTTCGGGGCGAAGATAACTTATAGAAGTTGGATTATATTGCAACGCATATATCGTCTTACCTTTTGGTACTATAGCCCCCTCTACGTCCTTACCTATTTCAATTGAATCTCCACCAGAAGGTCCAACAAAAGTTTTAAACATCATATTAAACGTTCGCGACTTACTCAGCGGATTACCGTCGGGACTTTTGATACCCTTCTCTGCAATCAACTCGTCCATTTGTTCCATCGTCAAGCCGTCCGCGTCAACCCCATTGTCTTTAAGGATATGATCCGTACGATAACGTCGATGATTTACCACATCTTCGCACAATGGATCGACAAACGTATCCACATGCCCACTTGCCTTCCAGACTTTCTGATTCATCAAAATCGCCGCATCGACACCATATATATCATCACGCTCGTCAACAAACATTCGCCACCATAAATTCATAATGTTGCGCTTCAATTGAACGCCAAGCGGACCATAATCCCACGTTCCAGACAAACCTCCGTAAACATCAGACCCCTGATAAATAAAACCACGGCGCTTACACAGGCTAATAATATCTTCCATTTTTGCTTGACTCATTGAAAAAACCTTTCTCCATGTTGGCAACATGGCGATTCACATTATTTCCTAAATTATACCATTTTACGAGCAATTTTACACCGCGGCATGCTGTCTGGCGGTCAGCCAACAATCGTTTATAACCTCAGTTATTCCGCCAATTTGCGCCACACTCGCCAGAGGCTTGGCTTGGATTAATCTTAATAGTTTGATTGCGTCTGCACCCAAATCGCCCTGCTCCGCCAACCTCAAGCCTTTTTCTGCATTGTCATACATATATTTTTTATCTGGTAGCAACGCCGCTGTCGTCACATCTGTACGAAGATTTAGCTCATCTCCCAGCAAACTCGCGTATTGCAAATAAAACCACGTTTCAATCAATTTTTGATTTATTGCAGGATTATTCAATTGCTCCAAAACTTGACTTAGCACATAATACCACTCTGGTTCGTCAATGTTTTCACTCGCCGCAGAAACCAATTTCATTACCGAATACGCAAATTGCATCCGATCATAATCCTCCAAAATATGTCGATAAAACGCCGACAATCGAGCGGAAGTTAATAGCCCCAAATCTCCCCGACCAGAACGAATAACCACGTCGCAAATCGCGAATAATTCGATTCCGCCCGCCAATTTACTGCGCTCGCGTCGCACACCTTTGGCAATTACACTGCGTCGACCTTTCGGCGTTAATAATTGCAAAACTCGGTCAGCTTCGGCATAATTCGTTCGCCTCAGAACAATTGCTTTTACTCGCTCACTCTGCCCCGTCATTTAGAACCTCGCGAAAAATCGCCCGCACCTCATTCGGACGCATCGATGTTTTATTCAAAATTGCCTTAACACCAAGCGGACGCAAATCGTCCATTTTAACGTCGATATTCGTACAAACCACAATCGGCAAACTCGCCAAATCTGTGTACGATCGCAGCTCATTCAACAAAGCAATCGCCGTTTCACCAGCCAACAACATATCCAAAATTAAAGCATCAGGTTGCCAATCGTCAATAATTTCAATCGCCTGACCACCAGAAACCGCCACTCGATATTCCGCGCCAATATCCGCGGCAAACTTACCCAGAATATCCGCCCAATTCTTATCATCCTCAACGATTAACAACTTTTTCATATCAAACTCAACTGCCGACTAATTGGCATTTCTACATAAAAAGTCAGTCCATCGCGATGACGAATCAGACCAATTCGCCCGTTCATCGCCCGCGCAAATTGATTCGCCACGTAAATCCCCAGTCCGCTGCTTTCCGGCCTTGTTCGCACGGTTTTTCGCGTTTCCATTTCATCAAGCAAAAGCCGATATTCCTTCAAACTCATCATCGGCCCAAAATCCCGTACGCTCATTCTCACGGCATCTTTTGTCGCCTTAACCGAAACCTTAATCTCCGATCCGTCCTCCGTATACGCCAACGCGTTATTCAAAAAATTCGCTAAAATTCGCCCCAAAAGTGTTCGGTTCGCTAATATCAATTGACTATTTCGATTGCTCTTAGGCCAGCTAACTTTTCGTCCATAAAGCATTGCATTGAACTTCGTTTCCATCGCCACCTGTTGGCATAAAGCCAACGGATTGACCGGCTCAAGCGGAAATAACGATGGTGTCAAATTGGCTGAATTTGCCAAATCGATCGTAAGCTGCAACGCCTGCTCAGAAGTCCTAATAATTCGTTGCTGGATCTGAGTTTTATCGGCAGAACTGGTTAAATCGTCGTCCAACAGTAGCGCCAATTGCCTAATCAAAGCCAGCGGCGTTTTCAGCTCGTGTGCCGCCACCAAAACGCTCGGCAATCCCCCAAAATCAGCATCACTCCACTCTTTACCTGCCATACAATTCTAGTATAGCAAATATGTCTCGGGTTTTTCTATTCAGAAATTTTTACAGTGCTCAATATAGTCTGAAAATCCGGCTTAAACGTGTCCGCGTCGGTTGAAAAACGAATAGTTTTATCGCGAACTTTCATCAAAACCACAGAGCCGCGCAATTCTTTCTCAAACGTACCGTCAATCCGAGTCGCTGAAATTCCGTTAAACTCGGTACTACTTGAGGTCAATTCACCCTTCTTTAGTCGTGATTGATAATCGTTCAGCACCGTATCCATATTCTTATTGATAATCTCCAGCCTTAACGCAAACCGACTATTTTTATTAGTTGTCGAAGGAACTGAAACAGGGTGAAGATAAGCCTTATAGTCACCCCTATCGCTGCCATCGTTTGCTATATACACACTCCAATCTTTTGGATACATAAACGACACTCGACCGTATTCAGCAGGACCAACAAATTCAATACGTGGATTCTTAGCTGCGTCTGAATACTTCCTCCAATCAGACTCAGCCTGCTCGCGCTTACCCTCAGCAACTTTAATCGCAACTTTACTATCAACACTACTCTTTTCTCGGGAATATTGCATGTACGCCCAAATCGCCAAAGATCCAGCAATCAAAAACAATATCAGACAGCCGATTGTGCCGACCATCCAACCATTAACTGAGCCACGCTCACTCTTATCTCTCGTCATCATATTATAAAGTATAGCTTATGCTTTAATTGATGTAAAGATCTTACTCAGCATTAAAATCATCGCTAAGAACCTCGATATCATGTCGCATATCTTCCAGCGTGGCAGTAATTTTTTTTGATAATTCTCTCGCTTCAATAAACCTCTGTTTTGCCTCATCCAGATTAAAATCATCGCCTTGAAACCACGCGATTCGCTCGTTCAATTCAGTCATCATTTGCTCAATTGTCATATCGTTGTTCACTATTCTCAATCCTCGCTTTCATAATTATATCTTTTGTTGTAATCTCTACAATATTACCAATCTGTAAATCACCCTTGATCATTGCATAGCCACGACGCAGCGCCATTTCCGGATCATACTCAGCGATGACTTTTTGTTGCGACAATGTTGCATTTGCAGCCACATCCACACGACTTGACCACTGTTTTAGCGCTTCTTTTTGCAACATTGTTGCATTAAGCGACTGTTCTTTGATAGCTCTACAAATTGAATCTTTCGCGTCAATTAGCCTGTAATGCAAATGCCGAATCACTTCTCGCTTATCAGGAAACAGTAATTGCGCAGCATTACTCGGCGTGGCTGCACGAACGTCCGCCGCCAAATCACATAAACTCTCATCAATCTCATGACCAATTCCAGTCATTGTTGGAATACGACTACTCGCTACCGTCCGCACCAATTTTTCATCGTTAAAACTAGCCAAATCTTCCGCACTGCCACCGCCACGAATCAAAACAATCACATCTGGAGATTCTGACATTTGATTAAAATATGAGATTGCCCGCACAGCTTGATCTGCGGCATTCACACCTTGCACATTAACATTGGCAACTACAAATTTCACACCACCCCAACGCTCACCGGAAATCTTCATAAAGTCAGCATATCCCGCCGCTTTCGTGCTGGAAATAACAGCCACCCTCTGAGGATATTGCGGTAATGGACGCTTTCTTTCAGAATTAAACAGACCCTCAACTGTCAATTTTTGTTTCAAAAGCTCAAAACTTCGCTTCAAACTTCCCTTGCCTAATGGGCGAATCTCTTGAACGTTCAGACTAAAGGCGCCATTATCCCTAAGCGCCGGTATTGCCCGAACGACAACTTTCATTCCATCTTCAATTGGCGTGCGTAAATTACTAAAACCAACGAAACACCGAACCAGCCCGTCGTCATCTTTCAGATCAAAAAAAGCATATTTCGGAGGATAAGACTTGAGGCCAGAAACTTCGCCCTCAACTTCAACCATCCCAGCAAAAGCCACGTCAAAAGTTTGATTGACAACTGCTATGAAATTGCTAACACTAAATCTGGGAATCATCTGGCTTGCCGTATTTAATCAGTGCGTGTTGATAGAAAATATAGCCAAAGATAATCGTACCAGTAAGTAAAATTGCTCGTGTCAGAATTATTCCAGCAATCGCCAAATCTGGCGGAGTACCTGCCATACTTAAGAAAATGATCATAATAGTTTCATAAACGCCGGTTCCTCCGGGAGTAAACACGACAATTGCCGCCAATCCCGCCACGCCGTATCCAACCATCAAAATCGCCGGATTAACAAAAACACCCAGCGACAGAAACGCCACAGCAAACATCGCCACGTCAAAAACAGTATAAACAGTTCCCCAAATCATCGGTTTTATCAGAAGTTTCGGATGATTGGACAAATCTTGAAAATCGTCCTGCATATCAATAAAAAACTCTTCGACTTTCTTCGACTTCATTACTCGTCGCTTCTTACCCAAGGTCACAATTTTCACCAATGCATTGATAAACTTAGACAATTTAGCGGCAGTCGTCTGCATGCGTCGCTTCGACGAGAACATAAAAATTAGACCAAAAGTTAATGCCAAAACTACGATAATCAGCAAGAAACTAGCGGCAACGATATAACGATTAACCTTGCCATCGATAGCCAGCGCCAACACAGCAATCACCAGCAAAATCAGCAATGACAAAAATCCCGTCACATAACGAATCACCTGCGCAAATGTCGAACGCGCCGAACTCACGCCAAGTTTATGCATTCGCCACGTCGTATACGAAATGCCACTAACTCCGCCCGACGGAAAAATGTGATTGACTAAATTGAGCTCCAGCGCAATTCTCGTCTGCTCCAGCCTGGAAATATGATGAATCAGATTCTTCTCTCTTAAATATGAAAAAATCATTTCGCCGCCAGCGAAGTACACGATAATCTGAAACGGCAATAGTAAGAATAATAGCCATAAATCTGCATGCAAAAACAGATTCCACGCCTTCACTAGCTCATGCCGAGATAGAAAAATTATTATTGCCAAAACCGCCAACGTCAAAACGCTCATAACAGCTCGTGGCGACTTTAACAATTGCAACACCTTCGGTAACATAACCTTCATTATACCACGATAAATGTTATAATTACGACATGTTTATAGCTATTCTCGGTCGCCAGCCTGAAATCTCTATCGCTGAATTAGAGGCGGTTTACGGCACTCAAAACGTTCAAAAAATCTCCAACCAAGCCGCCACGGTTAATTGCGACAATTTTTCAATTGACAATCTCGGCGGAACGATTAAGTGCGGACAAGTCATCACGAAAATAAAGTCGCAAAAATCGGACCGCAATACCCTGCTCCAAGCCTCAAAAATTATTATTGAAAAATACACGAAAAAACTTTCACATAGCCAGAAAAAAATAACGCTTGGAATAAGTTTTTATGGCAATAAAATAGACCCGCGCAACATTCAGAAAATTGGAATTATCCTGAAAAATAACCTGAAAAAATCTGGCGTTAGTTTGCGCCTAATTCCTAATAAAACCGCCGCGCTGTCCACTGCTACCTCTCATAATAATAAACTCGGCAGGTCTGAAGCGAAAATTGAAATTATCATAGCTAAGAACGCGTACGGAGATTTGATAATCGCTGAAAGTCGTGGCGCTCAAAATATCAATTCGTATACTCAGCGCGACCGCGGACGACCAAAGCGCGATGCCTTCGTGGGAATGCTTCCACCTAAGCTTGCACAAATTATGATCAACCTGTCTGGCGCAAAACCTAATGATTACCTCTGGGATCCGTTTTGTGGCACAGGAACGGTACTACAAGAAGCTGCGCTTATCGGCGTGAATGCTTACGGCAGTGATTTGAGCGATAAGATGATATCTTACACGACTGAAAATATGAACTGGGTGGAAAAAACTTTTTCGACAAACACTTTCTGGCAAGCGCATCAGGCCGACGCCACCTCTGTAAAATTGACGAATGAACAGAAGGAGCAGATTTCTCAAGTTGTTTGTGAAACATATTTAGGTCAGCCGTTTTCCGCGCCACCTAGCCCAGAAAAACTTCACGAAGTAGTAGGAAATTGTAATCACATAATTAGCGATTTTCTACAAAATATCCATTCGCAAGTCCGCCCAGACACGACGCTTTGCATAGCCGTTCCAGCGTGGCAAAATCACGAAGGTAAATTTACTCACCTACCTCTGATAAAAAATCTTAAAAAACTTGAATATCAGCAAATTATCGATAAAAACCTCTTATATTACCGTGAAGATCAAGTTGTTGCCAGAGAAATATTGGTATTAAAACCCGCAGATATAGCCAAAACCGCTTGACAACTGGCTTTATTTTCGATAAACTAGAACAGATTGTTTTATAGAAACTATAAGGAGTAAAGAATGTCAAAGGTTAAAGCTGGTGGTTCTAGTAAGAATATCCACAACAATGCCGGTCAACGTCTTGGCGTGAAGCGATTTGGTGGCCAAAAAGTTACTGCCGGACAGGTCTTGGTTCGCCAAACTGGTGCCACAAAGATCGCTGGTGACGGCACATACGTTAGCCGCAATTTCACCATCCACGCTGCAAAAGATGGCGTAGTTGGCTTTAAGTCAGTTAAGAAAACCAAGTTTACCGGCAAATCAGAACGCCGAACGCAAGTTGTTGTTCTTTAATCGGTAAAAACTTTTTATTAAAATAGCTCCGGTAAATACGGAGTTATTTTAATATTAATAATTATTTCTTACATATTCGAGAAGCGCCCTTGCAGAATCCCTATGCATACCACTTCTCTCTTTGCCATCCCTGTAATGAGTAACCATTTTGTCTTGTCTGTCTACATCAAATGAGCCGTCCATCATAGCAATTGCCAGCACTACAGTATATTCACGACTGCGCATTTTACCCGCATAATAATTACCTCCGAGGTAATTAGGAGATTTTAGATTATCATATGAGTCGCGAAGGACTCTGTCTGCCAAAGCGCCTGGATTAACGACCGCCAGCCTATCAAGACTGGAGGTTAAATATTCAAACAAGCGGCAACGCGTAAGATGACTAGCTCTAATGTTATTTATGATCACTTTAGAGTCAAGCGACCTCTCGGGATTAATTATTTGCATTACCGATGGATTCGTAGCTAGATCATCAATAACCTCTTTCGCAGCATTAAAGCTATTCTCAGATACGGGAACGCCTTTCGGGCTTCTAATTGCAGCATCCTCTACATTATTTGACGGCACATAATTTGGATCGTATAGATGATCATAGTTCACTCTCACAGGTTCGTCCTTAAAAGGCGCGCCGTCTACATCAGTCTCTAGAGGTTTCATCAGTTCTCGCACTCTCTCTTTAAAACGATTTAGCTCTGGGCTATCACTTTCATCTAGCCCCGTTTCCGCAGTCGACAGACTATTCCAATCACTAGCAGTATGTTTCTGCCGCCAAATTTGCTCAGCAGCCTCCATTCCTTCCGCAACCATCTCCTCGGGAGTTTTTCTATACAGTTGCTCAACATTAAAGTTACCATTTAATCTCTGTATTTCACTCAAGAGTATGTTCTTAGTGGCAGTAGTATATTCTCCGTTCGTCTTTCTAAAAAGTTTGTGCGTCTGCACTAGTAAAACGTTATCGCCAATACCTTCTTTAGAATTGACATCGCATACATACAAAATATTTCCAGGAAACCAACCGTCATCCAGCCACCTAACACCATTTTCTCCTCTAGGACTACGCATAACCTTTAATCTCGGTAGCGTGGTGTCTTTATCTATAGAATAAGCTTTAACTATACGACTTTCCGATACTTCTGCCTTTTTTTCTGGATTTTGTGTTGGTTTTGGTTTTTCCATATATAGCTATTTTATACCAAAAAACAAACAAAAAGTCAACCCCCCACAGAGGGCTGACTATTTTTATTCTCTGCAAATCTCTATTGAATACCCAAATGATGCTTTACGCGCGCCACAACGTCGCCAATTACAACCTGAGACTTCACCAAATAATCATCAACACCCAAGCTCTCAGCACGCTCCTTGTCCTTTGGCTGACTAAGCGCCGTCAGCATAATAATCCTGACATTAGCAGTTTCTGGCGTATTACGAAGAATATCCAAGACATCAAAACCACTGATTTTCGGCATCATTACGTCTAGTAATATCAAATCTGGACGATACTCAACAGTAGCAGACAGAGCGTCTTCTCCGTTGTTTGCTTCTCTAACATCAAACCCTTCAATCTCCAGCCGCGACCTATAAACCGCAGACAGAGCCATATCATCCTCAACTAGTAAAATCTTCTTTTTTTGTCCGTTCATACTATCTCTATTTTATGTTGTCTATCCCAAAAACACAAGCTTTATAACGACTTCGCCTTATCCATCTGCGGATCTACATTATTATTAATATCGTCCGACGAAAGATCAACTTTTATATCAGGTTCTATACCAGTTTTATCTATATTTTTACCCTTTGGTGTGTACCATCTGGCTTCAGTAACCTTCATTTGTGATCCACCAGGTAACCCAAGTACAATCTGCACGCTTCCCTTGCCGTAACTCTTCTGCCCAACCAGCGTGGCTTTTCCGTATTCACGAAGCGCCCCAGCTGTAATTTCGCTAGCACTAGCACTGTTACCATTAATAAGCACCACCGTCTTCATGTTGCCCAGAATTGACGTTCCAGTTGTACGCAGCGTTTTAACAATTTCAGAACCCCGTCGCTCGGTCATAGCTATTTGATTGTCTAGCCAAATACCCAACAGCCCTTGAGCGGCTCCAACCGTTCCGCCAGGATTATTTCGTAAGTCCAAAATCACCTTTTTAACACCTTTCTCAACAAACTCCGAAGCGTATTTCCTGGCCAAGCTCACTGTATCATCGCCAAATCGGTTAACTTTCAAAATACCAATTTCTCCATCAATTTCCGACTCTACTGCCGGAGAAACTATATTCTGACGCACAACTGACACCTCACGTGTTTGACCACCGCTTAATAACGTCAATTTAACGGACGTACCAACTTCTCCGCGAATTTTACTCACAACTTTTTCAACTGACCAGTCAGAAGAAGCCTCGTCATTTACCTTAATAATCGTCTCACCAGCCTTAATTCCCGCCTTCTGAGCTGGACTGTTTTCCAGAGGTTTTATGATAGTCGGCTTATTACTCCTAAGACCAATCTCCGCACCAATTCCACCGCCAATTTGACCACTTAATGACTTGTCAAACTCTTTCGTCTCATCAGGATCCATATACGCCGTATGAGGGTCGTCGGCCGCCTCAACCAGCCCACGATTAGCGCCATAAATTAACTTTTGAGTATCCAATTTTCCGTCATAATTAGCAATCAGTTCTTGATATGTTTTCTGAACACTAGATAAGTCGATTGTCTTATTTGAAGTTCTAACGCCAAATACCGACGCCACATTAGCAAACAGCGCATCCGACCGAGCTCCCGCCACAAAACTGACAATTGACACAATAACAAGCGTCAAAAACCAACTCAACTGCTGTCTTTTTTCTCCCGTAACCATATGCTTATTATACTACAAAACGCCCGTTTAACACGAGCGTTTTATGTAGTAATTTAGGCCAACTAGAAGTAAACGTAGGTCAATCCTGAAGCTGAGCGTGTGTAATACCTATATAAACCATCCCAGGCAAAGTTGTAATCGCTAACGGTAATAGTTCCATCGCCATTAACGGACTCAACATACATAACGTGCCCGTAATATCCAACATTCATCACGGCTGCTGCGCCAGCTTTTGGAGTTGAACCGCTAGAAATGCCATAGCGTGCTGCAGTTGACGGCCATTGATTTGCGTTACCTGCGCCACCAAAATGCGGAACATATCGTCCAGTACTATGAATTTTCCAAGCCACATAGCTCACGCATTCACGCGTGTATAGTCCCCATGGATCGACATAAGCGTCAAGAGGAGCACTCGCCCAGACGCCAGGATAACCACCGCCGCCAGGTACACCTCCCGGAATTGAAACATTGCTACCGCCAAGAGCTCGTCGGTTGGCTGCAGCCTGCTCTTCTCGCAACTTAACTACTTCAGAATTGCGCTTCTGAGCCAGAGCTGCGTAGTTATTTTGGTCATTCTTCGTGTCAGTAATCAGCTTTGCTTTTTCAGATTGCTTAGCTGCCATCGCATTACGCTGCAATTCTTGGTCGCGAAGTGTATTCTCGACAGACTTCTTATTCTCTTCCAGCTTTTTCTGCAAAGACTTAATCTCTTTAATTTTATCATTCAATGAAGTTTTCAAAGAATTACGCTGTTCTTGCTTATCGATATAGTCACTAATGCTCTTTGAGCTAGCAAGCATCTCTAGCGGCGAAATCTGATCATCAACGTACAAATCCGCCAAAATTCGCCCCATCGCTTTACGGTTATGTTTAATTAGCTCTTCATTCTTTTTTATCTGATCATTAAGGCTATTAATCTTCTTTTGGCTATCAGAAATCTGTGTCTGAATGGCCGATATTTGTCCATTTATCTTATCGAGTTCCGCCTGCAAACTATCAGCCATCTCACCCAAGCGTGAAGCCTCAGAATTATAATTGTCTGCTTCTTGTTGTTTTGCCTGAATTTCGGCGTTATAGTCGCGAGCTAATACGTGTGATGCCAAGCCAAAAATGCCCGATCCAGCGAGCAATGCAGACATCGCCACCAGAGACGCTCTGCTGACTAATGATGCCGAAACTGGTGTGGTGGACCGTAGTTTCATGCATCTATGTTAGCATAAGCATAATCAGCATGTCAAGGATTTTTACAACTTAAGATATTTACGAGTCGCCACCCAAGATGACGCCACGCCAATTGCCGCGCCAACCAGAATCATACTTAAGAAAACCAGCACACCGTACATTTTTAGATGGCTCAGAAGATTATCAATAGGAATGCCATATTTTACCATCGGATCATGAGCGAAGAACAGCAGACCATACCCAACCACCGTCGCGACAATTGCAGCGATAAACCCATACATTATAGCCTCAACAATAAATGGACCCCTGATAAAACTACGTTCTGCGCCAATCAATTTCATCATTTCAATCTCGTCTTTGCGATTGAAAATTGCCATACGAATAGTATTAAACACCACAAGCGAGGATATTACCACGAAAACGACCGTAGCAATCGAGCCGCCAATACTCGCCAATCTCACCCAATTACCGACTGTTTTAATAGCTTGCTGACGTTCACCCGAGAATGATGGCTCCCTGTTAGGATCTTTATATTTTTTATACAAATCATCAGTTTTCACAAAATTATTTAATGATTGTTGATTATTCAGCTCCTTCACAGAAACACGAAGTGTCGCCGACATTTCATTACTAGACTCACGAATTGCCTCAAGTGTATCTGGATTGTCCTTGTATTGCTCGGCTTGCTTTTCACGCGCTTCTTCTGCGGAAATATACTTGACACTATCGACATTATCTAATTTTTCAATTCGTGATTTAATCGTTTTAATTGTTTTTTCTGGTGTGTCGCCCTTTAAGTAAATTGACATGTCGGCACGCTTAGAGACATTTGAAACAGTATCAACCAGAACCTGGCGCGCTGACAATGTTATAAACACGATAATAAGCGTAACGCTCATCACCGCAGTTGCAGCAATTGTCAGCCAGGCGTTACGGCTAAAGTTATTGATGCCATATCGACACATTCTAACAAACGTCAACCAACCTCGTCGACGCTGACGTATACGGATAGCTTCTTTGTTCTTGTTGGATTTATTAGCTGATTTCATTACTGTTTATAGCTCCCTCTCGCCTGATCAGAGGTGATTTTACCATGATCAATTGTAATAACACGTCGCTTCAATTTGTTAACAATCTCCACGTTGTGAGTCGTCAAAATAACCGTCGTGCCATACTTGTTAATCTTTTCTAGCAAGCGAACGATGTCCCAGCTGTGCTTCGGATCCAAGTTTCCCGTCGGCTCATCTGCAATCAGAATCTTCGGCTGACGTACCACCGCACGCGCAATTGCTACACGCTGACGTTCACCACCAGAAAGCTGATGAGGAAAATGTTTTTCCTTCCCCTTAAGACCAACCAACTCGATCACCTTCGGCACAGTCGCCTTAATTTCCCGATTTGTCATCCCAGCAATTTCTAGCGCAAACGCCACATTTTCAAATACCGTTCGATTCGGAAGCAACTTAAAATCCTGAAAAACCACGCCAATTTTACGACGCAACAGCGGAATATGCTTGTCCTTCAAATTGTCATAATCAATTCCACCAACCACAATTTTCCCAGAGCTTGGCTTTTCTTCCCTAGTTAAAAGCTTCAAAAGTGTCGATTTGCCAGCACCCGACGTACCAACAATAATCACAAATTCGCCAGCGCCAACATGAATACTTGCTCGATTCAATGCCGGCTTATTACTTTTTCCGTAATTCTTCGTTACCCTATCTAACAGAATCATTAATAGTATTATACCATAAGCTAAATATTTTTAGAATTAGCATTTTGTTCTAAATATGCCATGATAAATTCGTCAATATCGCCATCCAAAACACCTTGAGCGTTGCGGTTTTCGTGCTTTGTGCGCGTATCTTTAACCAAGGTATACGGGTGTAAAACGTAATTTCTAATTTGGCTGCCCCAGTTTGCCGATTCGCCAGCCCTAAGATCAGACAGAGCTTCGGCATGTTGCTCTAATTTCATAGCCAATAATTTTGATCGCAAAATCTTCAGTGCCGTTTCTTTGTTCTGAATCTGCGAACGTTCATTCTGAATAGCCACCGCAATCCCTGTCGGCTCATGCGTCACTCGAACCGCCGAATCCGTCGTATTTACACCTTGACCGCCCTTGCCGCCCGAGCGATAAACATCAATTCTTAAGTCATTCGGGTCAATTGATATTTCATCAGGCGCGTCAATTTTTGGCAAAACCTCAACGAGCGCAAAACTAGTCTGACGCAAATTGTCCGCATTAAACGGACTTAATCGCACCAAACGATGCACGCCATTTTCCGACCGCAATTTTCCATAAGCAAAAGATCCAGAAACCTCCAGAACAACGGTTTTAATTCCAGCATCGTCATTCGTCGAGCGTTCCAACGTATCAACTTTCATTCCAGACTTTTCCGCCCAGCGCAGATACATTCGCTCCAACATCGCCGCAAAATCCTGAGCGTCCAGCCCGCCCACGCCAGCGGAAATGCGCATAATTGCCGATCGATTGTCATATTCGCCAGAGAATAGCAAATCGGTTTTATGGCTCTCAAAACTCTTCTCAATTGCCGCAACTTGCGCTTGGAATTCCGGTAATAAATCGTCATCACCAAGCTCCATCAGTTCCACCATATCGCCAACTTGCACTGTCAAAGTCTGCCAAGGCTCAACTGTCTGACGAAGACTGGCGGCCTGTTTCGTTAATTCTTGAGCGTAATCAGGATTATTCCAAATTTCTGGCTGACTTAACCGATCATCCAGCTCCGCCAATTTCCGCTCCAAATCAGAAAACTTCAGTGCCTTTTTAGCCTGCTCAATTTCCTTCTCCAATTCACCAATTTTCTTTTTTAGCGGTTGCATGTATATTATTGTACCATTTTTTACCAACCACTTCTCTGCTAAAATAAAGTGATGGATAAAGACATTGAGAAAATTCTATTTACGAACGAAGAAATAAAAACGGCAGTTCAGAAACTTGGGAAAAAATTGACCGAGGATTATAACGATAAAAATCCTGTCGTCGTGGGTATTTTACGCGGCGCAGCGCCGTTTATGATCGACTTGATACAAGCGATGGATTGCTATATGGAAATTGATTTCATGGCGGTTTCCAGCTACGGTGATGACACAAAATCTTCTGGATCTGTAAAAATTATCAAAGATTTGGATACCGACGTGACGGATAGACATGTGTTGATCGTTGAGGACATAATTGACAGCGGTCGAACCGCCCGGGCGCTAAGAGAATTATTTGCTGCAAAAAATGCTGCGTCGGTAAAAATATGTTCACTATTAGACAAACCAGCGCGACGCGAAGTTGACGCAAAAGCCGATTATGTTGGTATCGATACGCCGAATGAATTTGTCGTTGGCTATGGTCTGGATTTTCGCCAGCAATATCGCAACTTGCCATACATCGGCATCTTAAAACCAGAAGTTTATCAAGATTAAAGCTCTTCTACGGCGGCGACAAATTGCTCGCCACGATCAGAATAACTCTTAAACATATCAAAACTGGCGGCCGCCGGACTAAGAATTACCACGTCGCCAGATTGCGCTTTATTTTTGGCCAAACTAACAACTTCCTGCATTTGCGCCATATTCAATTGGACAATCTCGCAATCAACTTTTTCTTCCCTTAAAACTTCCCTAATTTCATCAGCGTTAGCGCCATTGATAATTATCAATCGTACGTTTTGCCTGGCAATTTCTTTTGCTAGTTCAGAATAATCCGCGCCCTTATCTGAGCCGCCCAAAATCAAAATTTTCGGCTCTACAAAAGCTTTTAATGCCGCAATCGCACTACCTGGAGTTGTCGAAATGCTGTCATCGTAATATTTCACACCGTATTTTTCAGCAACAAACTTCAATCGATGCGGTAACCCCGTAAACTCGCTAAGTCCCTCTTTTATTTCATCATCAGACACGTTCGGCAAAATCGATTTCACCGCCGCTATCGCCGCGCACGCATTGTCAATATTATGTTTCCCTGGCAAGCGAATCGCAGAAGTTATATCGTCCGAGAGAGCAAATGGATATTCCTTTTTCTGCGCCGAACTCGTATCTGCAATCGACGAACTAAACTCATTTTGAGAATTATAGACAACATAATCGTCCACGGTTTGGGACTTAGTAATATTCGCTTTTGCTGCCAAATAATCATTAAAATCAGCGTGGACGTTCAAGTGGTCAGGTTCAATCATCAGCACCACAGCAACGTGCGGAGATTTCTGCAAATCCCACAATTGAAAACTGGACAGCTCGTAAACGACAATGTCATTTTTCTCAATTTTTGGCAAAATATCTAAAGCTGGCACGCCGATATTTCCCACCAAATGAACGGTTTTACCTGCCGCGCGCAAAATCGACGAGATAAAACTACACGTCGTCCCCTTGCCTTTCGTGCCAGTCACGCCAATTATAGTCGCTGGGCAATTGGCAAAAAACTCATTTGTCGCCGACCAAATTCGACCGTTAGTCTTTATCTTTTTTGGCGGAAGACTTGGCGACCTAACGATTAAATCCGCGTCATCCAGCCCCGAAAATCCCGTCTGATAAGCCACATTTTCCGACAAATTATCTACTTTTTCACGCTCGTCCACCACCAAAAAATCAGCTTCCGGAAACTTCTCCCGAAAATACCGCAAATTAGATTGACCTTCAACACCAAAACCAGCAATGACAATTTTCATAACCTGATTATATCACGGGCAATTTACGATTACACCCTAAAACAGCTTGTCGAGCTTATCGTACAGCTTTGTTAATAGCTCTTTTTCTTCCGAAGTAACTGCAGCCAATGTCCACGTGTTGGACGCAAAAAATTGACGAGCCGTTTCAATCAACTGATCAGGAGTTACCGCCAAAATAGAATCTGGAACGGCGGCATAATCTCTCACGAAATCATCAGCAAAATATCGTCCTACGTAAAAATTACTTACTTGCCCAACAGTTTGAGCACCCATTTGATAACGACCCAACGAATACGACTTCACACTTTCCAAATCTTCTTCAGAAATAGATCCAGCCAAAACTTTCTTCAATTCTCTCACGATAATATCAAAGAGCTTTTCTGCAGTTTCAACATTTACTTGTCCGCCAAAATCCCAAGCCGAATCGTAAAAACCAATCGACGTATCACTAAAAATACCATACGCCAAGCCTTTTTTACGAGCCGCGCCAAAAATCCGTGAGCTCATCGTGCCAGTTAAAATATGATTCAATGCATTCATAGCAGTAATTTCTTCGTCGCTTAACTCGCGCGGAATCATCATCGACCAGCCAAACGTCAAATTAGTCGCCTCTTTTCGTCTGACTAAAACCGGATTAGCCTTACGCGGTTCATCGCGCGGAATAACGAATCGCTCGCCCGTCTCTAATTGCCAGCCCTCAAGGTGTTCTTTAATAGCCGCTTTTCGTCCAGCCATTTTTCCAGCCACCACAAACCGCATATTCTTCAAAGTATGCGTTCGCTTGTGATGATTTTTAATATCCTTCAATTCAATATTAGCAATTGTTTTTAAGCGCTGATTATATGTCAAAATATCTTCACCAAGCGCCTGCTGAATGCGCGGCCACATTACACGGTTGTGATTGTTGAGATAGCCAGTCAACTCAGAGCGAACATTGCCCTTTTCCGCCTCAAGCTCATCAGCGTTGAATCGCGGCGTTGTAATAGCCAGCCTCTGAAGCTCCAAAATCCTATCCCACTCAAAGTCAGCACAAATAGCCTCATAGACCATTGAATAGTCAGAAGTGTAGGCGTTGTGATAAGCGCCGTTCTTGGTAAATTCCTGCTCGTAGTTATGCTCCGAGCGAAACTTCTCATTTGCACCGAACGCCATATGCTCCATAATGTGAGCCGTTTCGTAAATATCTTTATTCAGAACGTAGCGGTTGCCTGCCCTGAATTGCACCTGAAAACTCATTACCGTAGCGTCTGGAACGTCAATCAACAAGCCGCGCGCACCATTCTTCAGTCTAATTTCCTCAACTGTATGTTTCATTGCCTAATTCTCTGACTATTTACGATTTTTCTTACGGTTCTGACGCTGAGCTTTTTTCTTCTTCCGAGCTTGATTCTTCGCACGATTTGATTCCGCGCTAGTTTTACTCTTCTTTACAGAGAAATCACCATCGCGATTTTCCTCGCCTGAACCAATTTCATTAACGCCACGCTCAACAGCATTTTCCGCCAGACGAGTTAGTTCAGTGTCATATTCGTCGTCTTGAGATTGACGGACTGTAGCGTCGGCTTTATGAATATTAAATATCGTCGTCAAAACTTCATCGCGAAGATTAGCCTGCAAGCTCTCGAACAACTTCTGAGATTCTGATCGATATTCCACCAAAGGATCCCGCTGCCCAACACTTCGCCAGTGAATTCCCTCACGCAAATGTTGCATATTTTCCAAGTGCTGCATCCACAAAGTATCCAGAACGGCCATGTAGACCTCACGTTCAACTCCGCGTAAATCGTCAGCACCAATCTCACGCTCTTTCTCCGCGTAAGCTTCTTCAGCCAATTCCAGCGCTTTTTCATAGCGCAAGCGATCTTTCTTTTCCTTGCCAACCTTTTCAATTTTTTCCTTATCAACCGGGAAAATAACCGAGAAATCCTCGACAAACTTTGGATTATTTTTTGATGGAAGAGTCGTTAGTTCGTGAACTTTAGCTCGCAATAATCGCTCAATTTCTGGCTTAATATTATCGCCTTCCAAAATCCTACGTCGCATAACATAAACGACACGACGATGACGGTTAATCACATTGTCGTATTGAACAACATTTTTGCGCGTA
>CAUTQX010000014.1:0-17001 GCA_963540705.1 uncultured Candidatus Saccharibacteria bacterium
AAAAGCGCAAGCGTTTTTTTAATATATGTATCGATTCTGTGTTGGACGCAAGAATAAAGACTCTGTTGGACTAAATCTATTTTCATGCGTACCATCGCCGATCTGTCCATCTGTATTTAATCCCCAACAATATGCACGCTTATTTGTCATAATTGCACAGCCACGGTTCGCTCCGGCTGCCAAAGTGACCACATCTTCTGACGGAGGAAGACCATTCGTACCAACATACACTGGTCGAGGAGTTCTCGAATATGGTAGAGAGCTCGAGCCCTTATTCGCACTCTCACCAAGCCCTACAGCAATACGCTTCGGCACCCCCTGCAAACCTGTCACTTCTTTAGGTACTGTGTAAGTTCTATAATAAGTTTCGTCGTAAGCACTAGCTCCGGATTGCCCATTACCAGCACCGCCCCAACAATACACTTTCCCTGAGGCAATTGCGCATACGTGAGTAGCTCGGGAAGACTGAGCAGTAGTAGTAGTCCCTAGATGTGTAGCCATATACGAATATCCGTCTTGAGATATATCAGTAACGTTGGATATTCCAGTGACGCGAACAGGTTGACCGTATTTATAATGAGGAGAAAAAGCCGTACTTCCAGTCTGCCCGAATATAGCCTGTCCCCAACAATACGCAATCCCCGTATCCATAATGGCACACATAGTTTGCGACCGACTACCGCTGGTGGATAATTTAACTGCTTTATATCCGGGTTGTAATCTCCAATATGTATCACCTCCGGTAGCAACAGGCACTGGATTTGGAGATAAAGTCGGATGACGAGGTGCGTTATGACCTAATTCTCCCTCATAATTATTCCCCCAGCAATAAATTTTACCGTCAGCAATTGCACAGGACACATCCCCGGTACCGCCAATCGCTGTGACATTTTTACCGACAATATCACCGCCGACTTCAACCGGAACAGCAGAATACTTACCATCTCCATACTGTCCATTGCCCAATTGTCCCTTATCATTACTTCCCCAACAATACACTTTTCTTACACCGCTAAGTTCAGTTAAGACGCAACTGTGGAATTGTGCTGCAAATATATCAATAATTTTCCCATATTTCATATCACCCACTTGTTGCACTTTCACTGGAACATTAGCCTCATTTTTCCGCAAACCATCTCCCAACGTTCCCATGTTATTCGAATTCCCCCAGCACCAAACATTATTAGACATAATCGCACAAGTACGAAATGTACCACTAACAACACGCGCGGCATTAAGATCCGCCGGCCAGGTAACAGCCTTCTTAACAATAGCAGTATAAGTTTTTACAACACTTCCACCACTTATAAGTTCAACTCGACCAGTCGATGAAATCTGAGCAGTGGCGGCCGACAGAGCTACACCAGACGACGCACCTTTAGTTGACGCTTCCAAATTGCCGACTTCAAATGTAGTTCGCAATTTACTATTTTCAAAAACATATTTATTGCCATAAAAAGCCGTAGCGCCCTTACAGTTAGTTTCCGGGCGCAATGGGCCAATACCGCCAGCAACAGACCCCCATGATTGTTCAGTGTTGTTTGAATCCAAACAAGCGTTGGCATACGCCGTACCCGCCTCACCAGCTTCTTGGGCCAACTTATAATAATATTCTTCTTGGGAATAAATATACGATTGAGTAACAATTCTCATAGAGCCCGCCAGGACAGCCATAATAAAAGTACTCATCAAGACAATTAAAACTAGAGAATAGCCATTTTTTTGTCGAATCATAGGTTATTTATCTTTCGTATCATTAATGTTTGCGAATCAGAAACTTGCCCACTCGGAGATTGAATTTTTAAGGTTACTTTTATACCATTTGCTGAATCTAAAACTCTTAATGACGTCGCAGGCGCGCTATATTGATCAGCGACCAAAATATCTCCCTCATAATATTCCACCTTAAATTCCGAAACACCCGTCGCTAAAATTGAATCTTGATGAACTTTCATAGCACGACTCTTAAACTTATTAGCATCCGTACTATTCATGCAGAAATAATTAGCAGGATCTCCTGTATACGGATTGCCGTAAGTGTCTATCAAGTCATTATACACAGTACGACGATGCAGCTGACCATCTTTTACGAAATAAATTACTATCTTCTTATACTTTGGCTGCTGAGTTTTATTCGCCGCACAGTCAAACCTGGGAGTTCTTAAATAGACAATTTCTCGAGTGTCAGAGCCACGACTCATAGTAGTAGCATATTGTAACAATATCAAAGTATTCCTATTATACGTCCATACTTGGCTCGCGCCAGAGAAACTCCTGTCTTTAGCAAACGTATCATATCCGTCGTAACCGCTCACCTTAAAACGCGAAGTTTGCCTCACGTCAGTTTCAATTGCATCCATAGAATTGTGAAGACTACGATTAATATCAACTCTTGCTTTACTTATGGACGCGCTTTGGTTTGCCGAAATCAACATCTGACTAAACACGCCGACAATCATAGCAATAATCACCATAACCATCGCCAGCTCGGCTATAGTAAACCCACTTTCTCTAAAACGCTGCGTATGTCGCATGTGTAACCTTTCTTCCACTGCCGGCGCCAGAACTTGGCAATCCATACTCTACAACAGACTCTACTTTAATTGGCATACCAAAACTTGTCGTGCCACTCTCGCATCCGTATGGAGCTGACACATACACTTCCTGCCTAACCATTCCCGGCAATCCGTCAACTCTACCCGTACTCTCCATAACCGAATATCTGGAGCCCGGAGCTCTAGTGCTCGGAGTCGAAGAAGGAGGGTCTGTACACTTAAACCACGTAGGAGGAGAGTCGTTTGCATACTTACGCATATTGCTGTATGCCAAATAGCTGGCCTTCGTGTGCTGCACTTCTAAGACAGATATATTACTAACTTGAGTTTGCATCATTAAAATAACTATCGAAAAAATACCAATAATAACTAAAGTAACCGCTACTTCAACTATAGTAAAGCCATCACTATTTTTCATTAATCGCGCCATATACTATCCACCTTTTTTTCTATTCCCGTCAAACGCTCTCTATAAATAATGCTGTATTTAGTGCAAGTTGCCGCTACTAAGTCAGATATAGGACCAGAAGCTGGCTTCGTACAATCTCCATCATCTATATTAGACGCCTCATATAATAGCTCACCATGATTTCCACCAGCCCAGTCGCTCCGATTACATTTAACCATTTCTTTTTTCAACGAATCATCACCTACAATAGACGTAAAATTTTTAATCAAGTCTCTGCACGATGGATATTCATGACCAATACGACTGACGCTATTGTATTTATAATATCGTTCCAACTTCAGCGATAGCGTGGCAACATTGGCGCGCTGACGCTCATCTCTAGTTCGATTTAAAAACCTATCACCACCAACCAAAGTAATTCCAGCCAAAATAGACACAACTACAACAACTATCATCATCTCTATTATCGTATAGCCACCCGTCCCACGATTCATATCAATATTGTAGCGCAAATCTACAAAAAAGCATATGCTTATTGTCGGGAAAGTTCTAGCGGCTCTTGCTCAATTTTTATGCCGAACTTATCAAAGACAATCTGCACAATTTCCTCACGAATCGCCGCCAAATCATCATATCCCGTTGCCGAATCATTCACGAGCACCAACGCGTTCTTTTCGTAAACTCGCATGCCGTGACTGCGATAACCCCTTAAGCCAGCCTTATCTATCAACCAACCTGTCGGGATTTTATATCTTCCGTCGGGCATTGCATAATTTGGAATATCGCTATATTCTTTTTGCAATTCTTCCAATTTCCATTTTTCAACCAGCGCATTTTTGAAGAAAGAACCTGCACTTGGCAATTCCGCTGGGTCTGGCAATTTTTCCGAACGAATGTTAAGAACTGCCACGCGAATCACCGACAAATTGACCTCACGAATATCATTTTCATCAATATATTTCTGCAAAGAAGCGTAATACGGCGGTTTCGGCTCTGCTTTATTTAGTCGCAAAGTAATATTCAAAATGCAATATCGCCCTTTTTCTCTGCCTCGAAAAATGCTGTTTCGATAAGAAAAGTCACATTCATCAGCAAAAATAGTTACAATTGTGTCAGTTTTTGAATCGTAAGCCTCCAGACTAATCAACGTGTCGGCAATTTCTTGACCGTACGCCCCAACGTTCTGGACCGGCGCAGCTCCAGCCGTTCCAGGAATTCCCGACATAGCCTCAACTCCCTGAAGCCCAAGCCCAATAGCCTTCTCAACAACCTCGTCCCAGACTTCGCCCGCACCAATTTTTACATCAGTTGTTTCGTCGGTTTCAGAGATAACCTCAAAACCTTTGATCTTATTCAACAGTACGATTCCCTCAAAAACCTCATCATGCGTAATCACATTACTGCCACCACCCAACACAAAAATCGGTAAATTTTCCTTTCGGGCATTACGATATAGCGACACAACATCACTAGCAGAATCCGCTGTCGCCATATAGCGAGCCTCACCTCCCAATTTCATAGTCGTGTATTGTTTCAGTGATATATTAGTCATGACGTCCATGCATATAGTATATCATTTTACTCGGCCGTCATCTATGATATAATAACTTCATACGCACCCGTAGCTCAGCGGATTAGAGTACTTGGCTTCGAACCAAGGGGTCGCAAGTTCGAATCTTGCCGGGTGTACCAAAATAGCTCGTCATTATGACGGGTTTTTATTTATAATGACCCTCATAAAAACACCAGTCGAGCGGCTGAGCTAGCTATTCAATGGCGGATTCTGAATCTCTGGCGATATTTGCGCGGATTGCGAACCTAAAATTTGGCGAATTTGATCAGCAGTGATAATTGTGGTCGAACCAGGCGCGACAGTTCCCGCTAACATTTGCTTGGCGACGGTATTCTCAACAGCTCGCTGGACAACGCGGCGCATCGGGCGAGCTCCCAATCTTGGGTCATAGCCAGCCTCGACCAACAATTTCTTACCTTCTTCCTCGACCGCAACTTGAATTTTTTGCGGCGCCAAAGTCTTATTAACTCCCGCCAAAATCAAATCAACAACCTGTAATAGCTCTTCCTTTCCTAACGGTCGGAACAAAACAATTTCATCAAAACGGTTCAAAAATTCTGGGCGGAATAAATTGGCATTAATCAGCTCGTTGATGAATGTCTGCTCGAATTGTTCCAATTGATAGCCCCGCTCAATATATTCACGAATTCTATCCGCGCCAGCATTTGATGTCGCAATTACAATCGTATCGCGAAAACTAATTTCTCGGTTATTTTCATCACGGAGTATCCCTTCATCCAAAAGCTGAAGAAGCGTCGTCAAGACCTGAGGGTGAGCCTTTTCAATTTCATCCAAAAGCACGACAGAGAACGGGCGCTTCTGTACTTGAGCAGTCAAACTCCCTGGATCTCGCGCGCCATCCGCAATTAACCTAGCCACGTCATCCGGTCTGACAAATTCGTTCAAATCCAAGCGAATCATATTGCCCTCACCGCCAAAATAAACATCCGCCAAAGCTTTAGAAAGCTCCGTTTTACCAACACCAGTCGGACCAAGAAACAGAAATGCGCCAATCGGTCGATTCTGATTTCTAACACCTGTGCGCGCGCGGCGAATAGCGTCAGAAACAACTGTCACGGCTCGCGTTTGATTGATCATTCGCTGATGAATTAATGACTCTAAGTTTAACAATTTCTCCTTTTCGTCACTCAAAGATGCTACCGAAATTTTTATACCAAGAGTCTTTTCAATCGCGTCATCCACAGACTGCGCGGTCACTAGTCCGCCACTCGCGTAGCTCGCTGCTGCTTCCAAAATTTTCAACGCCTTACCCGGCATTACTAAGTCCTGAACATAACGATCGCCAACACGATACGCCTCCGCCAGTGCCTGATACATATATGTCACTTTGTGCTGTGCCTCAAATAAAACCAATTGATCGCGCATAATTTTCATAGTTTCAGGTTCGTTTGACGGCTGAATTGCAATTGTATTCAAGGCGTGAGCAAGCTGCGGCTTAGTCTGAGAAATTTGCAAAAATCGCTGATCGTCCATCGTTAAAATCGTCCTAAGTCTGCCCGCCTCCAAAATTGGCAATAACACATTGCTCAGGTCAACCGAACCAACGCCTTCTTCGAAGAATAATTGCGCATTATCCAGACATAAAATCACGTTTTTCGACAGAAAAGCTTCGTTCAAAATCATCGTGACTAGATTTTCCAATTCCCCGCGACCCGATGCCACACTAATCAACGACGACGCATCAAGCATAAAAACTTGTTGGTACATCAGTGAACTAGGAACACCTCGATGCCCATCAATCAGCATTTCCGCAAACGCCGACACGACAGTACTTTTTCCCGCACCGTCAGCTCCAACTAGCGTAATATTCTGCCGCCCGCCAGAACTAAACGTTTTAAGCATTTGTCCCAGAGCTTCCTCATGCGCAGCTAATTTAGTTGTAAACGCGCCGCCAGAAACATTGACACTAATATTTTGAGCAAAACGGCTCAACAAAGGCGTATAACCAAAAGACCAATCCCTAGCAATTCCGCCAGTATTTAGCGGCTTCTCTTTATATTGGTCAATCAGCGACTTTATTCGCTCGTACCACCGAATCGTCTCTTCGATGTCATGAAAATCGATCTTCATATTCGCCAACAAAGAATCGTGTTGTGGCAATTGCTTTACTATCGCCGCCGCCAAAACCGCACTAGTAATCTTCGGACTTTCCGTGCTTTTCCAAATTTCAATCGCCGCTTTCCAAATCTGCTCCGTTCGATTTGGATCGTCGACGGAAATATTACGCAAGAAATTCGGCGTCAAACCCAGCCGCACTGCCAAAAATTGCCCGGCTCGCGTGCCTGTAATCGCCTCAGCAATATCGATCGGCATCGGTCTGCGCGGCAATTTGCCCAAAACGTCCGCCGCCATCACATCATCAATTGTCTTAGGATTTTTACTAATTTCCGCCGTCTTAAGATCTTTTTCCCACCAAATTGACACCATAATCATTGGACCACTCAGACCAAATAATAGCCAGCCAATTGCCCCATGTTCAATCAACGACCACAAACCAAGTAGCACCATCATAATGCCGACAGCTATCGCCACGATATGCCAAGCATTGCCAAACCTCACAGAAAATCGTGCCTTCTGAGCTCGCAAACTGTCGTAATTAAATCTCGGCTCTATTTCCATACAGAAACTCCCAATTGCCATAAAATAATTCCGATAAACGGCATCAGCGGCAGCGCCAGCCACATAATAATTCCTACAATCATCCACAAAAATCGTAGCAATATCATCAATATTCCAATAATTATCACCATGGAGCGCACCACCGCGCCAATTACTCGCGAGAACATCTTGTCAAAAAACGCAGATAGTTGCACGGATAAGTCGCCACCAACTGGAGCGGCTGAAATCTGGCGAAACGGATTGAATAAGGTTTTCAAAAGCAGCTCGACTGAAAAAAAATCCGCGGTTCGTAAAACTCCCAGAAAACTTTGTCGGATATATTGCAACAAGCCATTGCCATACCACCACTGAAAGATACCCACCAAAAACATATTGATATTGTAGCACATCGACCCGGCAGAGTATAATAGACAATATGGCAAGACAGATGATTAGTACTATTATTGGCAAAAGCGTCAAGAAAGTCGCTAAATTACGCGGCGGCGGTTCGGCCTTGCCGGGTTTGGTGATTGAAAAAATTGACCCAAAATTTATTCAGAGAACGTTGGCAGATTTGCCGCAAGGCGTGGTAATTATCAGCGGAACGAATGGAAAAACGACAACAACAAAAATCGTCGTAGAATTGTTGGAATCAGTTGGACTGAAAGTCTTCACCAATCGCACTGGTAGCAATTTTTCCCGAGGCGTGGCGGCGGCGCTACTTGATGAGGTCAATATTCGCGGCAAGCTGGACGCCGACATTGCGGTTCTGGAACTGGACGAGGCTTGGGCGGTTAAGTTTGTGCAAATTGTTCGTCCGCGCTTTTCTCTGCTTCTGAATGTTATGCGCGATCAATTGGACAGATTTGGAGAAATCGACAATACAGCCGCATTGCTCCAAAAAATAGCTGAAGCAACCAGCGACACTGTCGTTCTCAACCGCGACGATCCGCGAATTTTTAAGATTAGCGAACATATTCAGGCTAAAAAAGCTTTCTTCGGCACAACCAGCGAATTACTTCAATTAATGCCGACGGACGACACTCTAAAATACGGAACCGCAACTGCAAAT
Organism: uncultured Candidatus Saccharibacteria bacterium; assembly: GCA_963540705.1. Taxonomy (GTDB): domain Bacteria; phylum Patescibacteriota; class Saccharimonadia; order Saccharimonadales; family Saccharimonadaceae; genus Nanosynbacter. The sequence continues at coordinate 8,229 of CAUTQX010000014.1, forward strand.
CAAAGCGTAGTCGCCGATGTTTTATTGAAAAAAATTAACGCTCAACAGGCGACTTTTCAAATTGATAATAAAGAAATTGACGTAGATCTGCAACTCACTGGAGTTTATAATCTTCTCAATGCAGCGGCAGCGGTTACCCTGGCTCGACAAATAGCGGGACCGGAAATTATCGATACGATTTTATCTGCGCTGGAAAACATAAAGCCGGCGTTTGGTCGTGGCGAAACGATTTACCTGAATGGCACGCCAATTGAGCTTATTTTAGTAAAAAATCCAAGTGGTTTTCGGCTGGCGCTTCTGTCATTTGCCAAAAACGACACTGTCACAATGATCGCCGTTAACGACAATTACGCCGACGGACGAGATGTGAGTTGGTTCTGGGACGTCGATTTTTCACTATTGAAAAACGTAGCAATGATCAGTGGCGTGCGTGCTTACGATATGGCTTTGCGACTTCAATATGACGATATTTCAATTGGAAAAATTGACACCAATATTTCGAAAGCCCTGGAGGATTTCATTAATACTAATCCCGACGAGCCAAAACAGATTTTTTGTAGCTACACAGCCATGACAGCAATTCGACGCCTACTGAGCGAAAAAACCGACGTGGAGGAAATATCATAATGAAAATAACAATTGCGCAACTTTATCCACGAGATATGAATCTTTATGGTGACTGGGGTAACACGCTAGTCCTGAAAAAACGGCTGGAGCGACGCGGCTTCGAAGTTGAGATTATCGATCACAATCCAGGCGATTCAACGGATTTTTCTAAAATTGATATTTTTGTTGGCGGCGGCGGACAAGATTCCGGGCAGACGATTATCCAAAACGACCTTCTGGCACGAGCTGATGAACTGCGACAATTAGCAAAAGACGGTGTGCCGATGTTGATGATTTGCGGAATGTATCAATTATTTGGTCGATTTTTCCGAACGCTCAAAGGCGAGGAAATTGTTGGCGCTAACATTCTGCCGATTGAAACGATTGCCGGCGACGAGCGAATGATTGGCAACATTGTCATCAGAAGTCAGGAATTTGGAGATATCGTTGGTTATGAAAATCACAGCGGGCAAACTTTCTTAGATAAGACTGCCAAACCTCTTGGGCAAGTTATTAAAGGTGCTGGCAATAACATGACCGACGCAAACGAAGGTGTTCGCTATAACAATATCATTGCCACTTACCTCCACGGTTCTATCCTACCTAAAAACCCGCAGATTGCAGATTTTCTTATTGCCGAGGCACTAGAGCGACGCGGCGTAAGCGCTGATTCTGGGCTGGAAAAAATTGACGATATTTTGGCGGATAAAGCAAGAGAGATGGCGTTAAAATTATCCAGATAATCCATGAAAAAAATCCGTATATATCTTAAAAAGCTATATGCATTTCTTCATAAAATGCCCGGTTGGATTTGGCTAATTCCAATCTTAATCTTAGCCATCAACGTTCGACTTACCTATTTAACAAAAGCCGATATTTGGCACGATGAAGGATATACGGCGGCCATCATTCAGCAGCCAATCAGGGAAATTATCGCCATCACAACCACAGATGTTCACCCGCCGCTTTATTACGTTATCATGCACGTTTGGCAATCGATTTTCGGCAATTCCGTAGCTTCACTCAGAGGATTTAGCGTTACGTGCGGAGTTCTGACGATTGCTCTATTATTTCTATTACTCCAAAAACTTTTCTCTAAAAGAATTGCCGTATTTGGAAGTTTTTTAGCAGCACTAGGACCATTCTTAATTCGCTATAGCGACGAAGCTCGAATGTATGCACTAGCGACACTTTTGGCTGTAGCAATGACTTACGCATTTGTCGTGGCAGTCGAGCGCAAAAATAAGAAGTTCTGGTGGGCGCTATACGGAATTTTAGTAGCACTCGGTCTTTATACGCAATATTTTCTAGCATTAATACTACCCGCGCATTTCGCATATATATGGCTGAAACTTGGCAGAAATCGCACTGCCATAAAAAATATATTTAAGGACAAAAACGTTTGGCTTGCCGCAGGAACATGCTTTTTACTATTCCTCCCCTGGCTACCAGTTATGATCTCCCAAACCAGCCGAGTAAGCGGCGGCTTCTGGATCCCCGAAGTCACTAAATTTACCATCCCAACAACATTATCAATGTTCTTAGCTTACGACGACAGGATTGTCCGCTATTTTGGGTTGCTACTGCCGCCAATTATAATCGCAATTTCATTCATCCTAGCCAAAAAACTTCCCAGATATCAAGCAGCAATTTGGATTTTAACAATTTGGTTACTGCTGCCGATGATCATCGTTTACACACTCAGCCAGGGCCGACCAGTTTATTTAGATCGATACTTCACTTATTCGGCACCGGCGTTTTACGGCTTGATTGCGGTATTCATCGGGCTTATTTTTTCTAATAAAAAATGGTGGTCTATTGGAATATCTATCGTTCTGACATTATTTATCGGTCATTACATGTGGCATATTGGCGGTAAAAATATTGCGGAATCATCCTGGAACAACACCAACACAGCCATGAATCATATAAATAAAAATATCCAGAGTAGTGATGCTATTATTTCTGGCGAGATCTACACTTATTTTCATACTTCCTATTACAACCGCACAAATAAAGAAATTATACTTCTGAAGCCGAAAGAAGAGCTAGGTTGGGTTGGCGAATGGGGATTAATTAAAAAATTGAATACTCCAGAAATTAGTTCTTTAGAGTTAGTAAAATCTCCAAGAATTTGGCTTATTCTTCGCGAAAAAACATATGACGAATATAAAAAACAAGTTCCGCCCTATTGGCAATTAAAGCAAGAATTCCATGATGGCGACTTGATTATTGGATTATACGAAAATAAAAAATAACTGGTTAAACGCCAGTTATTTTAATACGTTGAATGATTTCAATTGGTCGAGAAAAACAAATGCTCCTCGAACTTTTTGATTACATAGTAGCGAACAAGGCGGCTGCAAGCAGACTTTTGTCAGAAATTAGAGTCACGTGTTCATCACGGTCCGCTACTTTTGTTGGTAATATTGTATATTAGCATCACACTATTGATGCTTCACTTCTGTTAAACTAAGCCGGGCACATTTTCATTACTAGAGTGATATAATTATAAACATGCAACCTAAACCGCCTTGGCGGCATGGTTGTTATAAAAACCATCGTGAAATAACAGCTCGTCGTCAGAGCACTATTTCACGATGGTCGGTACTGGAAACGGTATCGGGTAGCTTCGGCTATCACTGGCGGCGAGCTTTTTAGTTTGCCTCCATAACTAGCATAAGTAACAAGGAGGATGTTTGTGACTACGGCAAAAGACGACGACATATTGATAGATATAAGAAATGAATATCGACAAAAGAAGCAGCAACTTAATCAATATGACACTCTCCTAGATAATCAGGGCATATCCGTCGGAATACCATCACTACTTTTGGTTGTTTGTGCAATCACAGCATTAGTATCTATGGATCAGCCAGGCGGTGAGGCACTATCAAAAATAACTGGTATAGCCTCTATTGTTTTACTTGTAATAGTTCTCGTATTAGCAATCATTACTGGTGTTCGCAAATCTACAAAAGATAAGCTAGAAAGACACCTTAAAGACCTGAAGAATGAAGCGGCAATGTTCCAAAAACACGTAGGAACTCATAAAAGTGTTAGCAGCAGAGACGAATTGAAGCTATGGCATGATATTGAGGAGAATAAAGCCTCAAGTCACCATAAGTTAGTTGGCGTATCCATTATTGTAGTAACTCTAGCCGTCTTATTGTCTCCAATCATCTTCGGCTATCTTAATACGCAAAAAAATCTTGACAGTAACTCAACTTATGCAAGCCAGGCGCAATGTTTAGATAATGCGTACACAGCCTACGATAAAGCGTGGAAAGCTGCCGACAAAGATGGCGATGATATGGTTTCGTTTAGAGACGGATCAACAGACATAATAAATTCGTACTACGACAGTGTAATATCTTGTTATCGAGAATATAAGACTGAAAATAGCGAAGAATATATCGCAGATTACAAGGCAAAGCGTCAACAGGAAGTCGATAAATATAATAAGTGGCTAGAGTCTTCAAAGAGTACATCATCAAACAGCGGATATAGATCAAGTATAAGCTGTACGAGTAGCTCTATCGGGTCGACAACATTCACAAATTGTTATTAGCTCACTACAAGGCAAGATGATTAAGCATGGGTGGAGCTTACTACAAGACAAGTACGCTTAACAGGGGTGGACCGTCTACAAGGTAAGACGGCTAGAAGGGGCAAGAATATCTATAAAGCAAGCTATCTGTATCACTATGATTCATTGGTATTTTGTATAATAAAATAAATGTCGAATGCTGTTCATAATAAGTATATTCGCAACCTTAGGGGAAATAAGGATGTATTTTTAGCCGATATCAAACACAGTCCAGAATTCAAGGAAATCGAGCAAAGACACTTGAAAAATGTTTTTATGGGTATATATAGTCTACTTGGACGAGTTGACGGTAATGACGACAGTGCCCGTAAGGTGCATGATTGTGCAGCTGAAGTAAGCGACACCTTTAACATAAAGACAGAAACCGCCATGCAACTTTTGCTCGCACCAGAAGCGCCAGCCCTATATAGAATGAAGTATATCCCCCACGTGTATTGCGAGGGAGACGAGGTTGTCTTGCGTCTGCATTACAAAACAACCAGGAAAGATTTAGATGCTATCTGGAAGCTCGTAAAAGAGCTTCAGGAAGACATTGGCGGCACTAGTGGCAAGAAGTCAATCAAACCAGAGTTGGCGTATTGTATACATCGTCAGCGTGTACTCAAAAACCGAAAGATGTCTGAAATATATACAGACTATTCACATGGCAAACTGGAGGGATACGAAGGAAATATACCTACCTTGAGCGAAAATGATTTTAGAAAATACTACCAAAAAATCGTAAAGGGGTTATAGGTTCTTAATATATAGCCCAGATATTTTATGTCTCGATAAATATACCATTAGTGCATGAGTAAAGTCACATCGTGCACTAAAGATACACAGCGCTCACCTATTTACAGGTCCACTGGTATTGCCGTTATTGATCTTGTAGCTCTACTGCAGTTATGTGAAAAATTTGAGCACGATTCTGACGAATTAATCAGTTATATTGATGAATTTGATAGCAAAACTGGTAAAACAATTTCTGTAAAAATAGTATTCTAGCTATGCCATAAGTTACTCGAACTACTATAATGATAGTAAGTATGGAGGGTTCAGATAGCAGATCATCATCTAGTACAGTTCATGACCTGTATAGCCTGCTGATGAACACTATCCCAGACGCACCCACCGATGTAGACTTTAAGGAACTAAATTATGTTATTTATGCCCGCAAATCTACCACGGGAGACGAAAGACAGGAACGATCGATACCCGACCAGATAAAAGACTGTATTGAGCGTGTGGTGAAGCCTGAGGGGTTACGAATCGTTGGCGAGCCAGTAGAGGAAAAACAATCTGCAAAAGATCCTGGTATTCGCCCAAAATTCAGCAAGTTATTAGATGATATACGCTATGGCGAAGTTGATGGTATTATCGCCTGGCATCCCGACCGCCTGGCACGCAACATGAAAGAGGCTGGAGAGATTATTGACCTACTAGACAAAGGTATTCTCAAGGATATTCGCTTTGCCACCTCCGCCTTTGAAAACAGTCCGACAGGAAAAATGTTATTAGGTATATCATTTGTACTATCAAAGCAATACTCTGAACACCTGAGTGAAAGTGTAACAAGGGGCAATCGTCGTAAAACTGAAGATGGCTTTTTCTTTGATGAGCAAAAGCACGGATACTTCATTAAGGACGGCAGACTCTACCCTGACGGACGCAACTTTACACTCCTGCAACAGGCATTTCATAAACGAATAGAGGGAAATGCTACCCTACAAGAAATTGCCGATTGGCTGACTAGTGAGGGCTACGAGCTGCGGCGTAAAGGTAAAGAGCCTGTGAAGTTTGTGTGGAATGTAAATAAGATCTCCAATGTTTTTCACGACCCTATATACGCTGGCGTATTGAAATATGGCAAATCACTTGCAAAGCTTCAGGAGTATTACGACTTTCAGCCAATGATAAGTGTTGACGATTTCTTGAGACTCAACAAAATAAAGAGCCTTGACTCTACAAAGATTGTATCTTCAATGATGATAAATAAAGGCAGGAACACAAAAGCGGATCTTTTGAGAGGTGTTGTATTTTGTGGTTTCTGCAATAAGAGTTTTAGCTCGGGATTAACTTCTAAGCAGCGCAAGGATGGTAGGATTTACTATTATAATTACAAGTGTGAGACCGACGGATGTGAGTTTAGGGGCAAAAGTGTTCGTGCCAATAAAGTATTGAACCATGCGTATAGCTTTCTCGATAAGCATGTATTTGACACAGCGAGCAATTACAAACGGTTTGTTGAGGACTCTCGAGTTTATACTGCTCAATACTCAAAAGACCTCACTTCAAGAATTATGTCATTCTCTAATGCTATCGGCTCAAAGAAGAGAGAATACGATAGCGTTAAGAAGCTTATTGTCACCAATCCCGACCTTAAGGGGCATTACAACCTCGATGAAATTAGTGATGAATTAGATAGCCTACAAAAGGACCTGAGGAAACTAAGGCATCAAAAAGACAGCCTAAAAGAATCAATCCTTACATACGATGAATATCTCGAACTCTTCGGTTCTATATCTGATAAATTACGAAAAGTGACAGATATGACCCTTATTGACGGAGTGCTAAGAATTTTCTTCTCAAACTTTACAGTAAAGCAATACGGAAGAGGAAAAGAACAGAGGTGTGAGATTACACATAAATTAAAGGAACCCTGGGAAGGGTTCCTAAAAAACGATGATTTCTCGTGTGGTCGGGGTGAAAGGACTCGAACCTTCGACCTCACGGTCCCAAACCGCGCGCGCTAGCCAACTGCGCCACACCCCGAAGATATTTCTATCATTCGCTCTGATCTATCTTAACATATATCGCTAAATAAGTACAGGATAAATTTGCAAACAAACTTTTATACCTCGTGAAGCATAAAAAACAACTTGGCAAGTAGCTTACTTCAGGATAAGATATATTGTATGAATTACACAAAACCGTACACACCTCCAACACTAACCGTGGATGCAGTAATTTTTCAAGTAAACAATAATACCCTGGAAGTTCTATTATTAAAACGACCGAATGAACCTTTTAAAGGAGAATGGGCCCTCCCCGGAGGGTATAACGCCAAGGGCGAGACAACTACAGACGCTCTCGAACGTGTAGTTTTCCAAAAGACAGGCGTAAAAATCAAAGACGATCTACGATATATTGAACAGCTTTACACTTTCGATACGATTAATCGTGATCCACGAGGACATGCAGTATCTGTAACCTACATGGGTTGTGGACGCAATATTACATACAATGAAGATTTAGAAATGGCATTTTTTGATGTAAATAAAATACCAAAACTGGCATACGACCACGCCAACATCATTAAATACGCCAAAGAACGCCTAATTGCCAAAATGACATACACCAATTCGGCATTTGCTTTTCTGGATCAAAGATTTACCTTAACACAACTGCAAACAGTTTACGAGATAGTTTTTGGTCGTGAATTTGACAAGCGTAATTTTCGAAAAAAATTCCTCGGCTTAAACTTAATTCATGAAACTAATGAGTTGTGGCGAGACGGCGCACATCGTCCAGCAAAATTATACGAGTTCAATTCAAATAAACTAGAGATTTTAGATCGAAGTTTCGACTAGTCTTTGTCGCAAAATGTAGAAATTTATATTTTTATGAATTAGTGTTGACAATACAATAACCAACCATTAGACTAGATAGTAAGTGTAAACTATACATTAAGTAAGGAGGGTTTTAATATTATGGAAAAGACTAGATATATACTTATCGGGGTTGATCCGCAGAATGATTTTATCGATGGAAGTCTTGCCGTTGCCGAAGCAAAGCAAATCATCGAACCTATCAACTCCATTGCCAACGAGATACGAAAACACGACGGCACGGTTGTATTCACCCGAGACTGGCATCCCGAAAAAACACCTCACTTTGACAAGTGGCCAGTTCACTGCGTAGCCAACACTAGAGGAGCTAATTTCCACGAAGACCTAAATATTCAGCCTAGCGATATCATCATCAATAAAGGCACCGGTCAGGCAGACGGATATTCTGGATGGGAAGGTAGAAGCAACAAGGGCAAAACACTAGAATCTATCATAGAGCCAAAAACACCCCATGAAAAAGTTAAAGTATTTCTCGGCGGATTAGCAACAGATTTTTGCGTAAAATCTACCGCCCTAGATATCGCTGAACATTTCAAAGATAACAGGCGTGTTACCACATACCTACTTATAGACGCCATCCGCGCTGTAGGATTAACCCCAACAGCCGAAGAAGAAGCATTATCCGCAATGAAAGAGGCTGGAATATTGGCAATATCGACTGAAGAAGCAAAGAAGATGATTCAGGAGGAAATTTAAATGGAGAAGGGCTCAAAAATATCACAAGGATTAGATTATTACAAAGTAACTATGGGGATGAACGAGTTTTTTAAACATCCTGAAGCAGAAGTTACTTTCACACTGAAAAATCGCTCCCCTAATCTATTATCCGAATTTGTATCACCAGTAGAATTACAGGATAGACTAAACGAGCTAGCTGAAGGATGGCGGCCTGATGAAATAGCCTACTTAGCCGGACTGCAAAACCAAGACGGCAAAGCGACATTTT
>CAUTQX010000015.1:0-16180 GCA_963540705.1 uncultured Candidatus Saccharibacteria bacterium
GAAAGCCGATTCGTCAGTACTTGGATAAAATTTTAACTCAAGCACGAGAACAGGGATTTGTTGAAACGTATTTCGGCAGGCGACGACCAACGCCTGATGTAAAATCGAGCAATTTTATGGTGCGATCTTCGGCGGAAAGAGCTGCGATGAATATGCCAATTCAAGGCACGGAAGCGGATTTGATGAAATTGGCGATGATTCGATTGGAGGATAAATTGTCGGGCTTGGCTGATGCGATTTTACAAGTCCATGATTCGATTTTGGTGGAATGCAAACCTGAAGACGTTCAGAAAGTCAGCGAGATTATGAAAGCGGAAATGGAAGGCGTTTGTCCAGAATTGCCGATTAAGTTGAAGGTTGATGTTGGCACGGGCGCAAATTGGGGTGAAGTATAGAAAATATGGTATAATTACGCCATGAAATACACTCAACGACGAAATTCATTTTCTCGATTTGTACCAATTTTGCTGGTTATTGTTATCACGGTCGTAGCGGTAGCAGCGGTTATTGCGATTGGTCGAGCATTATTTGGTAAAAATGATTCAGGTCAAACAACAGATCAGAATGTTAACGTAGGGCAAGTTGCTTTGTTGTCGACGGACGTGGGAAGCGCGGTTCGATTGACGGTACGCGGGCCGATTGTAGCGAATGAGAATTTCCGCTCATATAGCATTACTATTTCGCCAGAATCTCGCGAAATGACGACGTACGAGGGCTATTTGGACAAGCCGATTGCAGAGAAAAAATTGGACAATAACAGCAAGGCTTATACGGAGCTGGTTTATGCGCTTGATAAGCGAAAAATGATGGAAGGTACGCCGCTAACTGAGCAGCAAAATGATTTGCGAGGTATTTGTGCTAGCGGTAAAATTTACAAATTCGAAACTTTGAAGGACAATTCTGTTGTGAAGAGTTTGTGGACGTCGGATTGTAGCGGCTCTAAGGGCTCGGCGCAAGCTAATGTAAACGAGATTTTGGATATGTTTTTGAAGCAAATTCCTGACGGCAAGAAAATGGCGGCTGGAATTGGCCTAAGTCAAGAAGAAGCTTTGTTTAAGCTTTAGGATTTGTCGAATGCCAGAACTACCCGAAGTTGAGACAGTTCGTCGCGGTTTGGCGGATTTGCTGCCAGGCCAGGCTATTGTGCGAGCGACAGTATTTGATTCGCCAAAAAGCTTTCCGAATTCACTCACAGACGTTCAGCAATTTTTATACGTTGCGCATGTAACGGCGGTGCGACGTCGTGCAAAAGTGCTGATGATTGATCTTGATACGCGTTATTCGCTGGTGATACATCTTAAGATGACTGGGCAATTGATTTTTCGTGGGGCTAATAGTTTTGCTGGCGGTCATCCGAATGATAGTTTGATCGGTGAATTGCCTGATAGATCGACACGAGTGCAAATTGATTTTACAGATGGTTCGCGTCTGTTTTTCAATGATCAGCGTAAGTTTGGCTGGATGAAATTAATGCCGACTGATGAGATAGAAAATTTGCCATTTATGCAGAAAGTTGGGCCGGAACCGCTCGATAAAAAAACTGAGGCGGGTGATTTTATTAAGCGAATTCGTCGTCGGCAAAATTCGATGATAAAGCCGGCGTTTCTTGATCAGTCGGTGATCGCTGGGGTTGGTAATATTTATGCCGATGAAGCTCTGTGGGCTGCGAAAATTCACCCTCAAACGCGAGTTAAAAACGTTAGTGATAACCAATTGGAAGATTTATTTAACGAACTGCGTCAGATTTTACAATTGAGCATCGATCAGGGCGGTTCGACGGATAAAAATTATGTTGACGCTGAAGGTAGAAAAGGTAATTATCTGACATTTGCGCACGTATTTCGTCGAGAAGGTCAGCCGTGTCATCGTCATCCCGATCAAGAAATTGTAAAAATGAAAGTTGCTGGTCGTGGTACTCACATTTGCCCAGTCTGTCAGGTGGAAGCCAAGTGATTTATCTTCTTTATGGCGAAAACGAATTTGAAAAACGGCAAGCGATTGCCAAGCTGATTGGTGACGAAAAAGCGGCGCGACATGATGGCGAAGATTTGACATTGTCGGGAATACAAGAAATAGCAATTGGGCAGACGCTGTTTATGAACTCGTCGGTGTATTTGATTTCAAAATTGAGTGAAAATTCTGAGGTTTGGTCGCAACTTCCAGATATAAAGTTTGACGATGATAGGACGATTATTCTGGTGGAAGATAAAATTGATAAGCGGACGAAAACGTATAAGTGGTTACAGAAAAATGCCAAAGTTCAGGAGTTTTCACCACTTAGTGATCGTCAAAAACCGCAGCTTTTAAAATGGTGTGCGGTGGAAGCGAAGGCTCGTGGCTATGATTTGACGAGCCATCAGGCGGGGGTAATTGTTGATCGTTTAGGGTTTGATCAGTTGCGACTGAGTAACTTTTTGGATCAATTGGCGCTGGCAGAAAAAGTGACGGATGATTTAATTGACAACTTTATACCTTTGGCGAGGACGGAAAATGTGTTTGATTTGTTTATTTCGGCGCTGGTGGGTGATTATGATAAGGTTCACGATATAATTAGCTATTTGGAGTCGGAAAGTAGCGTTGATGACGCTTATCAGACAATGGGATTGCTTGCCTCGCAGGCAACTAACTTGACGGCGTTGGTTTTGGCTGACGGCGACAGTAAGTTGGTGGCTTCGGATTTTTCGGCTAATCCGTATGTTTTACGAAAATTGGCGTCTTCGACAAAAGGTGTCGATAAGGAAAAACTGAAGAGGATAAATGACGCGCTACTTCGGGCAGACTTGCAAATGAAAACAACTTCTGTAAATCCGTGGCTGCTTGTGGAGGCAGCGCTGGTCGGAATTGGAAAATAAAAATATCCTGGTAATTCCCAGGATATTTTCTTAATAATTCTTTTATAAATTATTTTTCAGATTTCTTAGCAGCTGGCTTCTTTGCTGGGGCTTTTTTGGCAGCTGGCTTCTTGGCAGTTGCTGGCTTTGCGGCTGGTTTTTTGGTAGCTTCTAACGTAACACCTGATTTTTTAGCAATTTTGCTCAATGCACTCTTTCGGCGAGCAGCAGTATTTTTCTTAATCAAGCCTTTTTTAACAGCGGTGTCGATTTCGCTTTGTGCGGCAGCAAGAGTCTTAACGCTTGGTTCTGCAACGAAAGCTTTAACAGCAGTCTTAATGTCTTTTTTAATGCTGATGTTTCTCTCGCGGCGCTTTAAGGTTTGTTTAGCACGCTTGATGGCGGATTTGATGATTGGCATGTTTCTCCTTTACCTCTATAGATTTGTATCGCTAATCAGGAAGAATTATACAGAAAATAGCATAAATTGTAAAGAGGTGGTGTAGATATTGACTTTATGGTAGTGCTTATGGTATAGTGATGCCAAGCGTAATTACAAAAAACAAACATAGGAAAAATCATGTCAAACGGATCAGCAAAGCAAAAAGTAATCCAGAGCATCAAGGATGTAACTAATATTTTAGTGACGGTGAGTTCTAGCCCGTCAGTCGACGAATTGTCGGCGGCATTGGGATTGACAATTTTCCTCAATAAACTAGGGAAGCACGCTACGGCTGTATTTAGTGGTGACATTCCGCCAGCAATTACGTTCTTGAATCCTGATAAGACGTTTGAGCAGACCGCAGATTCTTTACGTGATTTTATTATTGCTCTGGATAAAGAGAAGGCTGATCATTTGCGCTATAAAGTTGTTGACGACGCCGTAAAGATTTTCATTACGCCATATCGTACGACGATTACCGATAAAGACTTGGAATTTTCACAGGGCGATTATAACGTTGAGCTAGTTTTGGCGCTAAATGTTGAAAATAGTGAAAGTATTGATACGGCTTTGACTGCGCACGGTAAGATTTTGCATGACGCTACGGTTGTGGCTATAACGGCGGGCGAGGTAAAGAGTGGTTTGGGTTCTGTTGATTGGCACGAATCTAATGCTAGCGGCGTGAGCGAAATGGTTGTGGAATTGCTTGATGATCTGAAGACGCCGAAGGTAACTCTGGACGAGCAGATGGCAACGGCTTTGCTTACGGGAATTGTGGCGGTAACTGACCGATTTAGTAATGGAAATACATCATCAAAGGTTATGACCACGGCCGCAGAACTTATGGCAGCTGGCGCAAATCAGCAATTGGTGGTTTCAAAGATTGCCGAGAGCGAAGTAGAAGACAAGCCACAGAAGATTGAAAAGATCGAAGAAAAATCTCCAGAAAAAGAGGAAGCTTCAGAGGATAAAACTGAAGAAATAGAGAAAGGTGAGGAAACTGTACACGCGGACGGAACTTTGTCGATTAGCCACGAAAAGAAGGGCGATGTCGATGAAGTAGCTGAACAAACAGCGAAGGAAAAGCAAGAAGAGTCTGCCAGGATTGCCGAGGAGAAATTGGCTAAAATTGAGCCGATAAAGGAAGAGCCGCAAGCCGAGGAAGAAAAGCCTAGTGAAAAAATAGTTTCAAAGGGAGAACTTTCTTTCGAGGAAACTCCGCTGATGGGCGGCACTCTGAATGCAACGACTACACAAGCTGCTGAGGATAAAATTAGGGAATTAGCTAGCGATCAAAACAAAACTATCTTAACGCACGGTAAATATGTGGGTGATAATACGCCGTCGTTTGGCGATACTCCGTTAAATGCGGCTATGGGCGCGTCTGATGAACCGCCAAAGATTGATCCGTTTGCTACAACTAACGCCGCTGAGCAAAAATTGTCGACAATACCTGTTGCGCCGCAATCTGAAGAGTCAATTATTTCGGCAATTACTAACGACACGAATCAATTAAACAATCCAGCGACTTCAGTGCCGAGTCAGCCGATTGCGCCAATTGAGCCAGCAATAACAAATCCTGAAAATAGCATTCCGGGTTTCGATTTACCAATGCCACCAGCAATGCCGGATTTCGGCGCTTTGCCACCAATGCCGCCAGCGCCTACAGGTGTTGATGTGAATGGATTGCCACAGATTGCACCGTTAGGGGTGGTCCCTGAACCAGTAGCCGCTCCGCAAGCTCCAGCGCCTGCGCCGATCACCGCGATGCCAACTCAGCCAGCTCAAAACGCAGACTTCAATCCAGCACAATTCCACATTCCAGGACAATAGTTGATGGACGAAATGATTGTCATAGACAAACCTCAGGGAATGACTAGCTTTGGGGTGGTAGCGCGCTTGCGGCGAGTTTTATCTAATCAGGCGGGAAAGAAGGTGAAGGTTGGCCACACGGGTACGCTTGATCCGTTTGCTACTGGGCTAATGATTATTGTGACTGGAAAGAAATGCCGCGAAGCTGAAACTTTCACTAAGTTAGATAAATGGTACGAGGCGGAAATTATTCTGGGCAAGAATAGTTCGACGGGTGATCCGGAAGGCGAAATTACTGATGTGTCTGATTATGAGCCGAGTTTGGAAGAAGTTCAGCAGGCGGTTAGTCAATTTGTGGGAAAAATTGAGCAGACACCGCCGATTTTTAGCGCAATAAAGATTAATGGTGAAAGAGCGTATAAATTGGCTCGCGAAGGTAAACAAGTTGAGATTCCTAAGCGTGTGATAGAGATTTACTCATTGGAGTTATTGGCATACGAATATCCCAAATTAAAGATCAGAACTCACGTTTCAAGCGGAACTTATATTCGGACGCTGGCGGTGGATATTGGCGAAAAATTGGGGACGGGCGCGTATTGTGAAAATCTGCGTCGTACGAAAATTGCCGACTATTCTATTGACGCCGCAAAGACTCTGGCGGACTTTGGAATTACTAGCTAATTGCAAAAAACAGAGAAGCTTGGTATAATTACAGAGCTATGATTAGCAAAGAGAATAAAGCGAAAGCAATTGCTTTGACTCAGGTCAATAAAAACGACGTCGGTAGCCCACAGGCTCAGGTGTCAGTTTTGACGGCTCGTATCAAAGAAGTCACAGAGCATTTGAAGGCGAATAAGCACGACTTCATGGCTCGTCGCGGCTTGATCCAAATGGTTGGTAAGCGCAAGCGTTTGCTGAAATATTTGGAGCGAACTGATTTTGAGTCTTACAAAGCAGTTGTTGCCAAATTAGGTTTGCGTAAATAATTTACGTTAAAAACTGCTTAAATCCCCTTTGACGAAAAGGGGATTTTTGTTGTTCTGGCTATTTTTTCAATTTGGCGATAATCACATCTCGTCCGTCGTTTGCGCCGCCCAAAGTACAGGAATAAAGAGTTAATTGCGGCTGATCTGTACGTTGTTCGATTTCCACGGCGTCTGGTTTAACGCTTTGTTTTTCGCTAATGACGTAATTGTAACGCACGCCGTTATAGTCAATGATAATTTCATCGCCGACAGTCAATTTATCGATATTATAAAAGGGTGATTTTCTGAGCGTCTGCTGAGGAGTTAAGCCCATGATAAAACGGTGTGCAGATAAGACAAAATTGCCGCCATCTTTTGGGTTGCCGTTTTCTGGTTTACGCCACCACGCGCCATGCTCCATTGTCTCGGCGCCGCCAGTGCTATAAGGCAAATTTATGTCGATTTTCGGTATATAAAGTCGATTTTCGGTAATTTTATTCTCAGTTTTAGTGATGAGCTGAGTGGTGTGGTTGTCTTTTGGGTTGATATTTTGCGACAAAATAAGGGGCGTGCCGATGAGAGCAAGTAAGTAAACTCCGCCAAGAATCATTAAGATTGCGATTATTGGCAGAATGTAATTTTTTCGCCGTTTTGTTGACGACTTCAATTGTAGTGACATGACTCAATTATAGCACTATACTCATACGGTATAATCGTGGGAGGGGATAGGAGCGGTGTGCTACATGAGGTAATGGGGGTTGAATTATTATGATTTTTATGCTATAATTTACTATTATGAATAAAGAACCTACACTCCCTAATAAGCCACTCTGGGTGCCGGAAAGAGAATTTCTTGATGAAGAAAATCGGCAGTCTATAATCAAAATCTTAGGCGTTGTCGCAGCAGATCGTTCTAACCAGCAATTTGCTGAAGCCGCGCGGGCAGTTGCTAGTGATGTTGAGAGTGGTGGTGAGTTAGCGCCAGGTTCGCGAGATTTCATGTGGGCGCGCTTTATGGGTGTCCAGCATGGCACTATGGAAGGTGGCGACGGTAAGGTACGGGTTAATGAGGAAAACTATTCTAGGTTGCGACCGTTGGCTGAACAGCTACACTATGGTGATATGCGTTTTCTAGAGTCAAATCCGGCCGATAGTACCGTAGAGTATGGTAGTAGTATTGTTCTAGGTGGATCAGCAGAAGAGATGCCAAAACGTCTACAGGCTGCGCGAGGTAAAAATCCACGAGATATCGCTGTTCAGGACACGTATTTACTAGTTGGACAGCGTCAGCGCTGGAATAGTATACCAACCGAAAAAGATCCTGATGCCATTTTGGCGGCAGTATCAAGATCGCTTGGCGGTGTTGACATGGATAGGCTCAAGGAAAAATCACCTTGGCTGCGGGATGAGCTACGCAAAAAGGTTGAGGCTGGTAGTTGGGATGAAGCATTCGCCACGGAGATGACTATTGGACGGCTGGGTCTTGAGGCTTACTTTGATAGGCATGGCTTAATTGACTGGGAGAATGGTATTGAGGAGACTGCACCTAGCGACAACCAGCCAAGTATACCGGGTGTCCCGGATCGAGAAAATGTCTTAGTAACGTATCACTTGCTCGATGGCACTCGTGCAACATTGCTAAATGCTGCTGCGGTGCCGAGAAAGCGCGGTGTCCCACGGCCAACGAGTGATAGTCAGATCAAAGAACTACTAGATCTAGGTGTCCTAGAGCGCAATAAAGAACATCCTATCAGCATCATTACAGATTCACCACACTATCTTCGAGCCGCTACTGATGTCGCTATTCGGATATTGGCGCACCCCGAGACAAGGGATATAGTCATTACTCCCCCCGTCTCGCCGTATAGGCCGTCAAGCCCAGAGAATGTCCTAAAAGCACTAGGAGAGATTCCGGCAACCTATAAGGCTGATAAGCGTGTTCACGCCGTATTGCGTGGCGAAGATCCGGACGCTAAAGAGCTGGCTGATTTGTAGGAAATACGAAGCAGCAAACAGAGTTAAACGGTTAGGCCAGGCGCTATAGGAGCAAATGTAACGTGTATTGTATGGTGAGCTGCCGTTCATCAAAGGAGATTGATTTTCAGAGTGAATTGTGTCTAGTTTTGGCTTTCTATAAAGCCTATAAAGCGCACACCGCTGTGATATAATAAAATACGCGAATATAACCCGCAGACGGTGATGGATGTGTGGTGTGTTGACCGGTAAACCAGCACGCACCTGTTACTGTCTTTGCGAGAAAGAGAGGATCTATGGCAATTATTAACCCAAGCGGCAAGGAGATTTTTAGTGTTACCACTGATTTTTGTGGTCGGCCGCTGACGCTAGAGGTGAATCGCGTTGGTTTTAGGACGACTGGTAGTGTTTTGGTGCGTTACGGTGACACTATAGTTTTGGGCAGTGCTCAGGTTAGTCCGCGTCCAGTGCAATTGGATTATTTTCCATTGTCGATTGATTATGAAGAAAAATTTTATGCAGCGGGTAAGATCTCTGGCAGTCGATTTATTAAGCGCGAAGGTCGCCCGAGCGATGAAGCTGTGTTGATTGGGCGATTGATTGATCGTCCGATTCGTCCGCTTTTCCCGAAGGGTTATCGTCAGGAAATCCAAGTCGTTGCAACTGTTTTGAGTATGGATCCGAGTTTCCGCCCAGATGTAATTGCGATGATCGCTGCGTCTAGTGCGTTAATGTTAACTGGCACGCCGTTTGACGGTCCAGTGGCTGGTTTGCGCGTGGGTCGAGTGGATGGCGAATTTAAGGCGTTCTTGACTCCAGAAGAGCGCGAAAAGTCAGATCTTGATTTGGTCGTGGCTGGTATTGAAAGCGGTATAACAATGGTCGAGGCTGGCGCTAAAGAAGTTTCAGAAGATGTGATTGTTGATGCGATGGCATGGGCTCATCAGATGATGCAGCCAGCAATTGCTCTGCAACGCGAATTGGCGGAAAAAGTTGCGCCAGCGCAGCAGGAATACGATTTAATTTTGCCAGACGAATCAATTCAGCAAACGGTTAACGCGTGGGCTGATGGGAAATTTGGTGAGAAAATTCGTCGCCCATATCCAGAGCGCAATGAAATGATAAGCGAAATTCGCGCCGAGTTCCATGAGGCGATGGCGGAAAAATTGGGACTGGACGAGGAAGAATATAGCGAAGTTCGTAGCGATTATGATGAAGCGTTCACTTTGGCTTTGCATAAAGATGTTCGTCGAGGAATTGTTACCGAACGAATTCGTCCTGACGGTCGACAATTGACCGAGATCCGTCCGCTCAGTTCGGAAGTTGGATTCTTGCCGCGTGCTCACGGCTCCAGCTTGTTTACGCGTGGCGTGACTCAGGGAATGAATATTGTGACTTTGGCGCCGCTTAGTTATTCGCAATTGATTGACACTATGGAAATTACCGACGGTGAGCGACGTTATATGCATCATTACAATGCGCCGGGCTATACGGTTGGCGAGGTCAAGCGAATGGGCAGTCCGGGTCGACGTGAGATTGGTCATGGATACTTGGCGGAACGCGCTTTGCTCCCAGTTTTGCCAACTGAAGAGGATTTCCCATACGCTATTCGCTCAGTGACTGAGATTATGAGCCAGAACGGTTCGACTTCGATGGCGGCGACTTGTTCTAGCTGCTTGGCGTTGATGGACGCTGGTGTGCCAATTTCAGCTCCAGTGAGTGGAATTGCTATGGGATTGATGATGGACGGCGATACTCCGTATGTGTTGAGTGATATCGCTGATGCTGAGGACTTTGCTGGTGATATGGACTTTAAGGTAACTGGAACTTCAAAGGGTATCACAGCTCTTCAAATGGATATGAAGGTTCATGGTTTGCCAGTAGCGGTATTGCGTCAAGCGATTGAGCAGAGTAAGGCAGGGCGTGCGCACATTTTGGAACATATGCTTAGTGTGCTTCCAGGGCCTCGTGAGTCGCTCAGTCCGTATGCGCCACGAATTGAGAAGATTAAGATTGACCCGGATAAGATTGGCGTGATTATTGGTAAGGGTGGTGAGACAATCAATAAGATCACTTCGGAAACTGGCGCTGAAATTGATATTAAGGAAGATGGTTTGATTACTGTGGCTAGCCCAGACGGCGCGTCGATTGAAAAGGCTATGAACTGGATTAAAAGTCTGGTTGAGGAGCCAGAAGTTGGCAAGATTTACGAAGGTAAAGTTGTCGGCATTAAAGATTTTGGCGCGTTTGTGAATATACTTCCTGGTGTTGACGGAATGGTTCATATTTCGAAATTGGCAGAACATCGAGTTGAAAAAGTGACTGATGTCGTGAAAGAAGGTCAAACTGTTCGCGTGAAAATCACTGGAATTGACGAGCGCGGTAAGATTAATTTGACGATGATTGGTTTATAAATATATAATAGCGAAAGCGTAATTTTAGGAGGAAATTTTATGGACAATAGTAACAACAACAAACCTCAAACACCGCCTCAGCCGCAATTCCAGCAGGCTCCACAACAGTCTCAGGCTCAACAGCCTCAACCACAACAACAATTCCCACAACAACCAGTCATGGGAACTCCATACCAAATGCCACCAAAAAAGAAAATGAGTAAAGGTGCCATGTGGGGAATCATCGGCGGAATAATTGGACTAGTCGTAATTATCGTTGGTGTAGTCCTGGCTGTCTTGTTGCTAGGCGGTCCAAGCAAGGCGGATTATAAAGACCTGCTTTCACAATTTACTGGCTTTGACATAAATAACGCCTTTATTAGTAAAGGTAGTACTGGCACTAAAAATAGGAAAGCTGAAATAGATGAGACTATTGGGAAAATTGACGATCTTAATAAAAAAATGGGCTCACATAAAGCGCTTCGCGATAAGGATGTGAAAGCGGCATATGATAAATACTTGGACAGTTGGAATAACGGCGCAAAAGAATATGTTGAGTTCATAGGAGCCTTTACTGAAAATAATTTTTACGAGAAATGTAGATTAACTGAAGTAAGTAAGCATATTCGGGAATCCAAAGAAAGTATTGAGAAATATTTTGACTCTAATATGAAAGACTGTATGGATTCTTTGGATAAGATGTCGAAATCTAACAACAAGCTAGTTGCTAAATATGGCGAAGATCTGAAGAAATACTACTCAGAAATAAAGCAATATTACGTAGAACTTTCAGAATACATTAAGAACGCATCGTCGGGAGCATCGAGGCCAGAGGCACCGACATCACCGAAGATAGATATTAAGGCGGATACATTAAATAAATGGAAAGAAGCTAGCGAAAACTTTAAGAAAGTTTTGGAAGAAAAAGCTAATAAATAGTCTGTAATTAAAAATAAAGCACCCTGATAAATCGGGGTGTTTTTATTTGACTACAATTAAGCTATAGCGATATAATGACAAAAAGTATAAAAGTCAGGAGACTACTATTTATGGACGACAACAACAATAAACCACAGCCTCAAGTGCCGCCTCAGCCACAATTCCAGCAGACTCCACAACAGCCGCAATTTCAGCAGGCTCCACAGCAGCCTCAGTCACAACAATTCCCACAACAGCCAGTTATGGGAACTCCATACCAAATACCACCAAAAAAGAAAATGAGTAAAGGTGCCATGTGGGGAATCATCGGCGGAATAATTGGACTAGTCGTAATTATCGTTGGTGTAGTCCTGGCTGTCTTGTTATTAGGCGGTCCAAGTAAGGCTGATTATAAAGCTACTGGAGAAAAGTTGAATGATGTGATTAAAGTATACAACGAGACTTCTATATCACTTTCATATGTTTCTACCTCAGAAACCAAGTCTTCGTTAGAGTCTACTCGCAAGAAACTTGCTTCAACAAAGGAAGAAGTTGACGGTAAATTAAGCGAACTAGGTAAGATGAAGGCTATTACTGGCGACAAAGAGGTTCGTGAAAAGTATGATGCTTTGAAAAATAAACTAGGTAAGTTTAACGATGCTATAGATGCCTTTGATGAAGTTTACGGCAAGATACTTCCAGCAGTAGCTGATTTTTCTGACAGCAGCAACAGCTCTAATATATCTACCTTAGAGAGCGCAGTTAAGAAAGCTCGACAGGATCTTAAGGGTGCAGACATTAAGAATGAGCACAACAAGAAATTCGTCAAGGACTTTACTGCTCAATTGGAAAAACTTGAAGAAATGTTGCCAAAAGTTGCTGAGATGAAATCTGATTACAAAAAATACGACTCTAACTATATCAGTGATTTTTACGATACTCTTACCGCAATACAAAAGACTGCTCGCGAATGGTCTTCGGGACTACAAAAAATAGCAGAAGAGGGCGAAATTAAGAGTGAATTAAACGACCTAGGAATCATATTGGCAGACAAGGTAAATAAATAGTTCTGCTAAATATCAGAAGCGCCTCGTTTCTTACGGGGCGTTTTTTGATAGAATAAATATATGGACAAGCAGACTAAATTGGATGCGTTGGTGGAAGAAATTGTAAAAGAGAAGATTTGCCCGAATTTGGCGGATCAGGCGACGCAATTAGTTATGGGCGATGGAAATCCTGATGCTGATATCGTTTTTATTGGCGAAGCGCCAGGGAAGAATGAAGATTTGCAAGGCAAGCCGTTTGTCGGTGCTGCGGGAAAATTCCTTGATGAGATGCTAAAGTCTGCCAATTTACAACGGTCAGATGTATATATTACTAATATTGTTAAGTATCGACCGCCGAATAATCGTGACCCATTACCGGAGGAAAAGCGTCAATTTTGGCCATATTTACTCAGGCAATTAGAAATCATTCAGCCAAAGGCTATTCTGACCTTAGGGCGGCACAGCGGCGGTGGGTTTATTCCGGGATTGCAGATCAGTAAAGAACATGGTCGTCCACGCAAAGTGCGCCTGCATGAGCTTGAATTCGTGGTGATTCCGTTATATCATCCAGCCGCCGCGCTTTATAACGGCGGTATGCGTCAGACTTTAATTGACGATTTTATTCAGGCTGTGGAATTTGTGAAGAAAAACAGCGACGCTTAATCAGGTGATTACTTGCAAAAGTTTCTCAGATGTAGTATAGTGGATAGTCGATATCTATTATATCTAAGTCGAGAAAGGATTTGTATGAGATTATCGGGAGCTGTTGAACAAGCGTGTTGCATTATGGCAATTCTAGCGGATCCAAAAAGGACGACGCCGGTAACTAATGATGCGCTGGCGGAAAAGATGCTGGTTTCGCCGACATACTTGAAGAAAATTAGTCGAAAATTGGTAATAGCAAAGCTAATCACTTCAACGCAGGGAACTGGTGGCGGATTTATTTTAGCGAGAAAAATGAACGAAGTTACGTTGCATGATGTTGTCCTTGCAATTGAAGGAGAATCGCCATTTTTCCAACCTCAGGGAATTGTTGAGAGAGTTTTTCAATCACGTCCTCGCCAGGTGGAAATTGGCATGAATATGATAGAAAAAGTTTTTTCTGAAGCGCAGGAAAAGTGGAGTGAATATTTGAAAACTGTGACGCTGGAAGATGTTGCAAAGGAGGTCGCACATGATTAAAAATAAGATGTTACGAGCCGAGTGGAGGCATTTGTTTAATAATAAAATATTGCTGATATCCAGGGCTGTGATTTCGTTTATCCCAATTTTGTATAGTGGATTTTTTCTAGGCTCAATTTGGGATCCGTACGGACAAACAAAAAACTTGCCGGTGGCGTTTGTGAACGAAGACAAGGGTGCTAACTTAAACGGCAAATCGCTGAATGTCGGCGAATCTGTCGAGAAAAAACTGAAAGATAATCACGATTTGGGTTGGGAGTTTGTCAGCAAACAGCAAGCAGACGAAGGCGTGAATAGCGGGCATTTTTATGCAGTGGTAACTATTCCGTCCGATTTTTCGCAGAAAGCGGCGTCAATTACCGAATCTGAACCTCAGCAGGCGGTTATTAATTTTACGACCACGCCAGCGAAAAACTATATCGGTTCGCTAGTCAGTAATCAAGCTGCTGCCAAGGTCAAATCTTCGGTGTCTGAACAAATAACTCAGGCGTACGCTAAGGGAATTTTGGAGAATTTGGACAAGCTTGGAATAGGGCTGGATACGGCAGCTAACGGCGCGTCAACTTTGCACGATGGATTAGGACGATTGCAATCTGGCGCACAAACATACGTTGGCGGCGTGAAACAGTTGGCAATAAACCAGCAATCCTTGGCTGGCGGATTAGCACAACTTAGCGACGGCTCTCGTAAATTGCAGGCGGGATTGGGGCAATTGTCGAACAATTTACCGACCGAATCTCAATTGTCGCAATTATCTGACGGCATGAAACAATTGCAATCGGGCATAAATCAATTAAACGCCAGCGTGAGTAACCCATCGCCAGCGCTCGTGGCTCAGCAGAACAAGGTAAAAACGGACGCGCAAACTTTGGCGCAAACAATGCAAGCTTCGGCGCCCGACTTGTTGGCGGCAGGCGGCACTTTGCAGACTTTAGGTACGCAAGCAGCCGCTTCTGGCAGCAATTCTACGACGATAAGTTTGCCGCAAATCAGCAATATTTCTCGAGCATTCACGAAAACTCAGACAATTATCACGCAGACGACGACATTGCTTGGCGATCTTCAAGTGCTAACTCAACAATTATCAGCGCAACAAACACAGCTTCAGGCTGGAGTTTCTGCATTGAATAACGGCGTGAATCAATTGACACCAAACGCAATCACCGCATTTAACGGCTATAACAGCGTGCGATTTGCGAATAATCAATTGTTGGCGGGCTCGGCAAGCTTAACAAACGGCTTAAACGAAGCAAAATCGGGCAGTCAAAAATTGGCGAATGGCGCGAGTTTATTAGAAAGTCGCTCGGGCGCGTTAATTGATGGAACTTCGCAACTGGCAAGCGGCGCGGATACGCTGGCGAATAAATTGGCGGATGCTTCTAATCGTATAAAAATTCAACCAACTGGCGCTACGACTCAGCAGCAAATTGCAAATCCAGTGAAGTCGGAAATGACCGAAAAGGGCAATGTTCCAAACTATGGCTACGCTTTGTCGCCGTATGTTTTGTCGCTAAGTTTGTTCGTTGGAGCACTCGTTCTGAACGTTATTTATCCGATTCGCAAAACTTTTTCTGAACAGGAAAGTGCGATTCGTTGGTGGCTATCCAAAGCTTCGGTGGCTGGCGTGGCGGCCTTTATGCAAGCAACGATTCTGATACTAGTGATGGTGTTTTTTTTAGGGCTAACTCCAGAACATCCAGCGCATTTCATCGGGGCAATTTATCTGACGTCGTTTGTGTATATGTCGATTGTGTCGCTTTTGGTGATTGTTTTGGATAATCCAGGACGATTCCTAGCGATGGTTCTTTTGGTGCTTCAATTGGGCTCCAGCGAAGGAACATTCCCAATCCAAACTGCCAACGGATTCTTCCAAGCAATTAATCCGCTAGTGCCGATGACTTACTCGATTCGCGCATTGCGCCAGGCTATTTCGGGCGGGCTAGATAACGCATTTTACGGCGGCAGTATGTGGGTTTTGGCTGGATTCTTGTTGGTGGCTAATTTATTGACAATCGTCTTCTTCGCTTATCGTGGCAAGCGTAAATTCGCACACACGTCGGTTGATGGCGACGATTAATTGACCTCTGTTGTAAAAGGTTGTTCTTTGACAAGATGTGAGTAGTTTGCTAGTATAAGAGTACTAACTAGAGGGATTTACACCAGTTCACCTCTATACCTGGTTTTTGAATTATATTGTAATAAAAAAGGAGTATAACAATATGGGTCAGCGGCGACTAGCAACACCGCAAAAAGACGACGCCAACAAGCGTCCGCAGTCAAAGAAAAGTAACAACGCTGTGTTAAATAGTACGACTACGCGTAAGGGTGAAGTTTTTCGAGCTCAGCGACGAACAAGTGAGAATGTTAATCTCAGGGCTTCACAGCACTTGATTGATATTCCTGTAAATAAGTCGGTTTATAACGGATATGGCGGTGAGCAATTTAGCGCCAAAATGCAACCAAAACCTGTTCGTGGCGGTCAGCCGAAACTACGGATTATTCCGATTGGCGGTGTGGGCGAAATGGGAATTGGTAAGAATATGAACGCCATTGAGTATGATGATGAGATTATCATCGTAGATATGGGGTTTCTGTTCCCGGGCAGTGATTATCCAGG
>CAUTQX010000016.1:0-15559 GCA_963540705.1 uncultured Candidatus Saccharibacteria bacterium
GGCGCGCTATTTGACGATCGTGATGAACGTCCGGGTGTGAAGTTTGCCGACGCTGAACTTATGGGTTTGCCGTGGCGTATAACGATTGGTGATCGAGCGATTGATAGCGACGGCTTGTTTGAATTGACGGAACGGGCAACTGGCGAAACGCGGAAAATGGATTATCAGCAATTGATGGATTTTTGCTTGAGTCGGTAATGCTGATTATATTGACATAATAAATAGCGATTGATATACTCAGATAGACTTAATCAAGGCTAATTAAAAACACTATATTTAGTGTAGATCGTAAGACTAATACCACTACATACAGTAGAGGAGGAAATTTTTATGAAAAAAACTTATCAAATTACAGAAGGTGGAAAGGCTGATTTAGAAAAAGAATTGGCAGAGTTGAAAGGGCGACGTGGCGAGATCGCTGAAAAAATTGCAGCAGCGCGAGATTTTGGCGACTTGAGTGAAAACGCGGAATACGACGCTGCGCGCGAAGAGCAAGGCTTGCTGGAAACGCGAATTTTGGAAATTGAAGATATTTTGCAAAATGCTGAAATTATTAAATCAAACGGTAGCTCAACTGTTGGCTTAGGTAGCACGGTTGAATTGCAGTGCCCAGAGAAAACTGTGACTTATACAGTTGTCGGTCCAGTTGAGGCTGATCCGTTGGCTGGACGAATCTCAGATCAATCGCCAATTGGTAAAGAATTGATTGGTAAGAAAATTGGTGACGAAGTGACGATTAAAACGCCAAAAGCCGAAATTACTTACATTATTAAGTCGATATCTTAAACCTAGCGGGATCTGCAGCATATAATGTGCTATAATTATCTCTGTTATGGCTACACTTCAAGATTATCGCAATGAACGACTACGAAAATTGGAAACATTACGTCAATTAGGCGTTGAACCATATCCAGCAAAATCAGAACGAACTCATACTTGTGCTGAGGTTTTGTCTAAGTATGATGAGCTAGCTGGTAAGGAAGTTGTTGTTGCGGGTCGTGTGGCATCTATTCGCAGTTTTGGTAAATTGGCTTTTATTAAGTTGCGTGATCAATCTGGTGATGTGCAGCTTTATCTGCAACGTGATGACGTAGCAGAGCTGGACGCTGAGCGCGGTGTTCTTGGGATGAAGCAGCTTAAATTGCTGGATACTGGCGATTTTATTGAAGCGAAGGGCATAATGACTACGACGCAAACGGGTGAAAAATCCGTTGGCGTGCGCGAACTTAGGTTATTGACTAAGTCATTAAGGCCAATGCCGGAAAAATTAGAGAATAAGGAAGAGCGCTTACGCCGGCGTTATGTTGATATGAATGTCAATCCTGAAGTTCGCGAGCGATTCGTTCGTCGAAGCAAGTTTTGGCAGGCAACGCGAGATTATTTGAATAATCATGGATTTATTGAGATTAATGTTCCTGTTTTGGAGCATACCACTGGAGGTGCGGACGCGAACCCATTTGTAACACACATGGATGCGTTAAGCGATCAACAGTTTTATTTGCGAATTAGCCACGAATTGCCATTGAAACGGTTGATTGGTGCTGGATTTGAGAAAGTTTATGACCTCGGTCCGCGTTTTCGCAATGAAAATTACTCGGACGAGCATCTGCCAGAGCATATTGCTATGGAGTGGTACGCAGCTTACTGGGACTGGAAACAGGGAATGCGTTTCATGGAGTCGATGTACAAAGATGTGCTACAAAAGACTTTTGGCAAGTTACAATTTCAATTGGGCAAATTTAATGTCGATATGAGTGGCGAATGGGAAGTTTGGGACTACGCTGAAGTTATTCGCAAGCACTATGGAATTGACGTTTATAACACGACAATTGAAGAAGTTGCCGCTAAGCTGAAAGAATATAATGTGGAAGTCGAAAATACCGATTCTATTCCACGCAGTATTGATAAATTATGGAAGAATATTCGTAAAGATGTTGCTGGTCCGGTTTGGTTGGTGAACACGCCGAAGTTTATTAGTCCGTTGTCAAAGACTAATCCGGAAAATCCAGAGACGGTGGAGCGTTTTCAGCCGGTGATTGCTGGCTCGGAATTGGGCAATGGATTCTCTGAGTTGAATGATCCGATTGACCAGCTGAATCGTTTCCTTGAGCAACAGCAAATGCGTGACGCTGGTGATGAGGAAGCGATGATGCTTGATATTGATTACGTCGAGATGTTGGAATACGGAATGCCGCCGGCTTGTGGCTGGGGTTATTCTGAAAGGGTATTCTGGATTTTTGAAGGTGTTACGGCGCGTGAAGGTGTGCCGTTCCCGCAATTGAAGAGCGAAATTGACGAAACTACTCGAGCGATATACCCGCAAGTCAACTTGTAGTTTTGTTATAATTAAAGTATGAAACGTTTTCTTTTGGGGTTAATAACTGTCGGGCTATTGTTGACTGGGTTTGGTAAAATAGCGTTTGCGGCGCGCTCGACGGATAATTTTACTATCACAAAATTTGATGCGGAATATTCACTGAGTCGCGACTCTGATAATCGATCAAAATTGGAAACCACTTGGCGAATTACCGCTAATTTTCCACCAAACCAAAATCGCGGAATTGTGCCAATATTTGTGAAGAAATATGATGGTCATTCGACGAACTTTTCTTTGCAATCGGTGACTGATGAAAATGGCGCACCGCTTGAATATTCCTGGAACGACGACGAACTGAAAATTGGCAATAAAAACACTTACGTGAAAGGTAAGAAGACCTATGTCATTAAGTTCACGCAGCATGACGTGACTAAGAATTACAGTAATACGGGGCGTGATGAATTCTATTGGGATGTGGTCGGTGATGAATGGCGCGTTCCGATGGAAAATGTACAAATTTCCGTGAAACTTGATGAGTCTTTGGTTGCAGCAAGGCAAGGTAAGGCTTTTTGCTATGTCGGCAGTCGAGGTTCGACGACGCAATGCGATTTGAACGAGGATAATAGTCAGATTACTACAAAAATTGATAAGCTGGGTCGTCAACAAGGCGTAACTGTGGCGGTTGGATTTAAGAGTGGGACTTTTTCTGGATATCAAGAAACGCTAATGGAAAAGCTGATTGGAATTTGGCATGTGATGCAGATTCTAGCTTATACAATCGCGACACCTTTGGCGATTTTTCTAATAATTCGATATAGGCGATTGGTTGGCAGGGGTAAGGAGTTAAAACCAATTACACCAGAATATCTGCCTCCAAAAGAGATTAGTGTTTTGATGTCGACATATATTTTGAAAAAATACGACCCATTCAAGGTTAAAGGCTTGCCGAAAGTTGCGCAATTATTAGACCTGGCGGTTCGGCATTATATTAAAATTTATGAAGTGAAAAAATCTTCGCTGTTTAGTGGCGCTCAATATGAAATTGAAATTGTTAAAGATCTGCAAGAGCTTAAAGCCGAGGAAATTGAAGTTATTCAAGATATGTTCGACAGTTCATCCATTCCAAAGCCAGGTCAACGCCTAAATCTGAAAAATCTTCAAAATAATATAAAATACATGACGCGAACGCGTGACGATGATAAGAATCTGGAGACGCTAGCTAGAGAGAAATATGGTTTGTGTGAGCAAAATCCAGAAGTGAAACGAATAATGAGAGGGTGGTTTAAACGAGCTCTTGTGTTGGCTGTTTTGCTTTTGTCACCGATGCTTTTTGTTGTGTCAATTATGCTCGTCTTCGCTTCCAGAGGTTGGTCGTTGACTGATAAAGGCTTAAGCTTGAGGCGATACTTGGAGGGGCTGAAAATGTATATCGGTGTGGCTGAGGCTGAGCGATTGAATATTCTACAAAGTCCTGAGGGCGCGGAAAAAGTAGTTGTTGACGTGAACGACGAAAAACAACTCGTTAAATTATATGAAAGAGTTCTGCCTTATGCTGTGTTGTTTGGACAAGAGAAAAATTGGAGCAAGCAAATGGGCAAATATTACGAGCAAGTTGGTGAGGCGCCAGATTGGTACGTTGGGCGAGGTGCGTTCAATGCTGTGGCGTTTTCGTCTGGGTTAAGCGGTTTGTCGACGGCGGCTGGTCATGCTAGTGATTATTCTTCAACTTCTGGCGGTTCGTCTGGTGGTGGATTTGCTGGCGGCGGCGGAGGCGGCGGCTGGTAGAATTTGGTATAATTAAAGATATGGATTTTTTATTGGAGTTATTTTTCTGACAGGATGTTTTTAGTTGTGATTGAGAGTAGAGGTTGTAATTATGTCTGATGTTTTATTATGGCTGGCGGCTGCTGTTTTGTTGGTGCTTTCTGGTTTGTTTTCTGGGTTGAATATTGGCTTAATGATGGCGCGACCTGATGATTTGAGGCGGAAGGCCAGGCAGGGCGACAAAATTGCGGCGCGAGTGTATCGATATCGAAAAGACGGCTATTATTTGATTTTCTGTATTTTGCTTGGTAACGTCGGCGTGAATACCGCGATGTCAATTTTGCTTGGCAATATGACGAATGGCGTGGTTGGCGGTTTGATTGCGACGCTTCTCATTACGATGTTTGGCGAGATTTTGCCGCAGGCGATTTTCTCTCAGCGCGGATATCAATTTGTGCGATATTTTTTCTGGTTGCTTGATGTGATTTACGTTCTGTTTTGGCCGCTTGCTCAGCCGATGTCAAAATTGTTGAATCGCTGGCTGGGTAAGGAAACGCCGCAATTATATTCTCATCAGGAGCTGGAGGAGATTATTCACGAGCACGCCGTCAGGTCTGACAGTCCGGTTGATTATGACGAAAGCCGAATTGCGGCGGGTGCGTTGCAGTTTAGTAAAAAGACGGCTGGCGATTTGGTTACGCCGATGAGCGAAGTTTTTGTCGTGGATTTGAATGACGAGCTGGACGCGACTTTACTAGCTCAGATTAAGCACGCTGGACATTCGCGAATTCCGGTTCAATCTGACGGGGAATTGGTCGGAGTTTTATACGTGAAGGATATTGTTGGACGAGATTTGCCGTTGCCAATTAGCCAATTGTACCGCGATAAAATTTACGATATTGACAAGAGGTCGCGCCTGGATACAGTTTTAAGTCGATTCATTCAAACGCGCAATCATTTGTTTGTGGTGATGGACGATGAAACGGAGCTGGGAATTATTACGCTAGAAGACGTGATTGAAGAGATTCTGGATCAAGAGATTGAAGATGAGTATGACGAGGAATAGAGAACAATTTATATATAGTGGTATACTAAGAAATATATTTGACAAAAACGGTGGGCAGGGAGATTAATATGTCTAAAGAGCAATATTTTGGAGATAGCATTCCTGATCGATTGCGACAGATATCAGTCGAAGACATGCCGATAGAAAAGTTATATATCCCCGATACCGTAATGGATGATTCGGAGCTTTCTGATCTGGACGACGAAGTGGAGTTTGACGATGATGCTATATATGTAGACAAAACTCAGGCAGGAGGTCTGGGCAGGCCGGCTATAGATAAGAGGTGTGTCGTGAAAGCTCTCGATAAAATTGATCCAGCTGATTTTAATTCAGTAATTCTAATGAAAGCATATGTACAAGATGGTGACAATCTTTGTTGCGGTGTTGTTGCAGACTGCCGATTTTACAAAGGGTCATTTGGTGTTGATAGCGGAAAGGAAATTGATTTTACAGATCAGGAAGAGATGTGGGAGACGCTTGACGATCAAGCAAATAAATTAGTAATTTCTGCCGTGATTGATGTAGAAGATGGACAAGTTAAAATATGGGGTGATCCGACGTTTTTTGATGCCGCTGTATATATGACTAAGTTAGTTAGCAGTAAGTATTCGAAATGCGAAGAGAGTGGTGAGCGGGTGTCGAAATCTGACGCGGCTTCAAGAAAATCTGAGCTTCAAG
Organism: uncultured Candidatus Saccharibacteria bacterium; assembly: GCA_963540705.1. GTDB lineage: Bacteria > Patescibacteriota > Saccharimonadia > Saccharimonadales > Saccharimonadaceae > Nanosynbacter. Next base: position 5,826 of record CAUTQX010000016.1, read on the forward strand.
ATAAAGCTAAAAAGGCTATATCTTCTTTTTCTAAGACTTGTGAATGTGCAGTTGGTGGCTTACATAAGTGGATTAAGGATCATCGAAAATAGAAAATTTTAAATATTATTTTTCAAAAATACCTTGACTATTTAAGGTACCTTGTATAACATAGTACTATGTATAATAAATCAACAAGGAGCTTAATGTGAGAAGAATTGACATTATTAAACGCGCCGGTCGAAATTTGGGGCGATCAAAAGGTCGTACGATCTTAACCGCGCTGGCGATTTCAGTCGGAGCATTTACGATTGGCTTGGCGCTGATGGCTGGAGAAGGTGGCCGTCTGTATACAAACAGTCTGGTCGACGCGGCTGGTGATAAAAAATCCGTTTCGGTCTATAAAAAAGTGACCTCGTCGGGACCTGATAATAATCTTCCGGAATATAGCGACTCGGAAGATACGGAAAATAGTCAATCTAAGGCGATAGAAAAATATTCGATGACTGATAACGACGTGAAAAAAATACAGAAAATCCCGCACGTGGAAAAAGTGACGCCAGCTTATTCCATGTCAGGAGTTTTATATGTCAAAAGTTCGGCAAGTGACAAGAAATTCGTGCCTAGCGTAACTGTGAAGTTTGATAAAACCCGAATGGAACTTGCGGCTGGTAGTTTGGATGATTTTATGCCGAAAAAGGGTGAAGTTGTTATTCCAGAATCTTACGTGAAAAAAATGGGATTCAGTGATGCAAAATCAGCAATTGGGCAAACGATTACACTAGGATTGCAAAAAGGAACTTCATCAAGCAAGAGTGCTGATAAAGAAATATCTCTGAAAGTCGCAGCAGTCGATAAACCTTCGGATACGATCCTGTTTTACCAGCCGGCTGTGCGCGTTTCTGTGGACGACGCTAAGGATATTTACGACTTTAGTCACCCTAAAGATTTGCCTAATGAATATTCTTACGTAATTGCGTCGGTTGATGATGAGAAAAATGTTGAGGCAGTGAAGAATGAGCTTGGCAAGGATTATGAGTCGTATTCGATTCAGGACACGCAAAAAGTTATTTTAACTTTTGTGAATGTGGCTCAAATGGCGCTGATTGGGTTTGGCGGCTTGGCGCTTTTGGCGAGTGTTTTTGGGATTATTAACACAATGTACATTTCGGTTTTGGAGCGAACTAGTCAAATTGGGCTAATGAAAGCTTTGGGAATGCGAGGTCGTGATATTGGTAAAATGTTCAGGTATGAAGCGGCGTGGGTTGGACTTCTCGGCGGTTTGATTGGTGTTGGATTGGCGAGTTTGATGTCGCTACTTAATCCTATGATTGCTAGTTTCCTGAAATTGGAACAAGGTACAAATTTACTAGTCATTAATCCTTTGCAAATGGCACTGTTGATAATCGGACTAATGGTTATGGCGGTACTATCGGGCTGGCTGCCTAGCCGTAAAGCGACAAAGTTAGATCCAATTGAAGCATTAAGGACGGAATAGGAGAATTGTTATGATTGAACTTAAGAATGTGACGAAAATTTACGGTAAAAAGAAAAATCAATTTGTGGCGCTAAGTGATGTGAGTTTGCGAATCCCAACAGGTGTGAGTGTGGCAATCTTGGGTAAATCCGGCTCGGGAAAATCGACGCTAATGCACGCAATTTCTGGCTTGGATCGACCGCAGAAAGGTCAAGTGATTATTGACGGTCAAGATATTCTGAAATTGAAACAGAAACAGGTCGATGAATTCAGAGCAAAGAAAATAGGTTTTATTTTCCAGAGTTTCTTTGTTCAGGGCAATGAAAGCGTGGCGGATAATGTGAGCTTGCCACTGGAAATTGTGAAAATGCCAAGGGGCTTGAGGGAAAGTAAGATTAATGAGGCGCTGAAGGCGGTGGACTTGTACGAGAAACGTAAGAATCGTGCGAAGGATTTGTCGGGCGGTCAGAAGCAGCGTTTGGCGATTGCGCGGGCAATTGTCGGCAATCCTCAGATTATTTTTGCGGATGAACCTACGGGAAATTTGGATAGCGAAACTGGCGCGAAGGTGGAAGAATTGCTGTTCAATTACAACAAGCAAGAAGGCGCAACGCTGATTATCGTGACACACGACGTTGATTTGGCTAAGAAATGCGATTATCAAATCCTGATCAAAGACGGCAAAATTAAGGGTTCTAATATACCGAAAGAAGGTAAAAGTGGACGTTGATAGCTATGCGGAAAGCTTGGCGGTCCAATTGCGAAAAGGATTTTTGGTTTATTGCGTTTTACTGGTTTGTTCTAATAAAGCGCAGTACGCCGGCGATATCGTTAAGCAATTGAACGATTCGGATTTAACTGTGGTCGAAGGTACGATTTATCCGCTACTGAATAGATTACAGAAGGACGGATATTTGCAGCACGAATGGCAGGAAAGCGAGCAAGGTCCGCCACGAAAATATTATTCATTGACAAATCACGGCGATCAATTGATTCACGAGCTTAAAGATCGCATGAATATGTTGAATAATTCACTTGATAAATTAGAGAAAGGGATAAAATAATGAAGGAAATAACCAGAATTCACCTGGCAAAAACGGCGTTTAGTGTGGAAATCGACGCTAAGAAATCGCTAGAAAAATATCTTAATTCGATTCAGAAAAATATGCACGCCGACGCGGAAGCGATGAGGGAAATTGAGGCGCGAATGGTTGAAATCTTGGCTGAGCGTGGCGTAATGAAAGAAGGTGTTATTAGCGACGATGACGTTTCGGCGATTAAAAATCAAATGGGTGAGCCGCGTGATTTTTCTGATGGTAGCGATGATTTAACAGATGAATTGGTAGACGCTGGCGAAAAGCCAGAAAAGCAATTGATGCGCGACACTGATAGAGCTGTCATTGGTGGCGTGTGTGCGGGAATAGCGGCGTACTTTAATATTAATCCATTGTGGGTGCGACTAATTGCAATTATCTCGCCGTTCGTGACATTCGGTACAATGGTGCTAATCTACCTCGTAATGTGGGTATCAATGCCGCCAGCAAAAACCGCATCGGACAAATTACGAATGCGCGGGAAGCCAGTAACTTTGGCTGCGCTTAAGAAAAGTTCTGCTGATGAAAATTCAACTATGCCTGTCGGGAAAACTCCAATTGCGAAATTTTTCCAATATTTTGTCGGCGTTATGGTGCTATTTACGACGCTAGCGGTGTTGTTTGGGCTGATTGTTGGCGGAGCGTTTGGTGTTTCCTTGGTTAATATGCTTGGTGGTTTGGGCATGCAAATGTGGGCGTGGGGAGTGTGGATTTCCTTGGCAATTGGCGGAATTGCGACGGTTATATTTGGCGCAATTGTAACGCGTAGCATATTCGCTTGGAAGATTAATCGAATGTCTGTAATTACGATGATCGTGGCGGCGTCCGTTGTTTTCATGAGTTTGGCAAGCGCCGCAATATTTAGCGCTCACGCTGGCTTGGAATATGCGCGTGAATCGCAGCAACTCACGAAGAAAGTAAATATAGATATTCCAGACACAACGAACGCCAATTCAATTTTTATCGATATGCCAGTAGGGAATGTTTCGCGAATAAATTCTGACAAATTTAAGGTGGAAGCGGAGTTTGTGGATTTGCCGAAAGCCAATAAGCCAGAAATTAACGTGCGTCGTGATGGTGATAAAATCGTACTGTCTGTTTCTGAGAAGTGTAACGCGATATTCTTTGATGGTTGCTTGAAGTTTTATAAGCCGATAACTGGCTTGAAAATTTATGCTCCTGCGGGCGTGAACGTTAGCGGTTTGTTCTATCAAAACTCGATTGAAGCAGAAAATTCCGAATCTTAAGCTCACGCATTTGAATGATTTTACCGCTAATGCTACACTTGAAGGATGAAAGGTAATTTTTAGACGTGGCTTGGTGGCAGGCAATTATTCTCGGCGTAATTGAGGGAATTACGGAATTCTTACCGATTTCTTCGACTGGGCATCTGACAATTGCTGAGAAGTTGTTGGGTATGCGAATTGACGATCCGAGCGTCGTGGCTTTTACTGCGGTGATTCAGATCGGAGCAATTTTGGCGGCGGTGATTTATTTCTGGAGTGATATTTGGCGAATCTTGCAGGCTTGGTGGCGCGGTTTGTGGTGGAAGCGGGCGCGTCGAAAGTTTGATTATAAATACGGCTGGGCAATTATTATCGGCTCAATTCCTATTGCGATTGTCGGCTTGTTATTCAAGCATGAAGTAGAAACGGTTCTTCGTAGTTTATGGTTTGTGGCATTCGGGTTGATTGGGTGGAGCGTTGTTATGTGGCTAGCCGATAATCGTGCGGTGAATAATAAGCGCGGTGAAACCGAAACGAGCTGGAAAGACACTCTGGCGATTGGCGCGGGGCAATGCTTATCGCTCATTCCTGGAGTTAGTCGCTCTGGCGCAACAATTTCAGTCGGTTTATTCCGTGGATTTGACCGCGTGTCGGTTACGAAATTAAGTTTCTTCTTGGGTATTCCAGCACTAGTCGCGGCAGGGCTATTGGAAGTCGCTACCAAATATAAACACATCTCTGGTGGCGTCGGTTGGACTTCGACTATAATCGCTACGGTAATTTCATTCGGTGTTGGCTATTTGGCCGTGTCGTGGTTATTGAAGTTTATTCAGAGTAATAATTTCCAATCGTTTATAATTTATCGATTTGTCCTGGGGCTGTTTTTGTTGGTTATGCTTAGTATGGGAATTATTTCTCACGTTTAATAAAAAATTGTGGATAAAGAGTAAAAAATAGCTTGATTTTTAAATTAAATGCGTGTAGAATGATAAAGCATAAGTAGTTTAAAAACGATTTGGGGGTTGTTTTTGATGGAAGAAACAAACAATAGGAAACCGGCATCAAAGGCATTTGTCTTGAGTCTGTTTACTATAACAATAATATTAATATTGCTACTATTTTTTATCTTTTGTAAGATGATGCCGCGTGGCGGTTTTGACATAGATTCTATATCTGTTCGTCAGGACTCAGGCGAGATTCAGTATCAATATTCAGGCGGCGATTGGAAGAAAATCATATCTCTTGATGAGCTTCGCGGCAAAGACGGTCGTAGTATTGAAGTCCAAAAAGGCTCTTTGTATATTCAGTGGCGATACACTGGCGACTCAGAGTGGAAGAATGTCATAGCATATTCTGACCTACTTAAGGGCCAGAATGGTCAAGACGGCAAGGATGGTAAGGACGGTCGAAACGGCATTAACGGCCAAAACGGTCAAAACGGCAAGGATGGTAAAGACGGCCGCAACGGAGTTAATGGTGCTACAGGGGCTACCGGTGCGACTGGTGCTACAGGAGCGGCTGGCCAAAATGCTACAATTTCTGTGACTAATAGCACTCAGCCTTGCTCGACTGGATTGACTATTACCGGAAATGGTACAAGTAACCTAGGTTTGCAATTTACAGGTAAGAATCTTCCTGCGGGTGGTAAAACAAATCAAGTGCTCGGTAAGAAAACTGATAATGACTGTGACGTAGAATGGAAAGATACGTACGAAATTCGCGGAACTGGTATGCCTGAGTATAGAGTTAAGGCTAGTGTTGGTACGTATTATACTGATACAGCTGCTACAAACGGTGCCATTCGCTGGATTAAAGCTAGTGGTAGTGATAAAAGAGGCTGGAAGGTTGTATACGGCGACACTGGCTGGAGAAGTGTTCCTCAGATTCTCTCAACATCTATGAAAGCCAGCGTAGTTAAGGTTCGACGAATCAACAATACTGTTTATCTGTACGCGGCTCTTACGGGCTGGGCGTATAACTGGAATGGTGGTGGTACAGGTACATTGCCAGATGGACTACGCCCTAGTGACCAGATGCAAGGTCCTTCTGCTGGACGACATGGTAATTCGTATTTGACTTGGATCGTTCAAACTAATGGGCAGATTAATGCTGAAGCAGCTAGTGCTCAGAATCCAACACCAACACTCCCTCCGATCGTTAGCGTATCGTATGTGCCAAACGACAATGAGCCATGGCCAACAACGTTACCTGGCACAGCTATGTAAGTAAATTATCTACACTTATCTAAAGCCCCGTCTGTTAAATCCGGCGGGGTTTATTTATATATAGTCTATGTTGTTGAGACATGTTAGACATTAAGTTCATCCGAGAAAATGCCGATTTGGTGCAAAAGTCGGCAAACGATAAAGGCTATAAAGTTGATATTGCGGCATTGTTGCAATTAGACGATGAGCGTCGCGATTTGCAGAAGCAAGTCGAAGCTTTGCGCGAGCAGCGTAACGCAATTTCAGCAAAAATGAAAGGCGGCCGGCCAGACCAAGAACTGATCGACCAGGGCAAACAATTGAAAGTTGAGCTGGCAGAGCGTGAGAGCTATTTGAAGTCGACCGAGGAAAAAGTTGTGGCAATTCTTAAAAACGTCCCGAATATCACTTTTGACGACGTGCCTCTGGGTGGCGAAGAAGATTCTGTTGAAGTAAAAGTTTATGGCGATTGTAAAACTGGCGCAAAAGACCATTTGGATTACGCTGTAAGCCGCGGCTGGGTGGACTTTGAGCGCGGCGCTAAGGTGGCTGGTGCAAAGTTTTATTATTTGAAGGGTGATTTGGCTTTGCTGGAAAATGCCGTAACTCAATTTGCCTTGGATTACGTAACAAAGCAAGGCTTCACATTTATGACCGTGCCGCATATGGTCAATTTGCGAACAGCTGAGGGCGCAGGTTTTACTCCGAAGGGCGAAGGTAGCAATGAATATGTAGTTGAGGGCGAAGATTTGACGCTAATTGGTACGGCGGAAATGCCATTAACCGGCTATCATGCGGACGAAATTTTGGACGAAAAAGATTTGCCATTGCTATACGCTGGATATAGTCCTTGTTATCGAAAAGAGGCGGGAACATACGGCAAGCACACGCGTGGTCTGTTCCGAGTTCACCAATTTAATAAACTGGAAATGTACGCGTTTTGTTTGCCTGAGCAATCTAAAGAGATTCATGAGAAAATTCTTAGCGTTGAAGAGGCGCTTTGGCAACAAATTGGGATTTCTTATCATGTGGTGAATATTGCGGCGGGCGATTTGGGTGCGCCGGCTGCGAAGAAGTACGACATTGAATATTGGTCGCCAGTTGACCAAACTTATCGCGAGTTGACGAGTTGCTCAAATTGTACTGATTATCAAGCTCGTGGTTTGAACATTCGAGTCAGGCGAGAAAATGGCACGATTGAATCTGTTCATACATTGAATGGAACTGCGGTGTCGCTGGCTCGCTCATTGGTAGTGATTTTGGAGAATTTCCAGAATCCAGATGGAACTTTAACTGTCCCTGAAGTACTTCGTCCATATATGAATGGCCGTGACGTGATATAATAAGAGCGTATTAGTTAGTAGGAGGAAAAATGATTAAGGATATTACAATTACTGGCGTTAAATATGAGCTGAACGCTACAACAAAAAAATACGTTGAGCGAAAAATTGGTTCGTTGGGAAAATACTTGCCACGCCACGCGCGAAAAAGTGCATCTGCAGACGTTAAGATTAAGCAAATCGATAATCCTGGCGGCAACAAATATGAGGTTGAAGTTATTATCAACGTGCCGGATAAGAAGATTGTAGCTAAGGATTCAACCATGAACGTTTTGGCGGCAATCGACATCGTTGAAGCTAGGTTGAATGGTCAAGTTCGTAAGTATAAAGACGATGTGCTAGCTCACGTTGGCGGAAGTCGCGGAGTTTTGGCGAAGCTAAAGCAAACTTTCGGTCGAAAATAATTGGTAGATGAAATTAGCAGGAAAGCGTCCATATTCTGGGCGCTTTTTCTTTTCAAATTGCCCGAAAAAAGTTATAATAAAAGAAGTTTTTGAAAATGCCTGAAAGTGAGGGAGTTTTAAGGTTTATGGCAATTACACAACAAAAAGCGCTGAGTAAGATTTTTGGCGATCCACAGAAGAAGATTTTGAAGCGACTACGTAAGCAAGTTGACGTTATTAATGGCTTAAACGACAAATATGAAAAAATGTCCGACAAGGAGCTTCGTGCGCAGACTGACGAATTAAAAAAACGTCTATCAAAAAAGAGTGTAACTTTGGATACGATCTTGCCGGATGCGTTTGCTGTTGCCAGGGAGGCTGCTAAACGTGTTATTGGTGAGCGTCCATATGATGTGCAGCTGATCGGTGGTATGGTTCTTCATGAGGGCAATGTCGCTGAGATGAAGACTGGTGAAGGTAAGACTCTTGTGGCGACGTTACCAACTTACTTGAATGCCTTGGAGGGTAAAGGTGTGCACGTGGTGACGGTTAATGACTATTTGGCGCAGCGCGACGCTGGTTGGATGGGTCAAGTGTATGATTTCCTAGGCCTGACTACTGGCGTGATTATTAACGAAGCGTCATTTGTTTATGATAAAGATTATGACAATGAGCATCACGACGATCCTCGAATGCGAAAGCTTCGCCCGGTTTCGCGCAAGGAAGCTTATGCTGCGGACATTACATACGGCACGAATAATGAGTTTGGCTTCGACTATTTGCGCGACAACATGGTTAATGATGTCGATTTGCTCAGGCAGCGTGAGTTGAACTTCGCGATCGTTGATGAGGTTGACTCAATTCTGATTGACGAGGCTCGTACTCCGTTGATTATCTCTGCTCCAGCAGCTGAAAACCCTGATAATTATTACACGTTTGCTAAAATCGCCGCCAAGTTGGTTCCGGAAGATTACGTTTTAGACGAGAAACGCCGAAGTGTTGCTTTGACTGATGAGGGCGTTGAGAAAGTCCAGAAATTGCTGGGAATAAAAAACTTGTACACGCCAGATCACGTGCGCAGTGTTTATCACATGGATCAAGCTTTGCGAGCACAGACGTTATTCAAGCGCGATAAGGATTATGTCGTAACTAATGACGGCGAAGTGATTATTGTTGATGAGCATACTGGTCGTTTGATGCAGGGTCGCCGTTACAACGAAGGCTTACATCAGGCAATTGAAGCCAAAGAAGGCGTTCCGGTACTGGAAGAGAGTATGACTCTAGCGACAATTTCCTTCCAGAATTATTTCCGTTTGTACAATAAATTAAGCGGTATGACGGGTACGGCGTTTACTGAAGCCGAGGAGTTTCAACAAATTTATTCACTTGATGTTATCCAAATTCCGCCGAACAAACCAGTTATTCGCGAAGATAAAGAGGACTTAATTTTCAAGACTGAAAAGGCCAAACTTAAAGCCGTCGCTGAGGCGATTAAGGATTACCACAAGCAAGGTCGTCCTGTTCTGGTTGGTTCTGGGTCTATTGAAAAGAACGAGCAAATTGCTAAATATCTGGAAAAAGAGGGTATTAAGTTTGAGATTCTGAACGCTAAGAATAATGAGCGTGAGGCGGCGATTGTTGCGAAAGCTGGTGAAAAAGGTGCGATTACTTTGGCCACGAATATCGCTGGTCGTGGTACCGACATTAAGCTGGGCGAGGGTGTAAAGGAGCTTGGTGGTTTGGTTGTTATCGGCTCAGAGCGCCATGAATCTCGCCGAATTGATAATCAGTTGCGTGGTCGTGGCGGACGCCAGGGCGATCCAGGTGAAACTCAGTTTTACGTTTCAACCGAAGATGATTTGATGCGAATTTTCCAGGGTGAGCGAATTGCATCATTGATGGACAGACTGGGCGTTGATGATGACACACCAATCAGAACCCGTGCTGTTTCGAAAACATTGGAAGCGGCGCAGAAGCGAGTTGAAGGCTACAATTTTGATACGCGCAAAAATGTTGTTCAATACGACAATG
>CAUTQX010000017.1:0-14995 GCA_963540705.1 uncultured Candidatus Saccharibacteria bacterium
GTACAAATGGTCGTGGCGCTGGTCAAATCAGTATCAAGTTTAAGGACAATCTTGAATTTGAGCGAATAAGAGAATTGCTCGAAAAGTAATTTTTATTAGAACGAGCGAATTTTATTGAATGGAAATATTCGTAGGCTAACTGGTCCGACGATGTCATATAAGGGAATTGGTCCCATGCAGTTTCGGGAGTCGCAGGAATAGCTTCCTTGACGGTGATCGCCCATAACGAATATTGTGCCTTCTGGTACGGTCGTATCGACATCTCCGGAAGTGGGTTGTCCTGGCTCATTTTTATTAACTGAAGTATCAGGGTTGAATCCGTCGGGATTTTCTGTATTGTAAACGGTTACGGTGCCGTTTTTTACGGTAACTCGTTCGCCGGCAAAGGCAATGACTCGCTTGACGATGTACTCATCTTTACCCGTCGAGGAATTGAAATTAGGATTCTTAAATACAATTATTTGCCCACGATTTGGAATATAATTTTTATTTTGTAATTTTGAGGCAGTGACGGGCAGGCGATTGACGATCAGACGATCACCGGTGTACATCGTTGTTTCCATACTGGCGCCTTCAACATTGAAAGTTTGAAATACAAAAGTGTTCAATAAAAGTGTGCCAATCACCACGCCAACAACGAAAATGACCATTCCCAGGCCATCTTGTAATTTTGGATGACGATCCATAAAAGTAGCGTCCATTGTTTCAATTATAAGCGTTTTGTGTGTTATAATCAATAGATATGAAACCACGCAAACAGTCGATGGACGGATTTGTCGCCAAGCGACCGCAGCGAACTTCGTTGGGGGAAATTACTAGTAAAAAAACGACTACGCTCGGGCATAATCGCAGTAACGAAGATAGTTCGCAAGTGTCGAATAATGCGACAAGAAATATTCAGCAACCAACTTCTGCTAATAAATTAAAGCGGAATATTAGCGAATCGTTGGCGGCGATTGATGAAAACGCCAAGCCTTCTCATCGGCAGGAACGTAAGCAAAAACGTAAGAAAAAGTTAATTACTAGGATTATTCTTGCGATTATCGGAATTATTATTGCAATTGTGGCGGGCTGGCTGCTATTAAAATTATGGCAGACGATGAACTCGGTGTTCCATAACGGCGGAATCTTAGGACTATTTTCGCAACAGAAGCTGAAAGAAGATGCTTATGGTCGAAGTAATGTGCTGATTTTAGGTACAACAGATGACGATCCGGACCATCCAGGTTCGACATTGACTGACTCGATGATGATTCTTAGTGTCAGCCAAACAAAGAAAGATGCTTACATGTTCAGTATTCCACGCGACTTGTATGTAAAGTTTGGCATGGCGTGTAATTCTGGCTACGCTGGTAAAATCAATGAATATTTTGGCTGCGTGAACAATGGAGATAGCGCGCAGGCTGAAGCCGAACGAATGGATAAAACGAAGAAATTCATTGGCGATATATTCGGTATGGATATTCAGTACGTGGCACATATTAATACTGCGGTGATTCGTGATGCTGTCAATGCCGTCGGTGGAGTTACCGTTGATGTGCAGAGTCGTGATCCTAGGGGGATACTTGATCCGAGCATGGACTGGATGTGCCAAGCCAAGGAGTTGAATTATCAGCAACGTCGTGAACGATGTCCAACGGGTCATTATATGCAATTAACTAACGGCAAGCACGAAATGGACGGCGAAAAAGCGATGTGGTTCTCTCGAGCGCGTGGTTTGGTGGCGCCAACTTATGGCCTGGAGCAATCTAACTTTGACCGAGAGAAAAACCAGCAATTGGTGCTTATGGCGCTGAAAAGCAAAGCTACTTCCACGGGAACGCTGACTGACTTTGGTAAGGTGACGTCTCTGATGGATGCCATGGGAAAAAACTTGCGCACAAACATTGACACGAAAGAAATCCGCACAATTATGAACCTTGGCTCGGAGATAAAAGAATCTGATATTCACAGATTGAGTTTTGTAGAGGAAGGCAACGTACTTATGACTACCGGCACGGCGGGTGGCGCAAGCATAGTCCAGCCGGCTGCGGGATTGTATGATTATGACGACATTCGCGCTTATATAAAGTCTGAGATTTACGCAACGCCGTTATCTAAGGAAAAAGCCACAGTTGCTGTCTTGAATGGTTCCGGCGTGGCTGGTGCAGCGCAGAAAGAAGCGGATAAATTGACAGAATTAGGAATGAAGGTTGTTCATGTCGGCAATGTTCCAGGTAATGAAAAAATAGGGAAGACTCAAGTTTATCAATTGCCAGCTGGTAAAGAAAAAACCGCTACAAAAGATAAATTTAAGGAGTTGTACGGCTCGGTTTCATCAGATTCCTCGAAGTACAATTTGAATGTTGATGCACAATTTATCGTTGTTGTGGGAACTGGCTCATAATTTGGTATAATAGAGTAAGTTATGGAGTTACTGAAAACTGTTAAACGAAGAACGTTTTGGAGCGAATTAGTTTACTATGTCTTAAATATTGGCTTGGCGGTGGCATTACTTGTTATCGCTCAAGCATTTCAGACCCCGTTTCCAGCGTTAGCACTTGTTGTGCTGAGTAAATGGCGCATAATTGCCGTTCGTCCGCGTTTTTGGTGGGCAAACATTCAGGCTAACTTGGTTGACTTAACGGTCGGAATTGGTGTTGTTGGTCTGATGTATCTACCTACGTCAGTGTTTTATTTCCGCGTAGCATTGGCGATATTATATGCAATTTGGTTAGTTGTGATTAAGCCGATGTCTAAGCGTTGGCAGGTTGCTATGCAGTCGTTAATCTCTATCTTCGTCGGCGTAACTGCGCTGATGGTAGTGTCGTACGAGTGGCCAGTTTCTGTGGTTGTTATTCTGATGTTCTTGATCGGCTATAGTTCTGCACGCCATTTCCTACACAGCTATGACGAAGAACAAACGGTTTTACTTTCGGCAATCTGGGGACTCGTCTTTGCTGAGCTGGGTTGGCTGTCGTACTATTGGACTTACAGTTACGGAAAATCGTTATTTGGCGGCGTTTCACAGGTTACGATAATCTTATTGCTATTTTCGCTTGTCGCCAGTAAAGCTTACCAATCTTACAACAAACACAAAGCTATTCGATTTTCAGACATATCCGCTCCAGTGATTCTTACAATCGGAATTATCTTAGTGATGCTAGTGTTCTTAAATTCTGTAGTAATTTAATCTTGGGCGCCAGTGAAACGCAGGACTAGGATGTAATTGAGAACTCTCTCTTTTACGAAACCATTTTTCATAGCTTCGTCAATTATTCTATTGTGCTGCTGAGGATCCGCCTCGATAAATAACAAACCTTCTGAGGTGAGGCATCGTGGTACTTGTGAGATCAATTGCAATATCAATTTCAGCCCTTCGTCCTCGGCGAAAAGCGCAATATCTGGCTCGTATTGAAGTTCTGGCGACACGTCCCAGTTCTTATCGACGTAAGGCAAATTGGCAAAAATGTAGTCGACTGGTTTGAGTTGACCATTAAGTAATGATTGCTGTTGAATATGGACGTCTGCATTTAAGGAATTCGCATTTTTTTCTGCAATATTTAAGGCTGGTTTGCTGATATCGGATAAGATCACCGACAAGTTGCTTCTCTCTAATTTGGCAGTAATTCCCAGACAGCCAGATCCTGTGCCAATGTCAATTAAAACTTTTTCGGCAATTTCGCTGGCGGTCAGTTCTAAAAACAATGAAATTAGATCTTCGGATTCAGGGCGGGGAATTAAAACGGAAGGAGATACGGTAAATCTACGCCCGTAAAATTCTTTATAGCCCAGAATGTAGGCGATTGGTACGCGGTCTAATCTTAGATCTAGTCTGGCATTTGCGATGTCAAATCTTCTGGGGTCAATTTCTTCGTCCGGGTGAGCGTGCAGGTAAGTGCGGTTTTTTCGTAAAGTGTTGGCTAATATCAATTCAGCGTCTAATCTGGCGGACGGGATGTTTGCCGTTTTTAAGGATTTTGTGGCAATTTTTAGCCAGTCAGAGATAATCATGTGGATAATTATAACATATATCTATGGAATGTAAAAAGTAAAATGCTTGCAAAAACTGAGAAAAATGGTAAAAAGTATTGACAAATCAAGAGAGAGAGAGAGAGAGTATTATAGGCTTCATATCATTAGCGAAAGGAATGAATATATAATGGAACTGCCAAATAATACGCGCAGTAGTGAAGCCGCAAAGCAAATGGAGTTTGCAGAAGGATTTAATCCTGAACTGACAACCGAAGAAAAGTTGCGGGCGGCAGCGGAATTTGATGATCTGGTTTGGTTGACATTACTTAGATTCGCGGGAGACGCGGAAACTTACGATCATACTGAATCGATGGATCGGGTAAAATCGCAAGTTTTATTAGAAATTCCTCAAAAAGACGGATCTTATATATTGGTCAGTGTGGAATCCGCTCTGCTTGATAATGGAGATAAAGAACGATCCATATCAATTATGGAGTGGGATGAGGGAAGTAAAGAGACGCATGATTATTATATAGAAGATGATCAGGTTTTGAGGTACGATGACAATATTGCTAAGCGGTCGAGAGAGTTAAAGAGAGTACTGCGCTCCGAAGTTATCATCATAATGCGTATGGTTGATAGGTGTAACGATGAAATAGAGAATGATAAATTAGAGCAACAAATGGGGCTGAATCGTCAACCAGTCGGTGTGGAAGAGATAAGTAAGTTGGCAAAACTATTGGAGTCTGCTGAGCCGCGTAAGCCGTACTAGTTACTAGCATTCTGAGCTTTCAGCTCACGCTCATATCTCTGTAGATTTTCAATCAAATCGTCGATATCCCCGTTCATTGCAGCGGGGATATTGCTGCGGCTGTAGTGAATGCGGTGGTCGGTGATTCGGTCTTGCGGGAAGTTGTACGTTCGGATTTTTTCCGAGCGGTCGCCAGTTCCAACCAACGAGCGTCGCTCGGCGCTTAATTTGGCGTTTTCCTCGTCAATTTTCATCTGTAACAATCGCGAACGAAGCACGCTCATGGCTTTTTCGCGGTTTTTAATTTGCGATTTTTCGTCTTGGTTTGTGACGATCATTCCAGTCGGCAAGTGGGTGATTCGCACTGCTGAATCCGTCGTGTTCACACTTTGACCACCGTGTCCACTGGAGCGGTAAATGTCAACTCGCAAATCGTTCGGGTTTATCTCAATGTCAGCCTCTTCTGCTTCTGGCAAAACCGCCACTGTTACAGTTGAAGTGTGGACGCGACCTTGGCTTTCGGTGACTGGAACTCGTTGAACTCGGTGTACGCCACCTTCGAACTTCAATTTAGAGTATGGCGCGTCGCCCTTGATCATGAAAATAACTTCTTTATAGCCGCCAGAATCATTGGCTGATTCGCTAATTAATTCTACTTTATAGCCGTTAAACTCGCACCAACGTAAATACATGCGGTATAGTTCCGCCGCAAACAATGACGCTTCATCACCACCCGCACCAGCGCGGATTTCCATGATGATATTCTTATCGTCGTTGGGGTCTTTCGGGGTAAGTAGGATGAATAATTCTTCTTCTAATTCGGTCAATCGAGCTTCGGTTTCAGCAATCTCAAGCTTCGCCAGGGCAGCCAATTCGCCGCCTTCGTTGGCTAACTTTTTGGCTTCTACTAAGTTTTTTTCCAGGTTTTCTCGCTCTTCGCCTTTGGAAATAAGCGTTTCTAATTCTGAAAATCGTTTGTTTTTTACCGTAAAATCTGGTGAGCTGTAAGCGTCAGGTTGCGCTAAAAAATTGCTTAAATCAGCTCGTTCATTTTTCAGAGAATCCATATCTAAAGAAATCTTCGCCATATCTATAAAATTATATCATACATTGACAAATGTTTCCCAGTATTGTATTATATAGTGATAATGAGAGAATGCAAGGTTGATTCGCGTGATTTGGTTTACGAAAATGCTGATAAGTTGGCGCTTTTCGACGTTGGAAAGTCGTCTGAACTGGTGCAGTGTATTGAAGACCTTCCAGAGAATATCCCAGCAAACGATCCGAGAGTTGATTTGATTGTGGAGAGTTTGTTTAAGATTGATACCAATCCAATAGAGAAGCCAGTTTCATTACGCGATTTGAATGAATTAATTAAAGGTAATATTGCCGGTGAAACGAAAATATCTATATATGAGGGTGAGTGGCCTGACACGAGAGCGATTCCGGGATCTAATATTCCGTTGCCGGTTGAATTATTTGTGGCTGCACCGATGATTAAAGATTGGCGAGAAGGGCGAGTGTCGGAATCGAAAGGTGGGAAAAGTAGTCGCGATATTATTAGGCAATACGCAGGAATGAATCCGAAGGCTAGCCCTCCAATACGCAGTGTAGACGTTGTTGTGGATTCTGATGGCGGAGTATTTTTAGCTTTGCAAGTATTGTCAGATTGAACTAGCGTAAAATAAAACCGCCCAGTGATTGAGCGGTTTTTGGATTGTCGGACTAATTTGTCAGATTATTTAGTCTTTTTGTCTGATTTTGGAGAATCAGTTTTAGCTGCTTTTTTAGCGTTAGCTTTCTTTGCTTTGTTTGCCAAAGCTGCTCGGCGAGCTTCAGCGGCTGCTTGACGAGCCTTAAAGCGATCAACACGACCTTCGGTGTCGATAATCTTTTCCTCACCAGTAAAGAATGGGTGAGATGCTGATGAAATGTGAACCTTAACCAATGGGTATTCATTGCCGTCTTCCCATTTGATGGTTTCGGTTGTTTGCGCTGTTGACTGAGTCAAGAACGCGAAGCCCGCTTGTTCGTCGCTAAATACGACAGGGCGATAGTTCTGTGGGTGAATACTGCTTTTCATAACCTTGGTATTTTAACAAAAAAAACGGAGTAATGCAAATATCACCAGCAGTACGAATATACATTGCAATCATGTCGTTTGCAAATTGTCAAAAATATGATGAAATACTTGACAAATCAAGAGAGAGAGAGAGAGTATAACTGGTTCTGATAATTAGGAAAATTAAGGAGTTATATAATATGGACAAGGGAAGGCAACCTACACTTTGGAATAATCATAATTTAGACATCTTGGCGAATGAGGCGTTTCGGCGCGGTGAAGAAAAAAGAAAGATACAGATTGTCAGCGAGATACTGGATCAGCCTGATGGCTATGAAGAAAGTAATATAGATACTATGCTTGGGAAGGACTCGTTATCACGTTTTGGCTCTATGCTTAATAGTAGCCTTAACCTGAGACTATCTCCTGAATTTATAAGTAGCAAACCTATTAGCGCGAAGCTATTTAAACCTCATGAGAGTATTGTTGATTCTTCTAATATTATACCAGTGGAAGTGAGCACTTCAGTCGTGGCGTTTGACGTCTACAAAGATGTCCACTTCAGGAAAGACGGAGTAAGGGCTGGATCAGTCTTATTGTTTAAGTTGTCAGCGAATCTAATTGATGAATCGGCGCCGGATATGACTACAAAGGATTTGGCGTGGGGAGAGAATTGTTCGTATGGTGCTTTTGTGGAGGATGGCTCGATTACTTATTTTGAGTTCGCTCGGGCAGGTGGCGATGTGGTTCGCGCAGAGGTGCGCCGCAAGGATTCGACAGAAGAGAGTGGTCAATCTGTCGAAATGCAAGTTGTAGAGCCAAGAGGAGAGTGGTATGAGATTCAGAAGATTTCTTCTTCAAGCAAGGAAGCAATTGAGCTTGATCAAGAGATGGAAAAGTTCATCGCGTCTCGTCGAGAAGTGGTTGCTCCTGATGAAGAATAGTGGTATAATTGCCAGGTAACTAATTTTAATGACACAATCCGTTTCACACTCCAAATCGTGAGCGGATGAGGCAAAAGGAGAAGAGAATGTCTGTAAAGGTAGACATTAAGGCTTTGCTGGAGTCAGGTGTTCATTTTGGACACAAAACCAGCCGCTGGCACCCAAAGATGGCGCCGTATATTCACAGTAAGCGTCAGGATAGTCACATTATTGACTTGACTAAAACCGTTGAAGCTTTGGATAAGGCTTTGCCGGAATTGACAAAAATCGCCGCATCAGGCCGTAAGGTTTTGTTTGTCGGCACCAAAAAACAAGCCAAAGATGTTGTTCGCGAAGCAGCTGAAAAGATCAACCAGCCATACGTAGTTGAGCGCTGGATTGGTGGTATGTTGACTAACGGTTCAACCATTGCTCAGCAAATTAAGAAGTTGAAGAATCTTGAAAAGCGAATGGCTTCAGGTGACTTGGAAAAGCGTTATAATAAGCTTGAAGTGCAGCGTTTCCAAGAGGAAATCGACAGCTTGAATATGAAATATGGCGGCATCAAGGATTTGATGGGCAAGCCAGGCGCCGTTGTTGTAGTTGACGCATTGACTGACGCAAATGCAGTTCGCGAGGCTCAAACTTTGGGCGTGCCGGTATTTGCGATTGTTGACACCAACGTTAACCCAACAGGAATTGATTACGTAATTCCAGGTAATGACGACGCTGTTAAGGGTATTCAATTGCTATTAGACTACTTCACTGCGGCTGTTGCTGAAGGTGCAGGTAGCGTAAAGGCTGAAGAAAAACCAGCTAAAAAAGAGGAGAAATAGGATGGGCGTTTCTGTTGACGATATTAAAAAATTGCGCGAATTGACCGGCGTAGGCTTGACTGACGCTAAAAAAGCTTTGGTTGAAGCTGAGGGCGATTTCGATAAAGCTTTGGAAGCTATGCGCAAAAAAGGCTTGACGAAAGCTGAAAAGAAGGGTGATCGTGAAGCCCGTGAAGGTTTGATTGAAAGTTATGTTCACTCTGGTCGAATCGGCGTTATCGTTGAGGTAAACTGCGAAACCGACTTCGTAGCTCGACTTGACGACTTTAAGACGTTGGCGCACGAAATTGCTATGCAAATTGCAGCGATGAGTCCAAAGTATGTTTCTGAAGCTGACATTCCAGCAGAGGAGATGGAACGCGTTAAAACTGAGCTTATGGCGAGCGAATCTTTGGCAAGCAAGCCTGAAGAAATGCGCGAAAAGATCGTTGAAGGTCAATTGAAGAAGCATTTTGCTGAGCAGGTTCTTATGAGCCAGGCTTATATCTTGGACGATTCTAAGACTGTTGAGCAACACGTTAAAGAAGCGATTGCGAAATTGGGCGAGAACATTGTTATTCGTCAGTTTAAGCGAATTGAGCTGGGCGTAAGCGAATAATTCCTAGTTTAGAAAATTGCTCTGGAAAGAAGTCGGCCGTAGCAATGCGGTCGACTTTTTATTTTGTGGAAATTATTGAACAGCCGTCTTTTTGGTGGCGCGCATCTGTCGTGGTGACGATAAATTGGTGATTTTGGATGGTTTCTTGGAGGAGTTTTTCGCGGGTGGCATCTAATTCAGAAAAAACGTCGTCCAGTAAAATGAGTGGTCGAGATTGGCTGACTTCTGTTTGAAGTTCTAGCTCTAATAATTTGAACGCCAGCATAATGGTTCGCATTTCGCCACGTGAAGCAACTTTAATAGCGGGCTGATCATGGAGGAAAATTGTGAAATCTTCACGGTGAGGGCCAGCTGGAGTAAAACCGGTTGCTATTTCATATTCGCGGGATTTTCCTAAGCGATTCAGTAGGGCTTGGTCATAATTTTCCAGAGGTACAATAGCTCCATATTCGATGGATAATTGTGTGTCTTTTCCCGCCAAAGATTCGTATAAATTTTTTATGCGAGGTTCGTTTATCTGGAGAAATTTGGCTCGTTTTTGGGCAATGTTGGTCGCGTATTGGACAAATTTTATATCCCAAGCAAACAGATTGTCGCGCCAAATTGATGATTCTTCTTGGTGAGATTTTAAGAGTTCGTTGCGCTGTAAAAGAGTGCGATTGAAAGCTCTTAAATCCGTGTCGTATTTGGGGTCAAGTCGGGCAATTAAGCCATCCAGAAAGTCGCGTCGTCGGGATGGTGAAGAGGAAATTAATCTTAGTTCGCTTGGCTCAAATAAAACGACAGGCAAGCGGTTTTTTCTGGTTAAAACCTTTGATTTATTGTCATTGATAATGAATTCTTTGTTGATTTTTCCGGAAATTGAGTCCAGTTTAATACGTCGCTCGCCGAAATCGCCCTCCAGGTGAATAATTGTCTGCGGAGCATCCAATGCCATACAATCGCCAAGGCTGCCTCGAAAACTACTACCGCGTAACGCCACATAAACCGCCTCGAGCAGATTCGTCTTGCCGGTGCCATTTGGTCCAACGATTACCGTACCAGAATTGCTAAAAGTCGCTTCGTGCAGATGATAAGACCGGAAATTGTATAGCTTAATCTTAGAAATCACTCTGTTATTATAGCACGGGGCGTAAGGCGAAATTAGCAGACAAGACGCCCGAAGTTTGATATAATAACGGATAGATAAATTGGAGGAAATATGTTCGACACAAACCCTTATGAAGAAAAAATGAATGCAGCGTTTAGCTTTTTTCAAGACGAATTGAAGAAGGTGCGAACGGGTAGGGCACACGCTGGAATGCTCGACGGTGTTATGGTTGAAGCTTACGGTTCAAAAATGCCACTTAATCAAGTCGCAAACGTAACCGCTCCAGAGGCGCAAATGTTGTTGGTTACGCCATTTGACCCGAGTAATATTACAGCAATTTCTTCTGCAATTCGCGATAATCAAAGTCTAGGTTTTAATCCGTCTGACGATGGACGAGTGGTTCGCGTTCCAGTTCCGGCCTTGACTGAAGAGCGCCGACATCAGTTGGTGAAACAGGTTAGTGAAAAGGTCGAGGAGGCTCGAATTGCGATGCGAAATATTCGTCAGGATGCCCTTAAGGACGCTAAGCGAATGAAGGATAATAAAGAGCTGAGCGAAGACGATTTGAAGCGCGTAGAGAAAGAGATTGACGGCTTGATGAGTAAGATGCAGGCGCAAATTGACGAGGCGTTTAAGACGAAGGAAAAGGACGTCTTGACTGTTTAATGAGCGAAACTTTTGCCGATAAAGTGAAAGCGTTGAATTTGCCGTTGGATCAAATTATTGTTATTGGTAGCGGGATTTTGGATCAATTGGGGATTCGTCCAGCTAGTGATATTGATCTTGCGGCGAGTTCTGATTTGATGAAAAAGCTCTCTGAGGAAAGTGGCGATTGGCTTAAAAAGTTTGGTTATAACCAGCGTTTTTATTTTGTAAAAGATGATGGTTCGGCTGAAGTTTGGGACGGCTGGGATTTTGACGGGCAGGCTGTTAGCTATGATGAGCTGTTGAGTCGATCGATAAAATATGACGGCGTAAGGTTTGTTGATTTGGAATTTTTACGCCAATGGAAGAGCTGGCGTGGGCGTGAAAAAGACGTTCAGGACGTGAAACTAATTGACGAATGGAGGGCGAATAATGAGTGAAAATGTGAGTTTGCCGCGGCACATTGGGTTTATTGTTGATGGAAATCGGCGATGGGCAAAACAGCATGGCTTGCCGACATACGAAGGACATCTGGCGGGCTATAACGCGCTAAAAGACGTGGCGTTGGAAGCTCTTCATCGAGGTGTGAAATACGCGAGTGCTTATGTTTTTAGTACGGAAAACTGGAAACGATCAGAAGAAGAAGTCGGGCATTTGATGAAATTGCTATTGAACATACTGAAGGCTGATCTTCCGATATTTATTGAAAACGAGGTTCGCTTGAGGGTTGTTGGGTCCAGGGAAGGCTTGTCGGATCAATTGATCAAAGCGATTGACGAGGCTGAGGAAAAGACCGCCGATCTGAAAAATGGAGAATTGGTTTTATGCTTGAACTATGGCGGACATTTGGAGATTGCTGATGCGGTTAAAAAAATTGTTCAATCTGGAGTTTCTTCTGAGGAAATTACGCCCGAGTTGATTGCTCAAAATATATACGCGCCAGAGGTGCCGCCGTGTGATTTGATTGTTAGAACTTCTAGTGAGCAGCGGCTTAGCAACTTTATGTTGTGGCGCTCGGCGTACAGTGAGTTGATGTTTATTGAGAAGAATTGGCCAGACATGACAGTTGATGACGTGTCGGTGATTTTAGAGGAATATGCTAATCGGAATAGGCGGTTTGGAAAATGATCATTTGGGGAGTACTTTTAGGGCTATTTGTTCTCATTTTATTGGTGGTTTTGCATGAATTAGGTCATGCTATTGTCGCCAAGAGAAACGGCGTCAAGGTTGAGGAATTTGGGATCGGATTTCCGCCTGCCGCAAAAAAATGGAAAGTAAAGCGAAGTTTCTTGGGTGAAAACGTAACGTTTAGCCTGAATTGGCTGCCGCTTGGTGGATTTGTTAGATTGAAGGGTGAATATGATTCTGCAAAAGGCGAGGGTACATACGGCGGTTCGACGTTTTGGGTGAAGACGAAGATTCTGCTGGCTGGCGTTATGATGAATTGGATAACTGCGATTGTTTTATTTACGGTTTTGGCGGTAATTGGCATGCCGAAAGTTTTGCCAAATCAAGTTCAATTGCCATTTGATACAGAGATTAGGCGTTCACCGGTGACAATAGCAAAAATCACACCGAATTCTCCGGCGGATAAAATTGGACTTAAGGTTAATGATGAGCTTATTAAAATAAACGGTCAGCCGCTTACGGAGGCGGAAAAATTGCCAATTATAACCAAGCAAAACGCTGGTAAGAAAGTCAGGGTTGAATATAGGCGGGATGACAAAGAATCATCTATAGATGTTCAATTGAATGATGAAAAGTCCGCGAAGGGAAGCGGATATTTGGGCGTTATTTCGGGACAGACGGAGAAAATGTATAGCACGTGGTCAGCACCTATAATGGGTGTGGCGACTACGGGGCAATTATCATATGAGACTCTGAAGGGTGTTGGTGTATTGTTGGCGAAGGCGGCTCATGGATTAGTTGGACAAATATTTGGGTCTAACGAATCAAAGGAATCAGCGCGTGCGGATTTGGCGTCTGTTGGGCAGAGTGTAGCGGGGCCAATTGGCATATTGGGCGTACTGTTTCCGTCAGTAGTTAACTCAGGGATTGCGCAAATTATTTTCGTGGCGGCGCTAATCTCTTTGACGTTGGCGGTAATGAATATTTTGCCGATACCGGCGCTTGATGGTGGCCGTTGGTTTACGATGACAATTTTCCGCCTATTCAAGAAAGAATTGACGAAGGAACGTGAAGAAAACATTCAGGCAACTGGCATGTTAATTTTATTAATATTAACGATTTTGGTGACGATCAGCGATGTTGGAAAACTTTTCTAAGAAATTAAAAAACCGCAAATGGTGGCTGATTTTAGCACTTCCAATCTGGGTTTATGGTGTATTTCTGGCAGTGGAAGTCATTATTTCATTGGCGGTCGGTGTTTTGATAAAAATCGGAGTACCTCTCGGTTCTGTGAATTCAGTTATTCTTAATACGGTGCTTTCGGTTGTCGCATATATTTTGTCGCTAATTGTCGTGATTTCTGTACCGTTTTTGGTTAAGAAGCGTCAGACAACTTTGAGCAATTTGGGAGTGAATGATTGGCCGACATTTTTGGAAATATTTATCTCTCCGTTTGCTTTTGTGGCGTATTTTTTGCTCACTATGATTACGATGAGTATTGCTAGTGGTGTTTTTTCGGTGGATATGCAACAGAAGCAAGCTATACCGTTTAGTCAGAGCATGCTAGCGACTCAATGGCAATTTATCATGGCGTTCGTTGTGTTGGTGGTGCTGGCGCCGATTGTTGAGGAACTTTTGTATCGCGGATATCTTTATGGCAAGTTGCGCAATTCTTTCTCGATTTGGTTATCAATTATCGTAACAAGCATAGCGTTTGGCGCGGCACATCTTTGGGTTGGTCCAAACTCACCATTGCAATGGGCGGTGGCAGTTGATACATTTACTTTAAGCCTGGTGATGTGTGCTACCAGAGAATACACCGGAGCAATTTGGGTGCCAATTATGATGCACATGGCGAAAAACGGAATAGCTTTTTATTTCTTGTTTATCAATACTGGCGCAATTAATCAGACGGAATCGTTATTGCCGTTTATATTTATGTAAAGGAGAAAAATATGCGAATGACACAACTTTTTACTAGAACTTTGAAACAGGCGCCAGCTGGTGAGGTTGCGCGAAATGCTCAGCTTTTGATTCGTGCTGGCTACGTACATAAAACGATGGCGGGCGTGTATTCATTTTTGCCGTTGGGTTTGAGGGTTCTTGAGAATATTAAGCAAATTGTTCGCGAGGAAATGGACAAGGCTAATAGCCAGGAATTGGTGATGAGTACTTTGCAGCGAAAGGATTTATGGGAAGAAACTGGCCGCTGGAGTGATGAACTGGTCGATGTTTGGTTTAAGTCTAAGCTGCAAGACGGCACAGACATTGGCTTTGGTTGGACACATGAGGAGCCGATTGTCGATCTTATTCGCAATTACTTAAAGAGCTACAAAGATTTGCCAATTAGCGTTTATCAATTCCAGAATAAATTGCGAAATGAACTTCGCGCTAAGAGTGGAATTATGCGTGGTCGTGAATTTGTGATGAAGGATATGTATTCAATTCACGATAGCAAAGAGAGTTTGGATAGTTACTACAATTCGGTCATCGAGGCGTATAAGCGTTGTTATGACCGATTTGGAATCGGTAATGAAACGTATGTGACGTTTGCTTCTGGTGGCGCTTTTACGAAGTTTAGCCATGAGTTTCAGACGATTTGCGATGCTGGCGAGGATTATATTTATTTGCATCGTGGCGAAAATATCGCTGTTAATGAGGAAGTTTTGGACGAGGCAATTGAGGAGCTCGGTGTCGATCGTAGTGAGTTGGAAAAGGTGAAAACTGCCGAAGTTGGCAATATCTTTAATTTCGGCACGCAAAAGTCGGAAGAAATGAAATTGGTATTTACGGATGCTGGCGGCAAAGAAAAGTACGCTTACATGGGAAGTTATGGAATCGGTATTACGCGAGTTATGGGTGTGATTGTTGAGAAATTTGCCGATGAGAAGGGGCTGGTTTGGCCGGAAAATGTTGCGCCGTTTAAGTTCCATGTCGTTGCAATTGGCGAAAAGGGTAAGGATCTGGCGGGTAAGTTCTATGATGAGCTAGCCGATGGCGGTGTTGGC
>CAUTQX010000018.1:0-13824 GCA_963540705.1 uncultured Candidatus Saccharibacteria bacterium
TTGGTCACTAAGTCAATCGTTCGTCGTGAGCGAATGGGTCACATTCAATTGGCGGTTCCAGTTGCGCACATTTGGTTTATGCGTGGCACTCCAAGCGCCATGAGCCAGTTGCTTGGTATGACGGTTCGTAATATTGAGAAAATCGTCTACTTTGCGACTTACGTTATTCTGAATGTTGATGAAGCAACTCGCGATCAATATTTGGCAGATTTGGAAGCGGAAACTGATTTGGCTCGCAAGGCTATCAAAATCCGCTACGAAAAAATGGCTGAAGAAGATGGCGCTGATGTTAAGCAACTAGCTAAAGAGCAGAGTCGTGAAGTCGAGGAATTGGAAGAAGCTTACGTCGGTAAGAAGTCTCAATTGGAAAGCCTAAATTTCGGCGCTTTGATTTCAGAGAGCGAATATCGCAACTTGCCAGAAGAATATGATGAGTTGATCGAGGTTGGCATGGGTGCTAGCGCGGTCAAGGAACTTTTGGACAAGATTGAACTACCAAAGCTTATCGCTGAATTGACAGAGGAAGCTGAGACCGCGAAAGGTCAGCGACAGAAGAAATTGTTGAAGCGATTGAAGATGCTTGAGAGTATGGAATCTGCTGGCATTAAGCCGTCGAGCTTATGCATGACTGTTCTTCCAGTTATTCCTCCAGATCTTCGTCCAATGGTGGCGTTGTCTGGTGGTCGATTCGCGACATCTGACTTGAACGATTTGTATCGCCGAATTATCAACCGAAACAATCGCTTGAAGAAGTTGATTGAGCTTAACGCGCCAGAAGTTATTCAACGCAATGAAAAGCGTATGCTTCAGGAAGCCGTTGACGCTTTGATTGACAATTCAGCATCACGCGGTCGCGCGGTTAGCTCGACTGGTGGTCGCCGCAGTTTGAAGAGTTTGAGTGACATGTTAAAGGGTAAGCAAGGTCGCTTCCGTCAGAACCTTCTTGGTAAGCGTGTTGACTATTCTGGTCGCTCGGTTATCGTGGTTGGTCCAAAATTGAAGATTAACCAATGTGGTCTACCAAAGCAAATGGCGTTAGAGTTATTCAAGCCATTCGTGATTAGTTGGTTGATTAAGAACGAATTTGCGCACAATATTCGCTCAGCTTCACGCCTAATTGAAGCCGGTGAAGCAGTAGTTTGGGACGCGCTTGACTCGGCAATTGAAGGAAAGTATGTTCTACTTAACCGCGCACCAAGTTTGCACCGTTTGTCAATTCAAGCCTTCCAGCCAGTTTTGGTTGAAGGAAAGGCTATCCAGCTGCATCCATTGGTATGTGCCGGATTCAACGCCGACTTTGACGGCGACCAGATGGCTGTCCACTTGCCGCTATCAAAAGAGGCTCAAGCTGAGGCTCGTGAATTGATGAGCGCAACTGCCAACTTACTGAAGCCTGCTGATGGCGCGCCAGTGTTGCACATTTCTCAGGACATCGTTCTTGGTAACTATTACTTGACTTACGACAAGCCACAAGCTCAGACTGATAAGATTAAGACTTACAGTTCTGTTTACGAAGCAGAAATGGCTTACGACAACGGCGTGATCCATTTGCAAACCCCAATTCGTATCTTTGCGAAGGGTAAAATGCGCGAAACAACTTTGGGCCGCGTCTTCTTCAATGAGATTCTGCCTGAAGATTTCCCATACGACAACAATGTTCAGACCAAGAAACAGCTTAAGAAGGTGTTGGCGCAAATCTTTAACAAGTATGGCGCCGAAGAAACCGCTAAGATTGCAGACCGCATGAAGGGTCAAGCTTTCCGCTTTGCTACGGTTGCAGCTGTATCGACTGGTATGACCGACTATGTCCACTTCGAGGAAATCCCTCAGTTTGTGGCTGAAGGTGATGCTAAGGCAGCTTTGATTTCTGAGCAATTTGACCAAGGTTTGATTACCGAGGAAGAGCGATACAACTTAACGGTTAGCGCGTGGCGAAATGTCGACAATAAGATTACTGCCTTCTTGAAGGAGCAATTGGCGCACATGGACACCAGTATCTCCATGATGGTTAACTCTGGTGCTCGTGGTGATATTTCCAACGTGAAGCTGGCGAGCGCGATGATTGGTGTTCAGATGGACGCAACCAACCATGAGATTGAGCTTCCAATCCGCAGCTCTTACACTGGTGGTTTATCTAGCCTTGAGGCCTTTATTGCAACCCGTGGTGCGCGCAAGGGTCTTATTGACACGGCTCTTAAGACTGCCGACTCGGGTTACTTGACTCGTCGTTTGGTAGACGTTGCACAAGATGTCTTTACTGTTGAAGACACTGATGGTGATGATGAAGGTTACGCAATTTACCGATCAGAAACTGAAGAGACAATGATCGACTTCTCAAACCGTTTGGCTGGTCGTTATGCCGCTGAGACAATTCCAGGTCACGTCAATAAGAATGAATTGATCACGCGTGAAATCGCAGATTCAATTGATGACGACGAAAGCATTGAAAGCGTTAAGATTCAGTCAGTCTTGTCGACTAATAACCTTAACGGTATTCCGCAGCGAAGTTACGGTATTGATATGTCGACTGGTAAATTGGTTGGCAATCATCAGCCAGTTGGTGTTATCGCTGCTCAGTCAGTTGGTGAGCCAGGTACTCAGTTGACGCTTCGTACCTTCCACAACTCTGGTGTTGCTGGTGGTGACATTACCCAAGGTCTGCCTCGTGTTGAAGAATTGTTTGAAGCGCGCACACCAAAGGGTCAAGCGTTCATTACGGAAGTTGCTGGTTTGGTTGACGTTTGGGAAGACGGCAAGAAGTACATCGTTCAAATTACGCCAGAATCTGGCAAGGTTGAGCGATTGCCGTTAGAGGGGCGAACTGTTGTAGTTAAGGCTGGCTCAAGCGTTAAGGCTGGCGATGTCTTGGCAACCGGCGAAAGCGATACTCGACCTTTGATTGCGCCATTTGACGGTGTGATTGAGTCGGCTGAGGATACTTTGGTGATCGCGGCAGAGGCTGCTTCGCCAACTCGTTATGAAATCCCAGGCAATATGCAGTTGGTCGTTAAGGCGAACGATGTCGTCGAAGCTGGTGATCGATTGACAGCTGGATCATTGAACTTGCACGATTTGATGCGACTTAAGGGTGTTGAGGCAACTCAGCGCTACATCATCAACGAAGTTCTGCGAATCTACGCTGCTCAGGGTCAGGACGTGGCTGACAAGCACTTGGAGATCATTGTTCGACAAATGTTTAGTCGCGTGCAAATTGAAGACGCTGGTGATAGCGAATTCGTGACTGGCGACATCGTTTCTAAGGCCGCTGTAGTCAATACCAACAAGCAATTGGCTGCTGAAGGCAAGAACTTGATTAGCTATACTCAATTGCTACTTGGTATCACGAAGGTTTCTATCTGGAGTGACTCATGGCTATCAGCTGCATCCTTCCAGGACACTACTCGCGTCTTGATCAATGCCGCCGTATCTGGTCGAGCTGACCACTTGCACGGTTTGAAGGAGAACGTCATTATCGGCCGCAAGATTCCAGTAGGAACTGGCGCTGTCGAAGAAGATGAAGAGTTCGAAACACCGAGCGAAGACGAATTTGCAGAAGAAGAAGTCGCTTAATAAGTAGGCTTCGCAACTACAGAAACCGCCTCAATTTCGGGGCGGTTTTCTATTGATTTTAGTAATATCTATTATTTTATATTTCTGGGTAGAGATTTGACGTCAAGTGTGTTATAATTCTTCTCAGAGTTTCCTCTTTTCGGAGTGCGCGGTGTTTTGAATGTGTACAGATCGCAATCTCGGCAGAAAAGGTATAGACACGGGGCGGAGTTGCTGAATCCAATCCGTAAGGCGAATTGCCATAATTAGTTAATCAACCAAGGAGAAATTGGATGCCAACAATCAACCAATTGGTGCGCAAGCCGCGCCAAACGGCTAAGAAAAAGTCCAAGTCGCCAGCACTAGGTCGTATTCATAACGCCCTGAAAACACGTTATTACGACCAGAATGCACCGCTTAAGCGTGGTGTTTGTGTGCGTGTGACGACTAAGACGCCAAAGAAACCAAACTCAGCTTTGCGTAAAGTTGCTCGTGTTAAATTGAACAACGGCTATGAAGTTTGGGCGTACATTGGTGGTGAAGGTCACAACTTGCAGGAGCACGCTGTGGTTTTGATCCGCGGTGGTCGTGTGCCTGACCTTCCAGGTGTGCGTTATCACATCGTACGTGGCGCGCTTGACCTTCAAGGTGTCAACAACCGTAAGAAGGGTCGCTCTAAGTACGGTACAAAGAAAGGGGATAAATAATCATGCCTCGTAAAGTTACCAAGAAGTTGCAACGTGAACTTAAGCCTGATCGCCGATACCAAAGCGTACTAGTTCAGCGCCTAATCAACAAGTCAATGCTAGACGGTAAAAAGTTGGCGGCTGAGCGTGCTGTTTACACAGCACTGGAAACTGCTGCTAAGAAATTGGATTCTGAAGATCCATTGGCAGTGTTTGAAAAAGCATTGAAGAACGTTAGCCCAAGCTTTGAGGTTAAGTCTCGTCGCGTTGGTGGTGCTAACTACCAGATTCCATTCCCAGTTCAGGGACATCGACAATTGCACTATGCGTTCAGCTGGTTAGTTCAATCAGCTCGCGCTCGCAGCGGAATGCCATACTCACAGCGTTTGGCATTGGAAATCGTTGACGCTTACAATGAAGCTGGTGCTGCCTTCAAGAAGAAGGAAGACACTCATAAGATGGCTGAAGCTAACCGCGCTTTTGCGCACTTTGCTCGCGGTTAATTATCGACCGAAGGCAAAAACAGAAAATCGCTCTAAACGGGGCGATTTTTTGTTATAATAGATAAAACTAGGAGGGAAGATGGCGAGTTTTTCGTTTGATATTGTGTCAGAAATTGACAAGGCTGAGATGAATAATGTTTTCATGCAGGCTGAAAAAGAAATTCAAGGGCGTTATGATTTTAAGGGTACGAGTGCGGCAATTGATTGGCTGGATGATAAAAAGGGTCTGAAAATTACGGGCGACAGCGATTGGCAAGTTGATGCTGTTCTGGATATCGTACGCAAGAAATTGGCGGGACGTGGTCAATCAAGCAAAGTCCTGGATTTGTCAAAAGAGAAAGTTGTTTCGAACTTGAAGACGACTTGGGAAATTCCGTTTAAGCAAGGTCTTGATCAGCCGACGGCGAAGCAAATTGCCGCTGATATTCGTGCTAATGCGCCGAAAGCTAAGCCGCAAATTCAGGGCGACCTCGTTCGTGTTACTTCTGCGTCGAAGGATGAATTACAGAAAGTTATTAGTTTATTGCGAGAAAGTGATTATGACACACCTTTGCAATTTGTAAATTACCGTTAGGATTGGATCAATATGAATCAGAAGTCAATGAAGAAGTTAAAAATTGTAGCCATCGTTCTGGGCGTAGTTTTCTTGATCTCCGTTATAGTTGGGCTGATTGTCGTTAATAATAACCGCTCTTCCGGAGTTAGTAAAACCGCAAAAAAGAAAATCCAGAAAATCTTTGCGGAAGAGGATTCTAAGAATTCACAGAAGGTCGTTTCCAAATATGGCTATTCGATTCGATATGATAAGAGTATTTTTACTGGCGAAGGTCACGTCTTAAATAGTGACTCTAATGAAAAGCAGTATAGCGCTACTACGTATGCCGATGACGAGCTGAAAGAGAGTCGTGCTTATGCGATTCTAAAATTGAATTTTAAGAAGAGTTCGGAAAAGCCAAAGGATGATGAGAAGTTTTCGTTTACGAAGATTATGCCAGAGTTCTCAATAGTCACGTCTCGTAAGAGTAGTTATTTTGATCGCTCGACAATGCCTGAAGAATATAAAGATACAAAGAAGTATTCAGATTTGGATTTAATGCTTCAGGGTGACATTAATAAACTAAAGAAAAATGACCCAAATGCTAAATATCACACTAGTGATGTAGAAATTTCTGGTCTGAAGTTTAAAAAGTTGGTTGTTGATTATGGAAGTACTATTGACGGCAGTTGGCGAAAAACTGGCGAAAAAATTAGCTATCTGACCGTTCAGAACAATAGACCTTATTGGATATCTGTATTTGCATTGAGTAAAAATTCGTACATGCAACCATACATCGATCAGATGGAGAGTTTGGTTTCTAGAATTACTTTCCAGAAGCCAGATAATAGCTATTTTATCGCGACTAGTCAGGACAATTTCAGCACAAGTACGGCTTCTGCTACTATAGCTAAATCTGAAACTAAGTCTGACACTAAAGCGGAGAATTTTTCGGAAGATAAAGATACTACAAATACTTTGGACGAGTTAGACGAAGATTCTGTTATTAAAGTGGTGGCAAGGAATCAAATTGCGACGGTTCGAGTGGGAACATTTCGTTGTGCGGACATGATTTACACGGCGCAAAATGGCGCTAGCATGCAGCTGAATGGCCTATGCACGGGTGGAATTGGTAGCGGATCGATTGTTTCTGACGACGGTTACATCGCTACAAATGGACATGTGACTGAGGTATCGAACCAAAGCATGATTATGGGCCTCAATACGCAAGAGAACATGAACAAATATATAAAGTTTGTGGTGGATGCGGGCTATGTAACTCGAGAGACACTTCGGGATTTGGCAAATAAAGCTAATGGCGGCGATCAGAGTGCGCAAGCGGCAATTCTCGGTCTTATCAACCAAGTTCCTGCTGATAATATACGCTCGCAGAATGATAGATACGACTATGTTATTCAGACCTCAAGCGAGCCTATTGCGCGCGAAGACGATGGTTCTGGTAATCTTAAGTGGAAAAAGACGAAGACTAATATTCCAGCTAAGAAAATTGACGCGGAAGTTGATTTGAAGGGGCATGGCCTGGACTTGAAAAGCGACAAAAGTGATGTAGCAATTTTGAAAGTCGAAGGACGTTTTCCGGCGGTAGAATTGGGCGACAGTTCTAAGGTCTCTAGAGGCGATCGGGTGACTGCGATTGGCTATCCAGCAATTGTCGACGATGGCGTAAATACGAAGAAGAGTAAGACTGTGCCAACCGTTACTCAGGGCGATGTTTCTAGCTCGGCCAGTGACGCGGGCGGTCATAAACTGTTCTCAATGAGTGCGCAAATCGCGGCAGGTAACAGTGGCGGTCCAGCGTTCGATGAGGACGGCAAGCAAATTGGACTAAACACTTACGGCGGCTCGTCCTGTGCGAATAGTAGTGAGCGCAACAATTCTTGTTTTGGAGAAGGGATATTCCGCGATATTGCCGATCTGAAAACTATGGCAAAGAAAAATAATGTCACATTGTCGGCAAATGGTGAGCTAACTAAACTTTGGAAAGATGGCTTGAATGATTTCTCGCAAGGGAAATATTCTCAAGCAAAGGCCAAGTTTGAGCAATTGGATAAAAAATACCCAGATAATTATTTGGTTGCAAAAATGATCGAAGTAGCATCCAATACTCCAGATGATTCTACGGAAAGTGAAGTATCTGGTGCAGAAGCTGGAGCGAGCGAATCAGAAAATAACACTACAGTTATAATCGTGGTTGTGGTGATTCTTTCAACGGGAGCATTATTCTTAACAGTGTCAATTATCGCAATTGCCGTTTCTGTCAGTAATCGTCGAAAGATGAATGCCTATCCATATCCTGTCGCCGGGCAATTCCCGCAACAACCTCAGTATCCGCAGCAGCCGTATCAGCAGTCAATTCCACCGCAACAACAATATCCGCAACAAAACTACTATCCGCAGCAACCTGGTCAATATCCGCCAACATACGCGCAGCCGCCTATAGAGCAGCCTCCAGCTAACTATCCGCCTGCAGCGCCGGCTCAGAGCGACAACGAGTCTAAAAATCCTCCGGCTCAGAGCTAGTCAAAAACATAGATAACTGATATAATAAAACGCAAGAGTAGTTTTTTGGTGCCAAAAAATTGACCAAAAATCTCGGCAAATTAACGTAATATAAAGGAAAATTTATGGCAGAGACGCATGTTCCGCTAAAGAATTTTAGAAATATTGGTATTATTGCCCATATTGACGCCGGTAAAACGACGACAACTGAGGGTATTTTGTACCGCACTGGCTTGACGCACAAGATCGGTGTGGTTCGTGGTGAAGGTGACGGTGCTACTACCGACTGGATGGCACAGGAAAAAGAGCGTGGTATTACTATTACCTCAGCTGCTGTGACTTGTTTTTGGAAAGATCATAAGATTAACATTATTGACACCCCAGGACATATCGACTTTACCGCTGAGGTTGAGCGTAGCTTGCGCGTGCTTGACGGTGCAGTTACGGTCTTTGACGGTAAGATGGGTGTTGAGGCTCAGTCTGAAACTGTTTGGCGCCAGGCTAATAAGTACGGCGTGCCACGTATTTGTTTTGTCAATAAGATCAACCAAACTGGTGGTGACTTCTACAAGTCTCTAGAGTCAATTCACAACCGCTTGAGTAAGCAGGCTTTCCCAGTTCACTTGCCAATTGGTTTTGAGAAGACTATTCACGGTGTTGTCGACTTGATTGACATGAAGGCTTATACCTACGACGACTATACAGACCACGAGCTTAAGGTTGGCGAAATTCCAGCTGATATGCTTGAAAAAGCTAAGAACGCACGTTCTTTGTTGGTTGAAAACGCTGTTGAAGCCGATGACGAACTTACTATGAAGTTTTTGGAGAAGGGTGAAGAAGCTATTACTGTTGACGAGCTAAAAATGGCTCTGCGCAAGCGCGTTTTGGCTGGTGACTTTTATCTAGTTACTGGTGGTGACGGTCGCGGTGTGATTGTTGAGAAGTTGCTTGACTTGATGGTTGATTTCTTGCCAAGCCCGCTAGACGTTGATGAAATTTGGGGCAAGAATCCAAAGACTGGCGACGAAGTTAGCCGCAAGCCATCAGATAAGGAGCCTTTGTCCGCTTTGGCGTTTAAGATTGCTGCCGACCCATTTGTTGGTAAATTGATCTTCGTTCGTGTCTATTCTGGTGTTTTGACCTCAGGAAGCTACGTACTTAACACGACAACTGGCGAGAAAGAGCGAATCGGACGAATCGTTCGTATGTTTGCTGACAAGCGTGAAGAAATTAGCAAGGTTGAAGCTGGTGACATCGCCGCTGTGGTTGGCTTGAAGTCTACCGCAACTGGTAACACATTGTCTGACGTGGCGCATCCAATTGCTCTTGAATCAATTGAGTTCCCAGAGCCACCAGTATCAATCGCGGTTGAGCCAAAGTCAAAGGCTGACCAGGAAAAAATGGCGTTGGCATTGCAGCGCTTGGCTGAGGAAGATCCAACTTTCCGAATTCACACAGACGAAGAAACAGGTCAGACAATTATGTCAGGAATGGGCGAGTTGCACCTAGATATTCTTATTGACCGTATGAAGCGCGAATTTAAGGTTGAAGCCAACATTGGTGAACCTCAGGTTGCCTTCCGCGAAAGTATCAAGGGTCGTTCTGAAGTTCAAGGTAAGCACGCCAAGCAGTCTGGTGGTCGCGGTCAATATGGTGACGTTTGGGTTCGCTTTGAGCCGAATGAGACTGGTAAGGGCTTTGAATTCGTTGATGAAATTAAGGGCGGTGTGGTTCCTCAGGAATATCGCCCAGCCGTAATGAAGGGTATTCGCGAAACATTGGAGGGCGGTGTTATTGCTGGCTATCCAGTTGTTGACGTTAAGGCTACGCTTTACGATGGTTCATACCACGATGTCGACTCCTCAGAATTGGCGTTCTCATTGGCAGGTTCGATAGCTGCTCGTGAAGGTATTAAACAAGCTAACCCAATCTTGCTTGAGCCGGTTATGAAGGTTGAAGTTACTACACCAGAAGACTTCATGGGTGACATCATCGGCGACCTTAACTCACGTCGCGGACGTATCGATGCTATGGAAGACTTGATGGGTGGCGCTAAGTTGATTAAGGCATTTGTGCCATTAGCAAATATGTTCGGCTACACATCGGACATTCGCTCAATGTCTCAGGGTCGCGCCGCTTCAACGATGGAATTGGCTCAGTACGAGGAAGTTCCACCAAACGTTGCACAAGAGATTATCGAAAAGCGAAATAAATAATCTCTACCTCATAAAAAATCCTCGGAGTGAATCCGGGGATTTTTGTTTGGCTAAATTTCAGGTTTATAAGTTTGGAATTGTTAGGTTTCGTTTGGCAAGCTCTTCTTTGATTCGTTTGGTTAATTTGCGCGCTTTTGTTGCCTGAACACTATCCGTGCCATATCTGTTTTCAATATCTTCCAGTCGTTGGTTTGTAGTTATCGGCTTGCCGTCTGGGCTAGTCGTCATGTCTGCCAAGTTTAATATCAGCAATTCGTCCGTCCAATCGTCCACGTCAGGATCTCCGTGATTAAACACAGCCTCAGCCCAATTGAAACCAGATAATTCCAATATTCTGCCGCCTTCATGTTCGTGATCCGTCTGATTTTCAACAAAAGCGTAGGCAAAGTCGTGTGTCAGTCCCATTAAAAATAAGCTGCGCGCCACATCTTCTTTCATATTGAACACTCCGCGAGCCAGATTGTAAGATTTGTACGCCACTCCGCGCATATGAAATAATCTAGAGTCAGATAGTCCGATAAATTGTGATAAATCTTCTTTCATTACGCTTGAGTGCTACGACGAAAAATATTGATGAATCGACGGCGAATTGGACGACCGACGACGTTTCCGAACGATGCACCAATTGCTACTGCTACACCGATGAGAACCGCTCTCGCTAAGATAGCCAGGGCAGGCAAGAAGTTGACACTGTTCGGTGGATATAAGACGACGCCCATTAATCCATTGTAAAGTGACAATCCCGGGACTAGCGGTACGATTCCTGCCGCAATAATCGCTAGAGAAGGGAATTTCCACAATCTGGACGTCAGTACGGCGAATAATCCAACAGCTGCCGCTGCGATACCGCTTGCTGTCACGATATCGAAACCAAAACTCATGGCCAATCTTGAAATCCACCAGCCGAAAATTGCGATTAATCCAGAGATAACCATTCCTAAAAATCGAGAATGATTCCTCAGGACGAACGCTGCTGCAATAATTCCAGCACCCAAATACTGAGTGTGCTTGTCCGCCAATGTCAATCGATCTGGTGTCGCTGGGAAAGTAATGCCAAATTTTGTCGCAATGTATAATCCGACCATTACGCCAGCAATTACGCCGCCCGTCGCCATCACGACTTTTAATAATCTGGCGTTTGCGGTCATATAATATTCGTCGATTGCGTCCTGGAATGCGCCGACAAA
This sequence comes from uncultured Candidatus Saccharibacteria bacterium, assembly GCA_963540705.1. GTDB lineage: Bacteria > Patescibacteriota > Saccharimonadia > Saccharimonadales > Saccharimonadaceae > Nanosynbacter. The sequence continues at coordinate 11,197 of CAUTQX010000018.1, forward strand.
CATTAGTCCCGCAACTAATAAGACAATTCCGCTGATAACCAACAATGTTGCGTTGACGCTCAGCCCCAGATAATTGCTACACCAAGCCGCGCCCGCCGCCACCAATGTTACGAAAATCGCCACGAGGGCTTGTGAATAAAACAGCGGCGCGCCAATACGCCCCAGCCACCTCAGTAGTCCAGTCGCTAGGAATCCGAGCAGAAACGCTATCGATGCCATGAGCAAACTACCGCCGTACAGAATAACAGAACCCGCGCTCACTAATCCGCCCGCCGCGTAAACGACTAGTCGGGGGTGCTCGGTGGGTTTTTTTAGGATTTTTTGCAATCGCTCTTCGGCTTCTTCCAGTGGTAATCGATTGCGGCGGATGTCGAGGGCTAATAATTGCAATGCTTGAATCAATTGATAATTAGGATCATCAGGAACGATAACTCGCGCCATCGTCAAAGGTTCATGGCTAACTCCGCGGTCTTGAGAAATTGTCACCAAGGTGTAGCTCACATCCACATGAACAGGTCTGCGGCAATACGTCCGCGTAATTCCTTGAGCCATACGCACCACGTCGCGCGCAACCACGCCCATACTTAGAAGTTGTTCGGCAACCGTCATAGCCAGGCGTAAAGCTCGCATATTCGGTGTCAAACTTTCATCAATTTTTTCCAGATGATGCTCCGGCTAAAAGCTTTAAATATTAGCGACTCGGGCTAATGATTGCTCAATGAATTTTGGTACTTTTTTCTTCACAATATCTAGTGTAACAAATTTTATGCCAATAGAAATAGCCCGTCAAGGCTCAAGCCGAGGCCTAAGTCTCAGCGAGCTATTTCTCTTGACGGGCGTTAAGCCCTTTGTTCGAACGACGACTACGTCGTTCGTCGTATCACAGCGGATATTCAGCTACCTGATGAAGTATCCTGAGAGCTGTTCAGCTCTAGCATTTCTTCAATGGCGTCTTCAAACTCGAGCAGCTCTTTGGGGATCTTTTCCCTATACGACTCCGCACGAGCCTCAGCTTCAGCAAGCTTCGAAAGAAGCTCGCTGTTCTCATTCCTGCACGCGACAAGCTCATCTTGAAGTGCATCGATCACGTTGGCGCACCCCTGGGTATCTTGGATTACCCTCCTGTTAAGGAGGGACGTAGACATAGCCAATACGATAATCGTTACGTAATTGATGACAGCCGTCCACACTGAACTTGACGAAGCTAGCTTCGTGATAGGCTTTCCTAAAATGTAGTAGCCTAATACAGCAAGCAACGGCAAGATAAGCAAGATTACAAAACCAACCGCGTAGACCTTCTGGTTGGCCTTGTACCGACGAACGGCGTCCGCTGCACAGTTATCTGCTGAAGCGTCCATAATCACTCCTAACGGGTGAATCATTTTACGTCCAAAGGGCAACTCTTGCCCCAAGGACGAGCCCGAACAAAAGCTGATATTATTTATATCACACATGAGTAAAAAAGTCAATAGAATAAAAAACAGCCCCAGTTGGGACTTAATAATTTCCAATGAATAGTTGACAAGCAGATAAGATATCTTAAGACGTGTCGGAAGACGACGCCTTATTTTTGGCATCATCTTACTTATCACTATTCATCTACTCCTGATCTCTTCCGTTAGGAACGGGAAGAAACGCCGGAGATTAGCTCCTCAATGACAGAACTTCGGCGCACCTTTAATGACTCTACGAGTTTCCTCAGTGTCGACGTGCGATAAGTTTCTTCACCTTTTTTGTAATAGCAACGAAGCTCACCGGGAAAACAATTAATGTTCGCCTTTTTGGCTTCTGGAAAAGAGTACCCATCAATTTCTGAAGTGATTCCATTGCTACCACGGAGGGAAATCGTAGTATTGAGATTATCGATGTGTACGATACCATCGAATACGGAGACTTTTATGCAGCTGCCGTGCTCTAAAACGATACGATGACCGTTGAGCGTAGTGATATGCTGTATCTCAGCCCCATCAATATGAGCGTGTCCGTCGGTAGAAATAGTTGTCCGGCCATGTTTGAAGACAATCTTATCGCCCCAGAAAAAGACGATTTCTCCTCTCTCGATCATGTCGAGTCTGGCTTTGCCTTCCCAATCCGATACGGTAACACTCATCGGATAGTTGTGGTGTTCAAACTTTATGCGACGGCCGCTTATGGAGCCCATTGAAAGCTTTCCATCAAGGACAAGAATATTATTCAGCCCATCTTTCACGCTAAAGATGTCACCATGAGAGATGCCCATATTCTTAGTAATTGGGTTGACGTACATTTTTTTGCAGTAGAAACCAGTCAATTTCATGTAGCCGTTAGTAGCATTGGCGTATGTACCAGAGGCGGTAACTTTGCCAGTGCTCTTGTCAATGCGTACCACGCTGTTGCCGCCAACAGATAAGATGTCCTTGCCGTCTTCATCTGTGACGACTAAGTGATACGTGTTGCTACGGAAAATTTCTTCATCAAGGTCAGTCTTATCGGTATCGATAGACACCTCTTGGCGGGAAATTATTCCGTAAGGCGACTTAGTGAGAACAGTTAATGAGCGTTCCACTTCCTCTTCCTTTCATGTTTCCTCGCGGCGGTCGCCATCTTTGCTTTTTGGCAAATAATCATGCGTGCATATGATCAAGCATG
>CAUTQX010000019.1:0-13028 GCA_963540705.1 uncultured Candidatus Saccharibacteria bacterium
GGATAGATGGCCTGATAGCTTGGCATCCTGACCGTCTATCACGAAATATGAAAGAGGCGGGTGTTCTTATCGACCTAGTAGACAGGGGTGTAATTAAGGACTTAAGGTTTGCGACATTTACATTTGAAAATAATCCAGCGGGCAAGATGCTGCTTGGCATCACGTTTGTAATGGCTAAACAATACTCTGAGCATCTCTCCGAATCAGTAGACCGTGGTAATAAAAGGGCTATAGAGGATGCTGAATTTATCGGTAAATTTAAGCATGGCTATATACTAGATTCAAATCGCTTTTTCCAACCTGACCCAAAAAACTTTACAAAGGTTAGGCATATGTTTGAACTAGCTTTAAACGGCAAGTCTCAAAAAGATATTAGAGAGTGGATTAATGAGCAAGCCTATACTGTTCAGAAGCGCGCAGGAGGTCCTTACCAAAGCCATAAATGGTCCAAGGACGATGTCTCAAAGACTCTTAAAGACCCATTTTATGCTGGTGTTTTAAAGTGGGGTAAACACTACAAAAATTTATTAGAAGAGTATGATTTTCAGAGCGTAATTACTGTCGATGAATATTTAAAAATAAATAAAATTGATAGTTTGGATTCCTCTAAAGTTTATGCTATCAATAAGCCAAAAGGTGGTGAGATATTTGCTAATTTATTTAGAGGTAGAGTCATTTGTGGGGCTTGTAACGAGTCTATGACCTCAATGGTTACGAATAAGCGAAATAAGACAACGGGTGAAAAATATGACTACAGATACTACTATAAATGTGAAAACAGATATTGCAATTTAAATGGAAAGTCAATTCGTGCAAAAACTATTATTGATACAGCGGAGGTATTCTTTAAAGAATATTTATTCATTAAAAAGAGTAATTATCTGGTTATTAAATCAAGTGCCGAAAGGTCCATGAAACATGAAAGCACTAGACTCACTAGTGAGGTGTCTAGCCTAAAACGGAGGCTAACGCTTAAAAAACAACAGTATGAGCAAACAAAAGCGCTCATATTAGAGAGTCCCGAGTTAAAAGACTATTACAATCTTGGCAAGCTTCTTGATGAGCAAAAGGAATTAGAACAGCGTTATGAGCTAATAGTCAATCAAAGACGCTTATTAAAGGACTCATTAATTACATTTGATGAATATTTCAAACTTTTTGAGTTTTTCCCTGTTATTTTTGAAAAACTTGATGACATGAGCGAGCTGGACCAACTTTTAAAAATATTCTTCTCTAACTTTATAATTGAACCCATTAAAAAAGATACTTTTAAGGGGTCAAAAGTATCTTATAAGCTAAATGAACCCTGGAAAGGGTTCATTGAATCAAATGATTTCGTTTGTGGTGCGGGTAAGGAGACTCTAACTCCTGGCCTCTTCCATGGCAAGGAAGCGCTCTAACAACTGAGCTATACCCGCATGTTGTTCACGATTTATTGTAGCAAAGTCGTGAATGAAATGCAATATTTGGTGGCTCCTCCCAGACTTGAACTGGGGACACAAGGCTCTTCAGGCCTCTGCTCTACCAACTGAGCTAAAGAGCCACAAACTTGCTATTTAATTGTACTAAAGTTGTCGCCATCTGACAAGGGTGTTATTATTTTATCGAGCGCGGGTGTCGTATAGCGGCTATTATGTGACCTTCCCAAGGTTGAGATGGGAGTTCGACTCTCCCCATCCGCACCAGAAATTATAAAGCACCCTGTAAAACCACAGAGTGCTTATTTTATTAGTAATTGTTTTATTTTTTGCCGCCGCGGATCGCGTCGATGAGTTCGATAGGGAATAGCATCATCGTCTTTTGGCTTGGTTCGGTGGAGATTCGCTCTAAGGTGTTCAATGTTCGCAGATTGATGGCGCCTTGAGTTTTTGCTAGGATTTCTGCGGCTTGGGCTAATGTCTCGGCTGCAGCTTTTTCACCGTCAGCGTTGATGATGTTAGCACGACGTTCACGTTCGGCTTCGGCTTGCTTGGCCATAGCGCGCTTCATATCGCCAGGAAGTTCGATATTCTGAATCTTAACGTTCTCGACATCGATACCCCATTTGTCGGTTTCAGTATCAACAATTTCCTTGATTTGCTGAGAAATCTCTTCGCGCTTGGCAAGCAAATCGTCCATATCAACATTTCCGGTGACGTCGCGTAGTGCTGCTTGGGCAAATTGGCTAGTCGCATAAATATAGTTCGTGGTTTCCAATACGGCTTTTGGTGCGTTGATAACTCGGAAATAGACCACCGCGTCAACGCCGACTGTGACGTTGTCTTTGGTGATGACTTCTTGTTTTGGAACGTCAATTGGAGTTGAACGAATATCGACCAACATCATCGTTTGTAAGCCCGGAATGACGACTCTTAATCCTGGCTCACGAACGCCAGTAAATCGGCCGAGCGTTAAAACTACGCCGCGTTGATATTGATTAACGATTTTAATGCCGCTTAGCACATAAAGCCCGATAAACGACAAGATTATTATTACGAATGCTCCCATTTTTCCTCCTATTTATATAGACCTATTGTAACATTTTGTGCGAGGAAAGTGTAAATGGCGGACGACTTTTTGGCTTTATGAATTTCGCGATATAATGGGGATATGAGTGATAACAGGCAGCCACTGGCTGAACGGATGAGACCGCAGACGCTGGACGAGGTGATAGGGCAGAGTCATTTGCTTGGTGAGGGCGAGTTATTGAGGCGGATTGTTAAAAATGGTGAGCCGGTCAGTTTGATATTGTGGGGTCCGCCGGGGACTGGGAAGACGACATTGGCGCGGATTATTGCGCGTGAGGTGAAGGCGGAGTTTATTGAATTATCGGCAGTTACAAGCGGAAAAAAAGACGTTGAGCAAGTAATTGAACACGCTCGTCAAAATTGGAATTTAGGACTTAGAACAATTCTATTCGTTGACGAAATTCATCGTTTCAATAAGGCTCAACAAGACGCGTTTTTGCCGCACGTTGAGAGTGGACTAATTACGTTAATCGGTGCGACGACTGAGAATCCGAGCTTCGAAGTCATCACGCCACTACTGTCGCGTTCTCGAGTTCTGGTTCTTCAGCGATTGACAAAAGACGAAATCATATCCGTATTAAAAAGAGCTCTAAAAGTTCTGAAAAAGTCCAAGCAAGTTTCGCCCAAAGCTCTGGACTATTTGGCGGAATTATCGGATGGCGATGCAAGGGTGGCGCTGGGCAATTTGGAGTTAGCGCTGAGTTTTAACGAAAAAGTAACGCCAGAAGTGGTTAAGGCGGCGGCTCAGAAGCGACTTCCGGGTTATGATAAAAAGGGCGATTCGCATTACGATGTGATTTCTGCCTTTATCAAGTCGCTAAGAGGCAGTGACGCGACGGCTGCGACGTATTATTTGGCGCGAATGATTGACGCGGGCGAGGATCCGAAGTTTATTGCTCGGCGAATGGTGATTTTTGCGTCAGAAGATATCGGGCTGGTGGGTAATGGTGCGCTGAGTCTGGCGATTGCAACATTTGAGGCTGTCGAGCGCGTCGGTCTTCCAGAGGCGAAGTATAATTTATTCCATTGCGCTATTGCGTTGGCGCGCAGTCAGAAGTCGCGCGAGATTACGGATTTAATGCACGGCGCTTTTGAATTGGCGCGCAAATATCCGAATTCTCCTGTGCCGTTGCACGTTCGAAATGCTCCGACTAAATTGATGAAAGATTTGGGTTATAGCAAGGGCTATAAATGGCAGGCTGGCTTTAAGCATGGCAAAGGATTTTTACCAGAGGAAATTCAAAATATGTTATAATTAGCATATCAATATTCTTAAAAGGAGAAGTTAATATGCCAAAACAAGAATCTCAGCAGCCGCAGTACGCGCCACAGCCTGATCCAAACGCACAATACGGTCCCGCACCACAACCGCAGAACACGCCGTATGAGCAGCAACCAGTCAGTCAGCAATATTTTGCACAACCTCAAGCAGCGCCAGTGCAATATGTCGTGATGGCAGAATCTTTGAAGGGTGTTAAGGGCTGGTTAATGTTCTTTGTGATTTGTTTCGTTATCGGTAGCCTTGGTAACACAGCGGTATTTTTTCAGGCGATAATGAATCTTAGCCAGCCTGAAAACGTCATTTCCTTGATATTTTCACCAATATTAGTAGTCTTGTCTATTTGCGCGGTTGTATTCATAACCATGCAGAAGCGTCTTGGTAAATGGCTAGCCGTCGCTACGATTGCCACGACTGGATTAGGCAATGTTGCGAATGCGGTAGTTATATATGCATCCGGAAGGTCAGGGGTAGAGGCTCCAGCATTTATTACTGGAATTGTTACGATGCTAATAGTAGAGGGATTGGTAATTCTTTACTTCTTCGCTTCTCGCCGAGTCAAAGAAACTCTTGTCAATTAACCGATTATTACATAAAAATAAACCGCTCCATTACGGGGCGGTTATTTTTGTGATTGACGGTAGCTACTGTTTCGCGGCGCGTTTTCGTTCGTTTGCGTCCAGATATCGCTTGCGAAGTCGTAATGATTTTGGCGTAACTTCCAAAAGCTCGTCGTCCTCGATAAAATCGATACACTGCTCCAAGCTAAACTGTGTAAATGGCGTCAATTGCACGGTTCCATCTGACGACTTGGATCGCATGTTGGTCAAATGCTTGGCTTTACAGACATTGATTTCGATGTCTTCTTGGCGATTGTAAATCCCGACAATCATTCCGGCGTAAACTTCTGTTCCTGGTCCGACCAGTAGTTCGCCGCGAGCTTCGGCTGCTTGCAATGCGTAAGGTGTTGTCGTGCCAGCTTCAAATGCAATCAAAACTCCATTGCGGGTTTTTGGCAGTTTTCCGCCAAGTGGTTGATATCCGTGAGGCAGGGAGTTCATAATCACCGTACCTCTGGTGGCGGTCAATAAAATGTTTCGCAGACCAATCAGCGCTCTCGTTGGCAAAATGTAAGTCAAACGAGCAGCGCCAGAGGTGGTCGTTTCCTGGGATTTCATTTCAGCGTGTCGCGCGCCAAGCTCTTGGCTGATCGCGCCGATAAATTCGCTTCCGACTTCAATTTGCAATTCTTCAATCGGCTCTTTTTCGACGCCGTCCTCGGTAATTGTAACAACTTGCGGTCGTCCAACTTCAAACTCAAATCCTTCACGTCGCATAGTTTCAATCAAAACGCTCAAATGTAACTCGCCGCGTCCAGAAATTGTAAAGCCAATTCCGTTTTCCTCAACGCGTAGCGCCACGTTGGTCTCAAGCTCTCGCTTCAATCGGTCGCCAATTTGCCTGGATGTCGTAAATTCGCCTTCGCGACCTTTCATTGGACTGGTGTTTGGTCCGAGGTACATACTCAAAGTCGGAGCTTCAATATCAATTGTTGGTAGTGCTTCAGGCTGTTCTTTGTCGGCAATCGTATCACCAATATGCGCGTCAGCCACGCCAACCAGCGCCACAATGTCGCCAGCAAAAGCTTCGTCAAGCTCTTCGCGATTCAAGCCGCGATAGCCAAAAACTTTCTCAATTCGCGCCGAGCCCGCAACTTCGCCATTTTTCATCAAACTGACCTGCAAGCCACGCTTAACAGATCCGCGAGCAATTCGCCCAATCGCATACTTTCCCTGGAACGTGTCGTATTGTAAGCTGGTAACAAGCAATTGAAACGCGCCATCTTCTGTCACATCTGGCGCTGGAATGTCGTTAATAATCGCGTCAAAAATTGGCGTCAAATCCGCGTCTTCGTCGGTGTTTGCAGGAATTTCTTTCCATGATTTTCCGTCGCGTCCGATTGCGTAATAAATTGGATATTGCAATTGAGAATCGTCGGTTGCCAGCTCCAAAAACAGATCGCTCAACTCGTCTTCAACCTCGGCAATTCGCCTGGCTGGCTTGTCAATCTTATTGATAATCACAACAGGCTTCAGCCCCAGCTCAAGCGCCTTCGCTAATACGAATTTGGTCTGAGGCATCGGACCTTCCTGTGCGTCCACGATCAGCAGAACGCCGTCAGCCATATTCAAGGTTCGCTCAACTTCACCAGAGAAATCGGCGTGTCCTGGCGTATCAATGATGTTTATTTTGTAGTCGCCGTAAAAAATTGACGTTTGTTTGGCGGTGATGGTGATACCGCGCTCGTGCTCTTGATCGCCGGAATCCATAATCAATTCCTGGCTCATCTCGGCTTGGTTGTCGCGGAATGTTCGCGACTGCTTTAATAGCCCGTCAACCATGGTCGTTTTGCCGTGGTCGACGTGGGCAATAATGGCAATGTTTCGAATCTTGCTAGCGTCCTTCATAAAAATATGGTCTGATATTAACACAGACCTTCCTTTAAGGTAATTATATCACGAAATAATAGAGGTGAAAAGTTTTTAGAAGATGGCGCTAAGAAGTGTATCTAATTATAGTTTGTGTTATTTTTTCGGTTGACATTAAATAAATAAAAAGTCAATCTGGAGATAGTTGCGTTGGTATGATATAAAATAATAACTAGCTTCGTTGGTGGATTTATTAATATAGGCGAAGACTTGAAGGAGGTAATTTATGTTTGGTGAGATGCAGCCTTTGGATGTCGAAGGGCGCATTGAAAAGCTGAGAGGTACAGTCAGAAGACTTGGTGAGATCGCGAGCAGAGCGTTGGTGTCAGATAACAAGTTAGATGGCGAGTTGAAACGGCTTTTGTCAGATGCTGAAATTAATCTTGACATATTGTGGTGCGCTACTTGTCCTGACTGCAAAGAAGCGTTATCTGATGAGGATGCAGCGAGCGAACAGGCAATGCAGGACTGTGCTGAGGAAATAGAATTTTTGCCAGAAAATAGATAATATTAGTTCGTTTGTCAATTTATAGCACAAGTTTCATGCTTGTTCCAATTATTAAAAATTGTCAAAAATGGTGGGAAATACAGGGCTCGAACCTGTGACCTCACGAATGTGAATCGTGCGCTCTAGCCAACTGAGCTAATTTCCCGTAATTACATCTGTCGTTTTATTTAACGAACTCGTGATGTGAGCTAATTATAGTTCAGGTTTCAAGTCCTGACAAGTTACGCTGAGTGTATTCTATTGACTTTTTACGCGAGTGTGATATAAATGAAGGTAGCTTTCGTTGACAAGTTGAGCAAATCCTTGTCCGAAAGTGAACTTTGACAGGCAATCGAACACAAGATGAGTTTTTATTTCTTTTTTAAAACCACCATAAGAGAGATAAGATCTCATCTTGTGCTAAAGAACAGTACAGATCACGCCCCAGTGAGGATGCGAAGAAAGGTAGGGCAATGGGTCTCTTCCGACGTATTTTTGGAAAGTCTGAACCTGAGTATAACAGTCTCCGCTCCTACATCGAGAGGTTGGAAACGAGAGTTCTTGAAGCTGACGCTCGAGTTGAATCCTGCGAGCATGCGTTTTACAGGTCTGTTTCTATGTTCAGCGAATATAGCGAAAGCTCTTATTCGGAATGTTTAGTACACTGGGACAGGTATCAAGACGCCGTGAGAGAGCGGAAAGAGGCTCTGGAGGAGCTGTCTCAACAGATGAAAACATTCCGCCGGGTGTATGGTCGTAAGTATAAAACCCAGGTGTACAAAAAAATGTATACCTCGGTGTACGATCTTAGGTACAGTATTTACTGAAGCGTCCATACATCTCGCCATGAGATGGGAAAGGGTTGATAAGTATCTGTTCTACTTACGGTTGCCTGTCAACCCCTTCTTTGAAATATGAACTTATGACATTAAAAATCACCCTGAGCATGGGTGATTTTCTTATGATGAAAAATTTCAGTTCTTGGTGCGGATGAAAGGACTTGAACCTTCACGCCGTGAGGCACATGCTCCTAAGGCATGCGTGTCTACCAATTCCACCACATCCGCATAACTTGATTATATCAAAGTAAATTCTACTTATCAACTGAGCGCGCTTATGCTAAAATTAAATCAATAGACCAAGGAGGATTGATGAATAAAGTTGCGAAATATTTGAATGAACATCTTAGTGGCGAAGTCGCGTCGCAGGATTTTATATTGAGTCAAGTTGAAGTTGACAATGGGCTTTTAGCGCGTCGACCAGAAATGGTTGTTCGTGCGGCTAATATGAACGATATCAGGAAAGTGATGCGATTTTGCTCTCAGTTGGCAGAGAAAGGGCATGTTTTACCTGTGTTTGTTCGGGGCAATGGCACTGATGAAACTGGCGCATCGACGAACAAGGGAATTGCAATTGATGAGAAAACTTATATGAATCGTGTGGTTGGTATTGATCCTCGCCAGCAACTGATTCATGCTCAAGCTGGAATCTCTCTTTCGGCGATCAACGCAACTTTGTCTACTCATAAAGGCTTGGGTTTGCCGCGAACTTCATATGTGGCGGAAGATGGCACACTTGGCGGCGCTATTAGTACCGCTCCTTCGGGGATGCTCTCTGGTGCGCATGGTCGTTTCGCTGACGCGATTCAGCAGCTTGAAATTGTCCTAAGTAATGGAGACGTGATTCAGACTGGGCGCATATCTCGACGCGAATTGAGTAAGAAAAAAGGTTTATCGACGTTTGAGGGCGAGATTTATCGAGAGATTGACAATTTGATTTCAGATAACGCCGAGTTGATTTCGCAAATGGATCCAGCTTTGCCAGATACGGTTGGTTACAGTGGAATTTCTCGAGTGAAGCAAAAAGACGGGTCGTTTGATTTGACGCCGTTGTTTATTGGTAGTCAGGGAAGTTTGGGCGTGATTTGCGAAGTTATTATGAAGGCGCAATTTGTTCGTCCAGAATATTCAGTTGTTGCCGCATCATATAAAAAGTTGTCAGACGCGCAATCAGCCGTGGAATTAGCGATGAAAAATAAGGCGTCGGCAGTGGAAATAATCGACGGGCGATTCTTCCGCCAGGCTGCGGTCGTCGGTAAGGTGGTTGAGTGGGCTCCGAAAGAGTGCTTTAAGGGTGCGGTAGTCTTGGCTATCTTTGACGACTTTTCTGACAGAGCGCGTAATAAAGCCGCGAAGAAATTGACTCGAAAATTGGAATCATCAGAAGCGATTGACATAAAAACTCTACATTTGGAAGAGCAGGATTTGTTTAGTTTGCATTCTGTTTTGGCTTTGGCGGAAACTCCGAGCGAGCCGCATATGATTACGCCGCGCGTATTTTCTGGTATTTTGATGGCACCAGAAAAGATTGATAATTTCCTTAGCGAGTTGAAGTCACTGGAGTCTAAGTACAGTGTGGATTTGCCAGTTTTTGTTGATTTTTCAAGCGATTATATTTCTCTACATCCGACGTTTGATAGTAAAAAGGTGAGTGAGCGTCAGAAGATTCTTCAGTTGTTGGCGGAAATTTCTCAGATTGTTAATAAGTATGAAGGCTCATTTGCAGGATTTGGTGGTGATGGAAGATTGAAGGCTAACTTTATCTATAAAAATCTGCCAGATGATGAAAAACAATTATACGAAAAGGTGAAAAAAATCTTTGATCCAGCTGGAATTTTTAATCCAGGAATTAAAGCGGAGGCTCAACCAAAGGAGTTGGCGGCGGAATTAAACGCATGGTGTAAGCTTCGTAATCAAGCTTGATACTGGGTGAGAATTGGGCTATAATTGACGCGTAGCCCACATGCGGATGTGGCGGAATTGGTAGACGCGCTAGCTTCAGGTGCTAGTGTACGCAAGTACGTGAAGGTTCAAGTCCTTTCATCCGCACCAATATTTGACAATCTTTCATCATAAGAAAATCACCCGTAGTCAGGGTGATTTTTAATGTCATAAGTTCATATTTTAAGGAATAGCGACAAGCAGCTCTTAAGAGAAGAACAACTCGCCACTATTGTCGCTACCTAAGAAGATGAGCTGCGTATTTTATGAACGCATACCCAACTTCCTAAGCGCTCCTAGTGAGGATTTTTCCAGTTCTGCTTTTAGTGCTTCTAAAGCACGTTCCAATTTTTCAACGCGTGCAAAATCCTCTGTGCTTATTAGCATATTCTTGCTGTCGTAGTATCCTAATCCTTGCTTGATTGAAGGGATTAAGGCTTCGTAGCTCAGGATCAAACTATAAAGTTTGGGCCTGTCCACCTTAGAAAGGTCTCTCCCCACACCATCCACCAGATCTTCTAAAAGATCTAGCATATCGCGAGATATAGTGAGAACAAAGTCTCTGACGCCTCGTCTAATTCTCTTGAGTAATTGTATGTAATCCTCAGGATTAGACTTGACTGGCTTGACCAGTGGAGACTCCACCAATAACCTAGCTATGTCTCCTATGCTGAATTCTATCTCGCTGATAATATTGGACAGCTGATTGAGCTGATGATGGTCTTTATGGAGAATTGATATCCAATGCCACCACAAGCAGTTCAAGAGGTTAATGAGCCTATCAGCTTCCTCGGGAAAACCGCTCCAGTTTTTGGTCAGATCTTCTACTGTTTTCACAGTTTCAGACAGACGAGAGGTAGTGGAGCATTCCTTGTTCGAGCTCATCGCTCTTCCTTCCTTCTCAACTCAGTGTGCACATGCCTTTTGCATGTCGTTCTTCACACGAGATGAGATCTCATTCCTCTTTTCATTTTTCTCTAAAAAAGGAATAAAACCTCACCTCGTGTTTTGGCTGCTTGTCAAAGTACGCTTTCGGACAAGGATTTACTTAACTTGTCAACAAAAGCTAATCCATATATTATCACTAATAGCTCAAAATGTCAATATTCATAACAAATAACTTTCAAAACCAATAGAAATAGCCCGTCAAGAGAGCTCTAGCCGAGACCAGAGGTCTCAAGGCGAACTATTCCTGACGGGCATTTAGCCCTTTGTGCGATGACTAAACGTCATCAGTTGCAAATTTCGCTAGCAACTTATTGACCGTCTCTAGGTGCTCAATTTGCTGCTCTAGGCGCTCAATTTGCTCCTTGGCGAAGCGGATTCGTTCTTCAGCCTCGTAGTAAAGATGCAGGTACCACTCGAAGCCTATTTTGGCCTCGGTTAGTTCATACCGAAGCTTGTTACGCCCGGCGAGAAGTCTCTTAATCACCTTACGCGCTAAGACGAGTTCGCGCCGAAGATTGTCGCGTTCACGTTTGGTCTTCAGGAGATCTAGTGTGGCCTCGCTGTATGCTCTACGGAGACTTTCGTAGCAGCGTTTAGCGAGCTCAGCTTCTTCTTTTGCACGACGAAGCTCGAGCTTGACCTCCCTGAGTTCGGCCCTAGCCTCCTGAGTTTCACCCCAAGCTTCGTAGAACTTGCTATCAGTTTCATCGAGCCAGCCTCGAGTTTGAGTAAGCTCACGCTTAGCTGCGTTGAGCTTATCTTGAAGAGCCTTGGCATTTTTCTTCGCGAAATAAAGATCACTTTGAGCGTCCGTAACATCATAACGGGCCGAAGTGAGCTCGCTCTCAGTACCTTCGAGGTCTTTCTTCATAGCTTCGAACACTGATAGTCCGTATTGGACAGACTTGTAGTGGTCGTTACACTGCTTAGTCCCTAAGAACGAGCAGATATTCGCCATTACGCTTGCGATCGCCAACAAGCTGGCGATCTCTCGCGATGCTGGTGATGGTTGCATCATGTAGATGCCGACAGCGATTAAGAAAGTGGCCAAGGTGAACATCACAAGAGCTAGCCAACGCTTTGCGCTGCGCCGACAGTCCTCGGCGCAGCGCATCAAAGGATTCTTCTCAAAATCCATTGATATCAACTCCTTTGCGGTAGTTTTTACGTCTAAAAGGGCGACTTACCCTAATAGACGAGCCTGGGTAAGCTTATGTCATTTATATCACATATAGGAAAAAATGTCAATGATTTTTGTCAACTTCTTGTCTCTTTCTCGCGACGTTTGTTAAAATAACAGAGATGGAAGATAAAAGAAACGTAATTGATAAGTTCAAAGGTCGGAGCGAATCGGAGATTATAAGTGAGTTGGATTCTGAAGATCACGGTTTGGTGATTGCGCTGGAAAATACCGAGCGAGATTTTAATATGGGGACAATTGTTCGGAGCGCTAATGCGTTTGGCGTGCGGCAGATTTATGTAATTGGGCGCAGGCAATGGAATAAGCGTGGTGCCATGATGACGGATAAATATCTTCACATTATATATCTGGCGACGACGGAGGAGTTTGTCGAAAAAATGCGGGCTGAAGGTAGGGAAATTATTGCTATTGATAATATTCCTGGCAGTGTTAATATGTCAGAGACGACTTTGCCAAAGCGTGCGGTTTTGGTGTTTGGCCAAGAAGGGCCGGGAATTTCTGCAGAGCTGGCTGGCGCTGCGGATAAGATTGTGGCGATTGAGCAATTCGGCTCGACTCGCTCCATAAACGTCGGCGCGGCAGCGACTGTGGCGATGTATTGTTGGCTGCAGCAAAATGTGCTGGCATTGTCGAGAGGTGATTTATAGATCGATTGAGCTATTTCCGTAGTGTAGATTGTACGATACTGTTTGTAGTATTTTTTTCATGTTATCGGGGGTGGAGATGTTTTTCCATCCTTGTGGACCTACTAGCACTCCAATATTCTGGGCTATATAAGATATATCTGGCGCGAAGTGTGGATTGTGAGAGTATGACACGGAAGACAAATATGTAGAAAATCTCATTAATACATTCGGCGTAATGATCTCATCTATGGTTTTTCTGGATAATAAAGCGACTTCTTCTAAACTTATTTCTGGTTGGGAATGTCTATTGACAGAAAAAATGGCGGCATAGGTCATGGTTGCGTCGTCATTATTTACATGTTCATCACTAAAATATGTACTGAAATTATGGCAAATTTTCTGTCCAACTGATAGTCCTATAAATCTAGCTAGTTCATACCATAATGCACAGATCTCCATAGGCTGGTCTTTGATCTCGATGTTTAATTCTAAAGGTGAATTGATATTTGATAGTTGATTTGTCGGGTATATTAAATCGACAATATCTTCATTTGCAGCCTTTATATCTGGCAGTAGGCTAACTGAGTCTATATTTTTCCAGGATTTCGTGTTGAGTTTTTCTAACTCTTTAATTACTCCTTCTGGGTTGCTGATGTAAAGTATATTGGGTTCTTCGGCGCCTATTTGGGATATCGCTTGCGCGACCGGCAG
>CAUTQX010000020.1:0-12119 GCA_963540705.1 uncultured Candidatus Saccharibacteria bacterium
CATGCGCCGCGAATGTTCGATGATGTGCGGCGTGTTGTCGGCTTGGCTTGGCGGAAGTTCCAGTGTGCGGGCAGAAAACGCGGGAGTTTTCTCGCCGCCGATAACCATATTGACGACGAAATTACGGTTGTGCATCTGCAGAAGGTCGATTGCCTCGAAGTTTGGCTCGAATTGCTTGGCAAGAATCGGTGCGTCGTCAGCAGAAACTCGAAAAGAAATCATGGTGCCGACGTTGCCGAAAACCGCATCGCGAACCGTGTCGCTCATCTGGGAAATGTACTGATTGGCAACGGTCAAGTTAAGGCCATATTTTCGAGCCTCAGACAGAATAGTCGCGAACGAATCAGTGGCGAAGTTCTGGAACTCGTCGACGTAAAGATAGAATGGACGGCGGTCGCGGACGTCAGGAATGTCGCTTCGAGACATGGCGGCAAGCTGGATTTTTGTGACCAAAAACGAACCGAGTATGGCGGCATTATCTTCACCGATAAGACCCTTGGACAGATTGACAATTAGAATCTTTCCTTCGTCCATAATCTGGCGAATATTGAACGTGGATTTTGGCTGTCCGATAATATTGCGAATGATCGGATTGGCGGTGAAAGCCCCGACTTTATTTAAGACTGGCGCAATTGCCTCGGCGACAAACTTGTCATTCCAGCTGGCAAATTCAACATTCCAGAATTGCAAAACCACGGTGTCTTGGCAATAAGTCAGCGTTTCTTTTCGGAATTCCTTATCTGTTAGCATACGAGTAATATCAAGCATCGTCGCTTCCGGTCGGTCCAGCAAAGCCAGAATTGTATACCGCAAAATATATTCAAGTCGCGGCCCCCACGAATCGCCGAAAATACGCTTCAAAACGCCGATGATCTCTGATGAGATGTTGGTCTTTTGGTTCGGGTTCGTGACTTCTAGCGGGTTAAATCCCAGAGGATATGCGGTGTCGGCTGGGTTGAAATAAATCACGTCGTCCAATCGGCTGCCAGGGATAAATTTCATGTTGTTGATTGCGAAGTCGCCGTGTGGGTCTATGATGGCATATCCTTGATTATGGAAAATGTCGCTTAAGGCGAAGAGCTCTAATAGTCCACTTTTTCCGGCGCCCGTTTGCCCGATTATGTAAACGTGGCGTGAGCGGTCATAGCGTAACATGCCGAATTGGTGGCTGATGCCGCGGAAGTTGGTGACGCCAAAGGCAGAAATTTGGTCATCGTTGACATCTTCGCCGGTTAAGACTGGCAATTTGGATGGCGGTTCTGCGGTTTTGGAGCTCGCCCAGACTATATTCGGCGTTTCAACGTTGGTGTGTGGCAAATGAAAAACTGACGCCAATTCTTCTATGTTCAAGATGAATCCGTCGCCAATGAACGAACGCTTACGATATTTATCAATAAATTCTTTTCCGAACGCACCTTTGACGGCATGGAATCCGTTGAGATTGGTTGAATTGAACTGCTTAAACGTACCGACGAGCGCCTGCATGCGAAGTTTGGCGTTTGTCTGGCTCTCTCCTATATGAACCAAGCGAATTTTTACTTCATATCCGAGCTTTGTGGCCTTTTTCTCTGCTTCAGAAATGCGAGTTTTATCGCGGTCTGACAGCTCGATTTTGGTTGATTGCCCGACCCCCTGCTCTGGTGGTTGCCATAACGCGCCAAGTACGCCGATTAGCCACTGCATGCTACCGCCAAATCCTGGCAAGGAGAACATTCGCCCGTTTCTTATACTATTGATATATCGATCTGCGGCGTTTTGCCAGTCATCTGGGATTGGTCTGACTAGCACCTGAATCCATAATTCTTCACCGGTGGTTTCCAATTTTGCCAGCGTACCCGTAATGCCTGCCAGCGGGTCAACTTCGAAGTTTTGGAAGGTACGAATCGGGAGAAATTCGTCTGCGGTTAATGTCAATTCTGTCGAGTAAGCAACTTCATGATTACGCTCGTGCTCGGTATAATCTTCGTCGGCTTGGTGAATTTGAACGGTTGGGTATTGAGAATAAATCTGTCCCTCGACAAAGCTCTGTAAGGTTTTTGGTACCCAAACGTAAAAGCGAATTTGCCCATTAACTGAGGCGATTTCAAAGCTGATATGCTCTTGGTGTCCGCCAGATAATCGTAATTCCTTGTTGTCTCGAAGGATTCCGTGTAGAGAAGCGAATAACTGTTCGGCGGCAAGTTCTTGCTTGTCATTTGTACGTGGGATTTCCAGAACCAAAAGTACACTCTCAACTGGAGTAAATTCTTCGATTCTTCGATAATTTCGCCACGTCAAAAATACCAGGATTGCAACAATTGGTATCCAAACATACCATTGTAATAACGTACCGATGAGCCAAGAAATGATTTGCATGCTGTGTAAATTATCTCACCTCTGAAGGAAGTTTGCAACTAAGCTTGAGCGGCTTCTTCAAAAACGTATGTGGCTTTAGCAACGCGTTTGAATTGTGGTTTTGATTGAAGATTGAGCAGAATCGTTGTTTCTTTGACTTGTCGTTTGTCGAGGACTTGACGAACGATTTCATCGCGGTGAAGCGGAGTTTCGGAATTCTTCAATATATCAGTAATGATATCTGCTACAGTTCCGCGGCTGTAGCCCCAGCTAGCAAGCGCGTAAATCCCGCGACCGATTAGAACAAAGCGCTTGTCTTTAATAAGTTCATTGTGAATTGCCTGTGTCGTAACGCTTCGGCGGTTAAATTCGCTATCCCGAATTCCCTTGGCAATGTCGGAAAAATGCATCGGTGAGCCGTTGGTGTCCAGAACAACGTAGATTTTATCACGAATGTTCTTTGGGTTGACGGCTGGCCATTTGGCTAGCCCCCATTGGCCGTTCAAGCTGGCTAATTTTTTACTTACAGTGGCTAATGCAGCGATGTTTGACGGATGTTCGTAATCTAATTTTTTATGCAATTCTTCTGCGATAACGGGCTCGCCGTGTTTTTTGATGGTCTTTACGACTTCTTCGACTCTTGCTCTAACCTGCTTTTCATTTCCAAGCGTGTCGATTGCGGCAGCTTGATAGTAGTCATCATTCTCTGTAACGATCGTAATATTTTCTGCTAGCTCAGAAATAAACGCCACGCGAGCGCGATCAATTGCAGTAGCTTCTTTACCGAGGAAATGCGACGCCAAATCCTGCATGCGCGCAACTCGCCCCATCTCAGACAAACTCGAAGTAATTTCTTTTTCTATAGCAATAACCGAAGGAAGTTCTCCCTCGGCGACAGCTGCACGTAGACGCGTTAAGATTGCTTTTTCTAGCTGACGAACGCGCTCGCGAGTAATGCCGAACATATCGCCAATCAATTCCAAAGTTTCTTTTCGGTCGTATAAGCCAAATCGTCGAGAAATAATTTCCTTTTCACGCTCTTGCGGAATCTTAGAAATAATAGTATCGACGACAGAATTTAATTTGGCGCTTTGCTCGGTTTTTGCTGTCTCGCTCATGTTGCTAGAAACATCCTCTCTGCCTCACCACAGGTTATATTGATTGAAAATATGTTTTTAATTATACAATTGCATTTGATTAATGTCAATAGGTAAATGCTATAATTGCTGATATAAATTATAGCATTTATTTTACGTTTTTTGCAATAGATTATATGAAGAGTTTTTATTATTCGAAATTATTGGATAGTATTGAAAATGCTATTTCTTTTTGGCGGACGTCTTGGTGCTTTTTCGAACCGCGCGTTTGCGAGTTGGCTTCGCTGTTGTGGCGCTTAATAACTCCAGAGCTTTTTCGTGAGTAATAGTTTTCGGATCTGTGTCTTTGGGGATTTTGACATTTTTAGCACCATTAGTGATGTATGGACCGAATCGCCCATTAAGAACCTTAATTCCATCTGAAAATTCAGCAATATTTTTAGCGGCCTCAGCCTCTAATTTGGCGGCGTAAAGTTCGCGAGCCTTTTCTAAAGTGATACTGTGAGGGTCTTCTGGTTTAATGGAAACGAATAATTTGCCGACTTGAATATATGGACCAAAGCGGCCAATGTTTGCTTTGATGTCTTGACCGTCCTCTGTTTGACCGACGACGCGTGGCAGCTTGAACATCTCCAGTGCTTGCTCTAAGGTTACCGTTTCAATTTTCGCGCCTTTTGGAAGTGGTGCAAAGCGAGGTTTATCTTCATCTTCAGTTGCGCCCAGCTGCAGCATTGGACCGAAACGACCGAATCTTGCGATAATCGGTTTATTCGTCTTCGGGTCAATTCCCACTTCGCGATTAGCGCCGACTTTACTCCGGTCAATTCCGCCAGATTGCTCGATTAATTTATGGAAAGGCGTGTAAAATCCGTGCAACATTGTGCTTTTTTCCAGATTGGCACCGGCAATTTTGTCAAATTCCGTTTCAACATTGGCGGTAAAATCGTAATCGACGATTTGCGTAAAATGGTCCGTCAGAAAGTCAGCGATCAACTCTCCGCTTGGCGTTGGAATAAGCTTGCCGCGTGTCGAGCCAGTTTTTTCCTGGACAATACTTCGGCTAACTTCCTCGCCGTTATAGTTCAGGACAATCACGTCGCGTGGCTGACCTTCGCTGTCGCCTTTTTCAACGTAGCCGCGAGTTTGAATAGTGTCAATAATCGTAGCGTAAGTTGACGGACGGCCGATTCCAAGCTCCTCCAGCTTCTTAACTAGCGAGCCTTCAGTGTAACGAGCTGGCGGTCGTGTAAATGTTTGACGAGCCGTAATGTCGTGAGAATTGACTTCATCGCCAGATTTTAACTTCGGTAGAAGCTCATCTTTATTACCGCCATAAACGCGCAAAAATCCGTCAAACGTAATGACTTCGCCCTTTGCCTCAAACTGAGCGGGTTTTTTGCTTTTTGGTAATTTTTCTCCCTTGATGTCGATTGTAATAGTTGTCTTCTCTAGTTTCGCTGGCGACATTTGCGACGCTAAAGTTCGGCGTCGAATTAGATCGTATAATTTCTGGTCATAGCTATTATTAGACGCGGTTTCCAGAGTAATGTCCGTCGGGCGAATGGCTTCGTGGGCTTCTTGGGCGGACGCGGATTTGGTCTTAAACTTGCGAACCGTTGAGTAATCTGGACCGTAAAGACGCTTGATAAAATCGGTAGCCGCCGCGATGGCTTGACCGCTCAAATTCACCGAGTCGGTACGCATATAGGTGATTTTTCCGTCTTGGTATAATTTTTGCGCTGAAGCCATAGTTGCTTTGGAACTGAAGCCAAGTTTAGAGTTGGCTTCCTGCTGCAAGGTTGACGTGGTAAATGGTGCCGCTGGATTGCGCGTTCCTGGAGTTTTTGAGATATCGCTAACAACAAATTCGGCGGGTTTCAGGCTATTTAAGAATTCGTTTGCCGCTTCTTCTGTATCGAATTTCTGATTAAGCTCAGCCTTGAATTCTTGATTGTCGTGAATAAAAACGGCGGTAACTTTAAACTGAGAATTGCCTTCAAACTCCATAATTTCACGTTCGCGCTCAACGAGCAGTCTTACTGCTGGACTCTGAACGCGACCAGCCGACTTTCCGCCAGGGACTTTCTGCCAGACGACCGGACTAAGCTCAAAACCAACCAGTCGGTCAAGAATTTGCCTGGCTTGTTGCGCTTGGACCAAATTCATATCCACGGTCCGCGGATTTTTAATTGCATTGGTTATGGCATCTTTGGTGATCTCATGAAAAACAATTCGCTTGGTTGTTTCAATTGGAAGATCCAGCACCTTACATAAGTGCCAAGCAATAGCCTCTCCTTCGCGGTCTTCATCGGTTGCGAGCCAAACGTTTTCCTTGCCAACTGCCTTGACGTTTCTCTTTAGTTCGGTGATAACTTTCTTTTTTTCAGGGTCAACTTCATAGATTGCGAAAAAATCGTTAGCCACGTCAATCGGCGGCGTTCCGTCTTTGGTTTTTTTAACAATCGAGCGAATATGCCCCACACTGGATAATACATGAAAATCCTTGCCGAGGTATTTCTCGATGGTTTTAGCTTTTGCTGGTGACTCGACGATAACGAGATTTTTCATAACTTTATATTATAACAAATCACTATGTAGCTACAATAACAATCTCTATTGACGGCTAGATTTTCCAATGCGACCAAGTAGTGCGGCTATTCCAAGACTGCGATCAACTGCCGTATTTTGGTGCTTTTATGGGTTGTGGTTATTGCCGCTTGCTCGTCTGATATAGCTTGCTGTCGATAGTGTCGCAGGAATTATAGCAGTTGCCGCTGCCAGCCTACCTAGTACCCTGGCTGTGTTGCTAGTTTTTCTTAAGCCGTGCAGCTCGGCAAATTTACCGGCAGAATATAATATTAAAGATGTAACCTCCATGGCCATGGCTATCTTGCCGCTTTTTTCAGGTGCCTGTGATATATCGGGGTTGTCTATATGAGTTTTTATTGAACACGCTGCATTGATAACGTTAAACGCGGCAATGCCACCAAGTACCGATCTTGGGGCTGTGTCTGCTTTATGCATGTTCCATATCGTATAGAGTACTTTGATTTTATCTCCAGTATGGTCAACAATTTTGCCTAGTTTAGTTTCTCCTCCAGTTGCCCTGGCTAGTTTGCCGTCTAGCGCATCCATTACACTACCAATAACGAAAGCGGCAAATCCTTTAAATGTAGTAGGGTCCTTTATCCCAATGCACGCAGCGGCAGTTCCGATGAGACTAAGTAGCGTTGGGGGTATACCTTCTATGCTAAAAAATGGCTCTTCTCTTTTTTTGTCTGTAATGTCATTTTCTGGATGTAAACTGTCGGGGCTTCTCATAGAGTAGCATTATATAATAAAACTACCGTAATGTCCAGTTGTTTGCTCCGAGAGGTTTGATAACACCGTTGATTTCTAGCATAGTTAACGCCGTGGCGAAATCTGATGCGGATAATCCTGATTTTTGTTGGATTTCGTCGCCGTCACGAAGTCCTTCCGAGATGAGTTTTATGATGATACCCTCTTCTATGGTTGAGCTGACTGCCAATTCTTGACCGTTGTCTTTCTGTAATTTTTCTGGCGCTATGATTGATAAAACATCGTCGGCGTCCGTCACTAAATACGCCCCTTGTTTTAATAAAGTATTACAACCCGCCGACAGGGGGCTGGTTATGTTGCCTGGAACTACAAACAAATCTCTTCCCTGATTCAGTGCGTGCGATGCTGTGTTTAATGTGCCGCTTCGCTCGGTGGCTTCGGTGATAATAATTCCATCGGCCAGCCCACTAACTAAACGATTTCGCTCCAAAAAACTCCAACGATTGACTATTTTATTATCGCCCTTCATCCATTCTGAAACGACCGCGCCGCCATGCTTTATGATGTCCATTGCCAGTTGATAATTTGTCTTTGGAGAAATGTCTGGAAGTTCGTTTGGTACGACCGCCACAACCGTGCCTCCAGCTTCAATTGCAGCTTTTTGGGCAATGCAATCCACACCTAGCGCCAGCCCACTCACGATTACACATCCGGCTTTTGCCAGATCTGTTGCCAATCGCTCGGTCACTTCTTTTCCATAGGCAGACGGCTTACGGGACCCGACGATTGATACGACTGGCGCCTTTGTTTCCGGCAACTTTCCCATATAACATAAGCTTTTTGGTGGATTGGCAATATGCGCTAATCTCTGGGAGAAAATATGCTCATCTGGTGTAATTCTATTGATTTCCATAAAAAATGTGGTAAAAAGTATTGACACTTTGTCAAATGTTTGCTATAATCAAGGACGATTGGTTAAGTAATCATTAACCAAACGCACCTTATACCCCCCTATTCTAACTATATGTTAGGTTGCGCGCAATGGCATTAAGTATTCTTACCCTCCACTTTTTGCGGTTCAACGTTACGCGCATACTAACCCCTTTAACTGCCCTTTTTCAAAGGCGACCTCTGTTAATGTGAGTACAAAATTGTATTGATAGTCATCAGGCGCGGACTTTTGGAGTTTTAGTCGCGACGCTTCACTGATACGGTAGCTCGGGTGGGTTGAAGGGTAAAAAAGCGTCAGGTGATGCCCACCCTTACCTGGCGCTTTTTTGTTGGGAAAATGAAATTATGTTTTTTACTAATGAGATCTATGAGTTTTTCGAGTTCTTGCGATTGTATGGGTTCGGCATTTTGACAATTGATGCAGTAGAGATGGTGATGATGTGGTATAAAAGGTTCTGCTAACTCGTAATAATTTTTCCAGCCAATAGTTATGGTGTTTATAATGTTCAGATTATCGAACATTAGCAGTGTGCGGTAAATACTGGCACGGTTAATGTTTTTGCAGTTTTTCGCAATATCGCCAATCGTAAGAGGCACATCTGAATTTTGTAAGATATCAAATACTTGCTGACGTGGTTTTGTCAGGCGAAGATTGTGGCGTTCAAATATTTCATTTAGCATAGTACTACGAATAGTTTATAACTTATTGCAACAAGTGTGCAATAGACTTATAATCCGAGTAATTCATAAGGATATTTGGGTTGGCTGATTTTTGTGATATGCGCGTCGGTTATGACATATTCAGCTTGACTATTAACGATTTTTTGCGACAATTTACCCTTGACGATTAGCCATGTTCCATCTGGGTAGTCTGTTGAAAAGTTTTTCTCGACCAGGATTTTCATAGGCACGCTATCAACAGTGCAACAACTTATAACGTATCTGGCAATATTGAAGTAATTGTAACCGTAGTTTTTTAACAGGTCATTTGAAACAAAGCCGGTAACGGTGATATCTTTGCCGTTAAAATAAGCAGCCTCTTTGCAAGAATTTATAGCGGTTTTCCAGCGGTTTATTGAGATTGTAGAAGAGTTCTCTTTCGGCTGAGGTGTTTCGCAACGACTTTCGGGCTCAATAATCGCAGGACTTTCTTTTTGTGCGAGACTACTTGGAGAGAGTGGCTTTGGCGGTAATATGTATCCGACTGATAATATAATTATCGCAAAATAAGATATTGGGGTAATTTTTTTCAAGCTAATTCTAGATTTGTCTTTTGCGGGTTTATTTTTTAATTGCAACATTATATCAATAAACAAAAGTATAACGCCGATTACGCTATTTATGACCGCGAATGCGTGATAGCGCGGATGTACGTAAAATCCGAGTTGATCGCGCCAAGCTAATAGCAAAATATATGCGCAAACGATAATTCCGCCAATTGATTTTGCAAGGTTAGCGTACATATAAGTTAACTCCCAGCCCGACAATTAGCGACAAGATGAATACAATTAAGGTAATTGTTGTAATAAATTTCCAGCGAAAAGTTGTTTTTAACAGCGTAATCATTTTAATGTCTATCATCGGTCCGAACAGCAAGAAAGATAAAATTGAGCCTGTTGTGAAATTTCGCACGTAAGCCAGTGCGAAGAACGCATCAATGCTGGAGCATATCGAAATGATGAAACTTAGCGTGATCATAGATATGACTGATAGGAAAATGTCGCCTCCGACGGCGTTTACGATGAATCGCGGAACGAAGATTTGTGTGGCGGCTGCGATGCTAGCACCTAAGACTAACATAGTAAATAATTGCCAGAATTCATTACGTGATGA
This sequence comes from uncultured Candidatus Saccharibacteria bacterium, assembly GCA_963540705.1. Taxonomy (GTDB): domain Bacteria; phylum Patescibacteriota; class Saccharimonadia; order Saccharimonadales; family Saccharimonadaceae; genus Nanosynbacter. The sequence goes on from CAUTQX010000020.1 coordinate 9,516, forward strand.
GCTGAATATGTTTGATAATTTTGAATCATGATTATGAGAGTCGCAAAGTTTCTCGAACTCTGGATTAATGATGGAATCTTCCTTAAAAAAGCTGACGATAAAAGCGGTTATTTGTACGATAATTAGCGCAAAAATAATCCGCCACCAAACCATTCGGGTGTCAAAACTGAAGGCGGTCATGGTTGAAATTATGGTTATCGGGTTTACGATTGGCGCGGCGAAAAGAAAGCTAATAACGTCGGCAGGTTTTAATCCGTTTGCTATTAAGCTACGTGCAATTGGTACGTTGCCGCATTCGCACACGGGTAAAATTAGCCCGATCATAGAGAGCGCAATTCGTCGGAGAAAGGCGTTTTTTGGCAATATTTTGAAGACGTCTTTTGATGATAAAAAGTATCTGATAAGCGCGGATATGATAATTCCTAAAATTAAGAATGGGACCGCCTCAACAATTACGCTTAGCGTCAGCGTGATGAAATCTTGTAATGGCGGAAGTAATTTATTGCACCATTCTGCAAATTCTCCGTTTAATAACATAACGCCTAATCGTGAGCTGAATTGATAAATAGAAATTATAAGGACGCCAAAAACCACCCAACCGATCAATTCGCTGTTGGCTGATAAAAACTTTTTTATGCGACCATCTGGCGATTTTTGTGCCATATATAAAATTATACTCCATGCTTATGCTATACTAAATCAATATGAAGCATCTTTTACATTCACATCATCCGTTTCGGATTTTCTGGTTTTCAGTCCTATTGACCTTAGGTCTGGGCAGTTTGATTTTTAGTCATATGGGCGTTAGTGGTCTTTGGCTATTTACTATTTTGGTGGTTTTGGAAGTTACGTTTAGCTTTGACAACGCGGTGATAAATAGCAAGGTTTTGGCGGGAATGAGCCAAGTCTGGCAGAAAGTCTTCCTGACGGCTGGTATATTTGTGGCGGTGTTTGTCGTTCGATTTATATTGCCAATTGCTATTGTGATGATTGCGAGTGGTCATGGATTTATGGATGTTGTCAATCTGGCGCTACATAAACCTGTCGAGTACGGCAAGATCCTGCACGAGGCGTCGCCGATGATTGACGCGTTTGGTGGGGCGTTTTTGATTATGATTGGGCTTAGCTATTTCATCGATTACAACAAACGTGTTCACTGGATGCGGCACGTTGAGCCGATCTTGGCGAAGGCTGGGCGATTTGAGAATTTTAAGGTGTGCATAATGCTTAGCGTGGCAGCTGTTTTGTATTTTACGGTCGAGGCGCCGCATAAATCTTTGGTGCTGATTTCGGCAGTGCTTGGAATCGTACTGCATATTGGGCTGGAACTGTTTGGCTCATTTTTCCACGAGGATGACACAAAATCCGTTAAGATTAAAACTGGTTGGGCGGCGTTTGCTAGCTTGTTATATTTGGAAATTCTGGATGCTAGCTTTAGCTTTGACGGCGTGATTGGCGCGTTTGCTATTACCAACAGCGTGCTGCTGATTGTGGCTGGACTGGGCGCTGGAGCGATTTGGGTCCGATCGCTAACCGTATATTTATTACGAACGGGCGCGCTTAGCAAATATAAATATTTGGAAAATGGCGCTCACTGGGCAATTATGGCTCTCGGCGTGATGATGATTGCCAAATTATTCCATTTGGAATTGCCGGAATGGGCGACGGGTGGCTTGGGCTTATTGTTCGTGAGTTTGGCGGTCGGCAGTAGCATTCTGGAAGCTCGATCTATCAATTTACAAGAAGCCGCGGCTGCAAAATTACATCAAGCCGAAGAACAATTGAAGAACAGTGCTTCAAAAATTGTGCCGCGAAAACGACGCTAGAATCTGGTTTAATATTTTATACTGAACGGCTCGATAGTTCCGTTAATAAATTTCTCGACCAAGTTAATTGATTTGGGCAATATCCAGCTTTGGAGAATTTTTTGCTCATCTGAGTTGAACTTGCCTAGAACAAAATCTACGTCACCAACTTGACGTCTAAGCAGATTGTCTGTGCCAATACGAATATGCCAAAAGTCTGAACCGATATGAGAGTGTAGCGACTTTAAGCCATTACTGCCCGCGTCTCGTCCGCCTTTGCGGGTTCGAATTTTACCGAAGTCCAGCGCCGTGTCGTCGTGAATAATTAGTAAATCGTCCAATGTCAATTTGTAAAAATCTAAGATTGTTCGGGCGGAAATTCCGACCTCATTGTAAAATGTAGTTGGTTTAACTAGCAGGATTTTTTCTCCAGAAATGTTTGTTTCTGCGATATCCGCGGAAAATTTTGGCTTATTGCAAAAAACTGCATTATTCTCTGAGGCAAATTTATCAATCACTAAAAAGCCAGCATTATGTCTTGTCTGGGTGTATTTTTCGCCTGGATTTCCCAATGCTAAGATGACTTTCATAGACTTAGTATATCACCTTGTGAAAATGACGTATAATAAGCATATGGCGAAACGCGACGATGATTTGGAATTTAGCATTAATGCGCCGTTTGATGATGGGCGAGCGGTTATCGATAAAGTTCCGTTGTATTTGGTGAACGGCTCGTTGGGCGCTGGGAAAACTAGTGTTCTTGAGTTCTTATTGCAACAAAGCGACTATAAGGGTTCTC
>CAUTQX010000021.1:0-12009 GCA_963540705.1 uncultured Candidatus Saccharibacteria bacterium
TATAGGTCTTGCAATTGGTATATCCCTGATCGTTATTGCAATTATTCTATTGGTAAATAAAAAGCGCCACTCCAAAAATAAGTAGCGCACTTATTTCACTATAAACGTCTATTATTGACGAGTAACTTTTACCATTGCGTCGCGAATGACTGAACCATTCAAAGTATAGCCAGCACGAAGCTCCTCAGCAACAACCTCCTGGTCGCCATCCGCCGATTCGTCAAACTGAACAGCCTGATGAAATTCAGGATTAAATAAAGTTCCAGGTTTAGCGTCAATTTTCTCCAAGCCGATTTCTTTCAATTGTTTATCGAGCTGTTTTCCCAGACCAGCCACACCCTTAACCCAAGCATTATCCTGAAGTTTCTCTGGAACGTTGGTGACAGCTCGCTCAATCGTATCAATAACTGGCAATAATTTCATCACCGACTTAGTTTGCCCCAACTCATGAGCTGATTGCTTTTCTGTCTCCACGCGCTTACGATAATTCTCAAAATCCGCTCGAGTTCGCTGCAGATCCGACGTCAATTCAGCAATTTCTTTCTCTAAATCTTCAGCTTTTTTATTCTTCGTCATTTTTTCCTCCTTTTAAACGGCAAGATCGGATCACCGCCAGCCGTAACAGACTCAAAGGCTAAAATGCAAACCGCTCCAATAATAAATATTATTACTGAAATTATTACAATCAGCCACGCCGGCAAACCACTTAATAGTCCACCAATCCATTCAGCCATTACAATACCTCCTCTAGCATCGCGCCCGTGCGGCGCACCAGCTCCATCGTTCGACGATAATTTTGTCGCGTCGGACCAATCACACCGATGTAATTATCGCCACCAGACGATGACTTAAATTTACTTATAATCAACGTAGCTCCACTACTTTTACCGATTGGGTTTTCGCTACCAATAAACACATTTAGCGGTTCGTCCGGCGCCGCTTCACGAAGCCACGGCTCGATATTGTCAATCAATTTAGCAACCGCCTGAACGTGATCGCCATCACCAAACTCTGGCTGACTAAATAACTGAGTCATTCCGTTCATATACAAACTCGAACCAAATGACGCAAAACCAAAATTGCCAGTCATTTCCACCAAACCATCAACTGCTCGACGGATCGCTTTGTCTGAAGTATCAACATTTGAATTGACGTGCGCCTCAATTGCCTTCGTGCTGTTATCAATACCGCTCGGCAATTCCGTCATTTGCGCCGCCGTGATTCCATTGACATAAAAACGATATCCCTTATCTGTCGGAATTCGACCTGCGCTCGTGTGGGGCGCCTCAATAAATCCCATCTCCTCAAGTTTTGCCATTTCACTGCGAATCGTGGCGCTACTCACGCCAAACAGTTTGGCTAGCGTTACACTACCAACTGGCGCCGCAATTTCAGCGTACTGCTCAATAATGGCGACAAGGATTGCTTGTTGACGTTCGGTCATAGTTCAATTATATCGCAAATCTAGCACTCATACAAGCAGAGTGCCAAGCCTTATCGTCTTTCCGTAAAGTAGCGCGCCGCATCTGAAGAGAACAGCATCATGATCATAATATGCACGCCAATTGAGATCAAAAGCAGCATAATCGACGCATTAATTCGCCCAATTGTCACGGATAAAGATTCAGTGACAATAGCCAATGTCGCCACAGAAAGTAGTGAGATTCGCGCCCGACTACTTCCTCGAAGCAGCATCCAAACCAGCACAATTTCCGCCACGACCAACAATACATTAAAACCAGCCATCATTGACAACATAGTATTCGCAGCATTTATATCAATTCCATCAATATTCGCAACTTGTACCAAAGTCGTCGGCCAGCTAGAAAAGTCCACCAGCATTTGCCCAATTGTGAACAACGACGCCAGAATCATCAATCCGCCGCCAATTAAAATCTGCGGCGGTCGGCGGCCCCAAAGCTCTTCCAATAGGGTTTCGTGATTTCGCGGATGACGATCATAAATTGTGCCGTCCATAATCACCCCAAGCCGCGTTGAAGCCGTGACATTATCGTCAGCCTTTATCCGACCGACTTCCAAAATCGGCAAATCGCCATCAGTGCGAATGGAATCTCCGAAACCATTGCGCGAATGATAGCCCGTTGAAAAATCCTTTAATATCGTCACTCTAACATTTTTATTGTTACTTTTAACCGACTCAATAATATAATCTCGTTCAATATCAATATTCTCGTCAATTTTATGCGTGAACTGGAAAGTAAACAAAGAAAAGCCGACGCTCTTATCATACGTACCAGCCGCCAACCAATCAACTCGATGACCGCCAGGAAGAAGCCAGCCAGTTGGGCATCGCCAAAACCTAACGTGATGACGACGCCTTGGATTGCCGTCAACTTCCTGCTGATAAGCAAAGTCCTGCCGTCTGCCAAACAAAAATGCTGGCGACACCGGTGCATTTGGATAACTACGACCACTAAGTACTGTAAGCACCATTTTCCAAGCTGATCTCGGAGTTATATCATCCGCCAAAACCCAGCCAGCCTCAGTCATTGCCTTATGGAGCTTTTCTTCCGAGCCGCGCACACTCAAATTGACAGGGTCGCTTAATACTCCGTCCGCCGTTCGCGTCCTGCCGATAAAATAGTTCGGCACGTACATATTGCTCAAAATTCGATGAAGCCTAGGCAACGCCAAATACGCCACAATTATCCACACAACAAAGAACAAGCCAACCAGCCACCAACCGCCCGTCGCCCAACCTTCTCTAAGCACTAACCACGCCAACCAAAACGACGCCAAACCCGCAAAGATAAAAAAGGATTGGTCTAACAATGTAGTCAAGGTCTTCGAAGAATGATCTTGCCTGGCTGCTATTTTTTTTGGAGTTTTTGCTGAACTCATAGATTAATTATATCATTGAGGAGATTTCGAGCTACCAAACGCGCCTCATCATCCTGACGCTTAAACACGTCGCCGCGCAAAATAATTTCCTCGGTCACTCGAATTGCTCGTTCCAAATCGTCATTGATAATCACGTGATAATACGGAACTTCAAGCGCGTAAGCCAACTCTTTTATCGCTGAAGCGTGGCGCTTTGGCCACTCCGCTTGAAAATCTTCTTCAGTTGCGTAACGCTTTTTTAATCGCTCAATCCAAGTTTGGCTATTTGGCGGCACAATGAAAATCGCAATGCTATCTGGCGCCAGTCGCTCATATTCCTCCACGCCCTGAACGTCAATGTCGGTAATTGCCACGCGGTTCTGATCGTGCGCTAATTTTAACTCAGCCACTGACGTCCCATAAACCGTACCGTGAACAAATTTTGCCTCGATAAATTCATTATTTTGTAGCATATTTTCGGCAGTTTGCGAATCAATAAAATGATAGTCGATTCCATCCTGCTCGGCGCATCCGTTATTTGTGCGTGGAACGCGCGTAGTGTGAGAAACAATATCACGAAACTCTGGGGACTTCAGTAATTGTTTTTTTATCGTGTCTTTGCCCGCACCAGAAATTCCCGCAAGCAGCGCAATTTTCGTACTTTTGACCAACTCAATTGTCGATTCAGTTGGCTGATAATTTGTAATAAGATCTTCAATACTTGGCATAATATTTACCTATAATAACTCATCAAGTACAGATTGCCAATTGGGAAATTCAGAACTTCCAAAACGAATAAGCCGACCAGGAAACTCGCCCGCACCATTCGCCGTCCGATCGTCAATCAAGATATCGCCTCGACTCAAATTCTTTGCTGACGAAAAAATAACCTTACGGAAGAAAACATTATCCGAACCTTCACCACCAAAATATTTTTTCACCCACGCCAACTTATCGCCCAAAGCTGTCGGATTTTCCCATGGAGAAGAAGATAAAATATATAAATCGTATTTTTCTTTTAGAGCGTAAACCGCCTCGATGGCTCCAGGCATTGGATCCATCAAAGAAAAAATTCCTGGAATATTATCGTGCTGACCAGCAAACTCATCAATCAACTCAGGCGATATTTTTGTTAAAGCAGATTTGAAATCCGCCAAAACACCATCCATATCAATATAAACAATAGGTTTTTTCATAGTTAATCCCTTTTTAGCATCACCATAAATGCTTCGCTCGGTATGTCAACTTTACCAAAGCGCTTCATTCGTTTTTTACCGCGTGCTTGCTTGGCGAGAAGCTTCTTTTTACGACTGACATCGCCGCCGTAAAGATAGCCCGTAACGTCTTTTCGATAAGCGCCAATATTTTCCCTGGCAATAAATTTACCGCCAATTGCCGCCTGTAGTGAAACCTCAAAACTCTGGCGCGGCACGACTTCCTTCAATTTCTTAACAATCTCACGCCCCAAATGTTGAGATTCTGACCGATGACACATTACGCTCAACGAATCAACCATTTCGCCCGCCACATAAAAATCAACTCGCACCAAATCTTCCACTTGATAATCCGCCAACTCGTAATTAAACGAACCGTAGCCGCTGGTAATCGATTTCAATTGATCATAAAAATCTGTCAATAAATTAGCAAGCGGCGCCTCAAACGAAATCAGCGCTCGCTCGTCAATGTAACTCAGGTTTTTCTGGCGACCACGCTTACTCACAATCAACTGAATCACCGCACCGATATAATCTTGCGGCACAACAATTTCACCATTAATCCATGGCTCGCGAATCTCTTTTATCTGCGCTGGGTCGGGTAATTCACTGGCAGACTTAATATCCAATTCCTCGCCATTCGTCAAACTAACTTGATAATCAGTACTCGGATTTGTAACGATGAGATCCAAATTATACTCACGCTCCAATCGCTCACGAATAATATCCATATGAAGCAGACCCAAAAATCCAATTCGCACACCGTAGCCCAGCACTGGCGAATTTTCTGGCTCGAACTGTAACGCCGAATCGCTCAGGCTCAACTTTTCAATTGCCTCTTTCAAGTCATTATAGTCTTCGTTGGACACCGGGAAAAACCCCGCATAAACGAAGGGCTTAACTTCTTTATAACCTGGAAGTGGTTTGACGGTAATTTTTTCAGTCATAACTATGTATTATTATATCAGCTCAGCGTTCTTGTATAAACGCATAGTAAATCGCTCCTTGCATGCCTACTTATTCTCAGCAAATTATTCCTTACACACTGAGGTCTAACCTATAACTGCTCAAAAATCTTATGAGCTTGATTCTTGCCAATAACCTGAACCAGTTCAGCGTAACTCATCCACCGACCGCGTTTAGCTTTGTCGCGACGATAGTCCTTCTCGTCAGTAATATCACCCTTAACTATCACATCAACATTACGCCAAGCGACCCAAGGTATGTCATCGCTCAAAAAGCTATAATCTAGATGAAAATAATTTTCGTTGATTAGCCTATAGTCTGACGATGAAAATCCGCGCGCATACAACTCGCGGAGAATAGCGTCTGCTAGTTCGGCAAAACTGTCAACCGTAACATACAAAAAGTCATCATATTCCTCACCGAGTTCGTATGATCGTCCATTCATAAAAATACTATACGAATCATCGTCGACAATTTTCTCATCTAACCACACACAGCGTTCGCGTGTTATCGGAATCACCCGACATCTAATCTTCTCTGTAAAGTTTTTGAAATTACTCATAATTGCCAACAACAGATATATCAATACCTATTTCGTGCATTCTATTACATCTGCACCTTTCAGTAACAGTATATATTATTCCCAATGTCGCGTGCTATTTATCTTGTGCTTCTCAAAATACACTTCCGCCAAATTGACGTCAAACCGATTTGCCAATTCCATCAAATAGTTCAGCACGTCCGCAAACTCCTCGCGCAGATTGTCGTGGTTATCAGGTCTTTTTTCTCCCTTAAATCCTGTCTCTTTGCGAATCGCCTTCGCCAGCTCGCCAACTTCCTCGGCTAACAATAAGAATACTTCAGTGACAGAATTTTTATCCCAACCTTTCTCCTTACAAGTTTGATCGAGGTGTTTTTGTAATTCAGTTAAGCTTATTGTTTGTGGATTCATGGTTTTTCCTTCTTTAATCTTAATTAACTTACACTTGATGGAATATAAACATAGCAGGAAGCAAGAATCTGCTCGCTATCCAATCCTATTTTTAATTACTATTATACTCTGATTTATCAAACAATATATCACTTTGGTTAAATATTTTTTCCTGTGATAGTCCAAAATCTCTACCAGCAACTTTTTTATGAAGTTGCTGGTTTTGTTTATATAACTTTTATAAAGAAGTAATAAAAGTTAAACCGCCTAATATCACTCCCGCTGCATTGGGAATGATGAGGATCCAGTCTTTTTTAGGTTCTTTTGTCCAACCATAGATTACCCAAATTAAACAAGAAACTGCTGCGAATAGTGGTTGGAATGGTTGAGCTTTTTCTCCTTGTAGGTTAGCGATAATTTGTGGAATATATGCAATAAAGACAAGGATCCCAATAAAAGCTCCAATAGATCCGACAAAGCGATTAATTTTTTGTTTAGACATATAATACCTCATGAGGTTTTATTATATTATAAAGGAAAAGATGCTGTCAATAATTTTGTGTAAACACTCTAGTAGAGTCTTCAAACAAAGTAACTAAGTAACGTTCCAGAGCCTCCTCGTTAGAAAAAAGAACCTTCTATTTCGTTTGACGTTTGATTTCTTTATTAAGAGACTTAATGAGTTTTGTCGAATAAATGCTATGCCAAATCTGGTAAGGAAACTGATTTCAGCAATCATACGCGTCAATACTACGAACCAACGCCAAAAAAATTCAGTTAAGCTTATTGTTTGTAGATTCGTGGTTTCCCTTTTTAATCTTAATTAAAATATCTCCCCAGTGTTACCGTATCGCCAACCCGCGCCTCGCGTGTCGTCTTTAGGTTTGTCACAATATAGCCAATTTCGCCAGTTTCAAGCGAAGGGTCGGGTTGCATGGCTGGGCTAAGATGACCAACCTCCAGAGCTAGTCCATTTGCCCCAGTCGCCATCATTCGGATAGACTCGCCCTTTTTAATTCGCCCATCAACCACCCTGACGTACAAAATCACGCCACGATAATCATCATAATAGCTATCAAAAATCAACGCCCGAGTCGGATCATCAACCTCGCCAGTTGGCGCAGGGATTTTATCGACAACCGCATCCAAAACCTTATCTACGTTTTGACCAGTTTTAGCAGAAATATGAATAATCTCGCTCTCGTCGCAACCCAACAAATTAATAACTTGTCTGGATACGCGCGGTATATCAGCAGCCGGAAGATCAACCTTATTCAAGACCGGAATAATTGTCAAATCCTGCTCCATCGCCAAGTAAACGTTCGACAATGTTTGTGCCTGAATTCCCTGGCTGGCATCAACCACCAATATCGCGCCCTCGCAAGCCTGCAAACTGCGCGAAACTTCATAACTAAAGTCGACGTGCCCCGGAGTGTCAATCAAATTCAGATCAACATTTTTATATCGCATTCGCACCGGCGCCAGTTTAATAGTGATTCCTTTTTCTCGCTCCAAATCCATCGAATCCAGCAACTGCGACTTCATCTCGCGCTTTTCTACCGTCCCAGTCATCTCCATCATTCGATCAGCCAGCGTAGACTTGCCGTGATCAATGTGAGCAATAATACAAAAATTCCGAATATTTTCCATTAGCCCTTAAACTCCAACCGTCCAAATAACACTTTCTTCAATCGCGATAAGATCGGGTCAATTTCTGGCAATTTCAACCACTTCGAAGCCATGGCATATGCCCCAAAACTGACCAATGAAATGATAACGAATTTCGGAAAAGCGCTAAAGAAGCTGTCGTCATGGTAACGAAATGGCAAAACCAACACACCAATATAACAAACCACGCCCGTAATGATTCCAGCGAGTATCATCTTAAAAATCGCCCGCACAAACGTCATGTCGAATAATTTTGGCATTTGACGATTCATAACTGCCAAAAGCACAACCACTTCCAAAACCGCCACGGTTGATTGAGCCCAAGCCAATCCATATGCGCCCATTTTCAAAACCATTGATAGAACAATTGCTAAAATAATATTCAAAGTAATCGAGAAAATTGAAATATACAGCGGAGTTTTCGTATCTTGGCGGGCGTAAAATGCTCGCGCGGCCATATGGTAAATAGTTCGGAATAAAATTGCTACGACCAAACAGCCCAAAATTCCCGCGATTAGTTGATTGCCACCATTGCGAATAAAGTGCACAATATATCCTCTGGTAAAGAAAATCACCACTGACACCGGAAGTGCCATCCAAAAAATAATTCTCAGCAGGGAACGCAGGTCTTTTTGGAATAAATCATCCCGACCCTCGCCCAAATGCTCAGTTAATTGTGGAAAGGCTGCGTTAGAAATTGCCACACCAATAAGGTTAATCGGCATCATATGAAGAGTTAAAGCCTGTTGATATGCCCTAACCGTACCGTCAGCCAAACGCGAGGCTAAATTGACCTCAACCAAGCTAACCACATAATCCATTCCTTGATCAACAGAACGTGCTGGCAGCAAAGATAGGACTTTTCTAAAACCCTTATTTCGCCAATAGATTTTGAAATTGTAATCAAACCCAAGTCCAGCCAAGCCAACCGCGCTGACGATCAATTGCAAAAACGATCCCAAAACCACGCCTAGCGCCACGCCCATAATGCCGCCATCAAAAATCTGCCAGCCGAATAAATTGACACCGCCAGTAAACCACACTGTACCGATAATAATACCGACGTTATATAGCATTGGCGCCAGCGCACAGAACATAAATCGCCCGACCGCTTGCTGAATACTAGCAATCACCGCCGCAACCGCAAAAATAAACGGATTCACTGCGATCACCTGCATCATGCTAACCGCCAAAGCATGGCCAGACTCACTAAGACCAGGCGCAATTAAATACTTCATCAACGGATCGGCAAAAACGATGATAAGCACTGATGCTGCCATTGTTATTAGTGCCATAAAATTAATCATGCTTGAGCTAATTTGCCAAGCTGACTGCTTATTGCCTTTTACCCAACGCTCATTAAATACTGGAATAAACGTTACACTAAGCGCACCAGAAACCAGCACTGCAAACATAAAATCTGGCACCATGAAAGCTGCCGTATAGGCATCCAGTCCAACCGGATATCCTGCCAACGCTCCATTTTCGCTTGGCATGTAAGCAGAGTTAAGTAGACGATCACGGAAAAACCCCAACAAGCTCGACAACAACGTCGAGCCCGCCAGAATCGTAGCCGCCAATTTCACATTGAGCCGCTGATTTATTTTCGTAACTGTACTACGAACGCGCCCCATAGTATTTTACGAATGCAGTTTAGCTTCTTTTGGTAATTTTGTGCCTTTAAGAATCTCGTCAACCTCAGATTCTTCCAAAGTTTCTTCCTTCAGCAGGGCCTCGGCTAACTTATCAAGGAACGAACGATTCTCTTTCAATACCAACATTGCGCGATGTTTAGCTTCGGTAATCAATTGTGCGACTTCCTCATCAATCATCTTCGCAGTCTCATCAGAATACGGACGCTCTCTGGTCATCTTATCGAACATCAAGCCGCCGTTATCTTCATGGAATACTTGATCGCGCAAGCCCTTACCCATTCCTTGTTCAATCACCATATCACGAGCAATCTCAGTCGCTTTTCGCAAATCCGAACCAGCTCCAGTAGTAATTCCATCATCGCCATAAATTAATTGCTCAGCGATTCGTCCGCCCATTGCCCGAGCCAAAATATCCTTAAACTCATAAACATTGGTGTAGCTTTTATCTTCTGGCGGCAAGAACCATGTTACTCCACCGGTACCGCCACGTGGAATAATCGTAACCTTGTGGACTGGATCGGAATCAGGCAAGACGTGACCAACAATTGCATGACCAGCCTCATGATAAGCTGTCAATTCTTTTTCGTGATCGTTCATCACCTTAGCCTTGCGCTCTGGACCAATTGCCACACGCTCAAACGCCTCAGTTAATTCGTCATTCGTAATCTTCTTCTTATTGCGACGAGCGGCAATAATTGCAGCCTCATTTGCCATATTTGCCAAATCCGCACCAGATGAGCCAGCGGTTTTTGCTGCTAGTTTATCAAGATCGACAGTTTCGTCAGTTGGCTTTTTCTTAAAGTGAACTTTCAGAATTGCCTCACGATCTTTACGCTCTGGCAATGTAATGGTCACACGTCGGTCAAATCGCCCAGGGCGAAGCAAAGCTGGATCTAAGACATCTGCGCGGTTAGTTGCTGCCAAAACAATAACATTCGTCTCGCCATCAAACCCATCCATTTCCACCAAAATCTGGTTCAGAGTTTGCTCGCGTTCATCATGACCGCCACCCATACCAGAGCCACGCTTACGACCCACGGCATCAATCTCATCAATGAAGATGATACATGGAGAATTTTTCTTAGCCTTAGAGAATAGGTCTCGTACTCGACTAGCACCAACACCGACAAACATTTCCACAAATTCAGAACCGGAGATCGAGAAGAATGGCACACCAGCCTCACCGGCAACAGCTCGGGCTAGCATCGTCTTACCCGTACCTGGATTACCAACTAGCAGAACACCCTTTGGAATCTTTGCGCCCAAATCCTTATATTTCTTTGGATGTTTTAGAAAATCAACAACTTCTTGCAGATCTTGTTTGGCGTTATCATTTCCAGCGATATCTGTAAATAAGACCTTTTCTTTATCTTGGCCATACAGACGAGCCTTACTCTTGCCAAATCCCATTGCTTGGTTATTTTGACCCTGAGCTTGGCGCATCATAAACATGAAAAATACCACGATAATCAACACAGGTACGACCATAACCGCCAAATTCCACATAGTTTCACCAGTTGTAGACGGTGGAATAATCTTCACTTCAACCTTAGCGTCCTTATTCAATCCCTGCTCATAAATACTACCAGACTCCTTGACCGAACGTTCAGTAGGTTTTGACTCTCCTTTGGGCGTCACCCTAATATCGTTTCCCTGAATCTCCAATTGAGCAATTTTACCGTCATTTGCTCGGCGCACTACATCAGACAATGCAACATCTTTAAGATTTGATGCAGGGAAGAGTGTTGCGTAAAAAATTAACGCTACAAAAATTATAATTGCCCAAAACAATCCAAATCGTAAAATTTGACTTATTCTATTCTTTCCATTTCTTTGAGGCATTTTAACAGCCATTCTCAACTAATCCTTTCGCCTATACTAATCAAACTCTCTTTATTATAACACTTCTTAATGTCAATTTCATCACAATACCACCGCCAATTTGCCAGCACGAGCCAGCTTTTCCAGTTTTTATAGCAATTAGCATACGCTCCAATTGAGAACCCAATAACGACACATCATAATGTCGTAAAACATAATAATATAGTAATTCTTGTGCGACATTATCATCTATCATCGTCAAAAAATACCGACTCAGGACTTCTCCATCGAGCTTCTCTATTTCCTGCTCAATTTTTCCTCTTAATTCTCTCTGTTTTCGCCACGCCTCATACACTCCAAGTTTCTGATATTCATCAAGCTCACGATTTATCTTGCGCCTAAATTTATTCCTCTGATACAAGTCGCTTTGATTCGTCTCATCTTCACACCATTCCAATTTCTGGCGAATCGCATATTCATAAATTCTCTGCTTCGTCCAACCATTCATCGGCCTAACTATTTGACTATCGCTCATCCCCGCCAAGCCTCGCCACCTGGAGCCACGCTTAAGATTCATCGCTACAGTTTCAATAATGTCATCCCGGTGATGCGCTGTCACTATCACGCCATCAAAATCCGTCGCCACACCACACAAAAACTCATATCGTCTTTGGCGCGCCAATTCTTCACTGGCGTCAGCACCCAGTTTTTCGCGCCGACAAACAAATTGTATTTTATATCTATCAGCTAAAGCCTCGACAAATCTAGCATCACTCGCCGAATCCTCACGAATTCCGTGGTCAAAATGAGCGACCACCAGATCTTTCTCTACTCGTGACATCAAATCCAGCAAAACTACCGAATCAATCCCACCACTGACTGCGATAATATATCTCACATATCCATTATCTCA
>CAUTQX010000022.1:0-11850 GCA_963540705.1 uncultured Candidatus Saccharibacteria bacterium
GCTAAAAGGTTGGATTAGCGGTATTGATTGGTTGCCAATTGTCCCAACAACTGGCTTGATTTTACTTTACGTAACGATAATTATGATTTCTGTATATGTCTATTTGTTCTACAGAAAGGTGGTTGAAAGTGACACCAAAAAAACCAAGAATTGACGAAATTAAAGACCTGTTAAATCGTTATAGCTACGAATACTACACCTTGGACAAACCGAGTGTGAGCGATGCGGTTTACGACAGCCTGATGGATGAGCTGAAGAAAATTGAATCGGATCACCCAGAGCTGATTACTGTCGATAGTCCTACGCAGCGAGTTGGAAATAAATTACTCGACGGTTTTCAAAAAGTAAAGCACGTGCGCCGAATGGTTAGTTTGAGTGATGTTTTTGATAAGAGTGAAGTTGAGGCGTGGATTGAGCGGACTGATAAATTGATACCAGATCAGCGACATGAGTTTTTTGCGGACATAAAAATGGACGGATTGGCGTGTGCGTTAATTTATATTGATGGTGTGTTGTCGCAAGCTGTTACGCGTGGTGATAGTTTTGTTGGCGAAGATGTAACGAATAATGTTCGGACTATTAAGAACGTGCCGCTTCGTCTGCGTGAAGCGGCTGGTTTTGAGAATTTTTTGCATGGTCGGACAGAGATTCGTGGCGAAATTGTCATGTTAAAACGGGACTTTGAAGAATTGAACAAAAAGCAGGAGCTTTTGGGGTTGCCTACATTTGCTAATCCACGCAATTTGGCTGCGGGGACAATTCGCCAATTAGATCCTGCGCTGGTGGCGGCGCGACCATTGCATTTTCGTGGCTATGACGTGATTCGCGATGATAGTTCGGAAGTTCCGACGAATAGTTTTGCCTATGAAGCTTTGACGGCGCTGGGGGTTTCTTGTAATCAGCAGGCTAGTGTTTTTGACAATTTGTCCGACGTGATGAAATTTGTTGACGAGTGGAGTGATAGGCGTCATGACTTGCCGTTTAATACGGACGGGCTGGTTATTAAGATTAACGATCGAGAGATATACGACAATCTCGGGATGGTGGGCAAAAATCCGCGTGGGGCGGTGGCTTATAAGTATGCGGCCGAAGAAGCTACGACGATTGTTAGAGATATAGTAATTTCTATTGGGCGAACTGGCGCGGCGACTCCGGTAGCAGTGTTTGATCCAGTGGTGGTGGCGGGGACTACAGTGCAACACGCCAGTCTGCATAATGCCGATGAAATTGAGCGTCTGGATATTCGGCGAGGCGATACTGTGGTAATTTTTAAAGCTGGCGATATTATTCCGCAAGTTGAGAACGTTCTGAAGGAATTGCGACCTGCGGATTCCGAGCCAATTGATTATGAGACAGAATTAAAACGGCAATATCCAGAGTTGGAGTTTGTGCGACCTGAAGGCGAGGCTGTTTATCGGGTTAAGGGCTCTAGCGGTCCGCTGATTTTGAAGCGATCTCTGGCGCACTTCGCGTCTAAGGGTGCGCTTGATATTGATACGCTTGGCGAAAAGAACGTGGAAGTTTTGGTTGACAACGGTTTGGTCGGCGATTTGGCGGATATTTTCACACTCACTAAGGACGATTTGTTGAAGTTGGATCGGTTTGCTGATATTTCTGCACAAAAGTTAATATCGGCAATTGCTGATAAAAAAAGTCCAGAATTAGAGCGATTTTTATATGGTTTAGGAATTCGTCATATTGGCGCGCAAACGGCGATTGATTTGACGAATCATTTTGAGAGTATGGAAAATTTGGCGAAAGCGATGATTGATGATTTGCGACAAGTTGATGGCGTGGGTGAAATTGTTGCTGAATCTGTAGTGGCGTGGTTTGCTGATGAAGATAATGTAAAATTACTCAATAAATTCACAGAATTGGGAGTTATTCCTCAGTTTAATAAAAAGGCTGGTGGTCTGAGCGGAAAAAGTTTTGTCGTCACGGGTACTCTGAAATCTATGGGACGCGACGCTGCTGCGGATAAAATTCGTAATCTCGGTGGAGTTTTTCAAACTGCAGTTTCTAAAGATACGACATATTTGGTGGCTGGCGGTAAGGTTGGTGCTAGTAAATTGAAAAAGGCTGAGCAATACGGCACGAAAATCATTGACGAAGAAGAGTTGTTGAGGATGATAGAAAACGCGGGATGAATTAATGTATAATTTACGCATGGATAAGATTAAAAAACCGAGACTCTATTGTTTTTCTCCAGCGGTAATGTTGGCGACGTTGACAATTGAAATCATTCTGGCAATATATACTTTTTGGAAATATAAATTGAATGCCGTGACGAAGATTGTGATCATGCTGTTGATCTGTTTGGCGCTGTTTCAATGGGCTGAATATAATGTTTGTGAAGGTGTAATTTTTCTGGATAATCTCGGCTGGGCTAAACTTGGCTATATTGCAATTACTATGCTTCCGTCTCTGGGTATTCATTTGATATATAAAATTTCTGGCGATAATAGGCGGTGGATTCCTGCGCTTGGTTATACTTTTGCTGCAGTGTTTATTAGCTATTTTCTATTGGAGGCTAACGGAATTAAGTCTGGGGCTTGCCTGGGTAATTATGTGATTTTTGAAAACCAGCCGGGCGTCGGAATGTGGTATGGTTTGTATTATTACGGCCTATTATTTGCAGCAATTGTTTATGCGTATGTTAGTAGCAAAACCTCCAGTAAACACATTCGGCGCTCTCTAGGTTCGTTGATTGTGGGATATGTTCTATTTATGGCGCCTACGACGTTTGTCAATATCATTGATCCGTCGACTATTATCGGAATTCCGTCAATTATGTGTGGATTTGCAGTTTTGATGGCGGTAGTTTTAGTTGGGAAAGTTTTGCCAGAATATGTAAATGAGAAATGATGCTTGTGTTTTTTTGGGCGATAATGCATAATTAAACATGAGCTGGTACGCATAGGGGCATTCTCCTATGCTTGCCAATTGAAAGACAAACACATATTCAAATATGCCCCGGGTGGGCGCGTAGCAGCTCTTCTATAATGCTTATGGTATGATATAGTTATGGTTACTGTTTCAAAAAAGAGGGAAGAAAAACTAGCAAAATTAGTGCGAGAATTTTTTGCTGTTCATCCAGATGTGAAGCTTGTGGCGATAACTGGTAGTGCTGGAAAGGCTAGCGCAAAAATAGCTATCGGTACGGTTTTGGCGCAACAATTTGATATTCAACTTCGCAATGAAGAGTCGAAGACGAAAGCTGACGTTTTCCTTCAGATGATGGGCGTGAAAATGCCTGAAAAAGGCTTGTTCAAATGGTGGAAAGTGATGCGCGCCGTAAAGAAGAGAATCAAGGCTGAAAAACCGGAAGTTCAAGTGATTGTTCAGGAATTTAATCCAAAGGAACTTGGTTATAATGATTGGTTTAAGGCTTACGTCGTGCCAGATATTACGGTTGTAACTTCTGTGACGAATGGTCGAATGCAGGTTGAATATTCCTTGGAGGAAGTGGCAAATGAGATGATTTCGCTGGCGAATTTTTCACGGATGGCGATGATAAATCGTGATGACATCGACGGGCGTTTTGCTAGTTTTTTGACAAATCCGAATATCACTACTTATGGTAGCGACCCGGTGGCGGAATATAATTTCGACGATCGTAATTTTTCCCTGAAAGACGGACATCATGGATTTATAATGTCGCCAGAAAATCCTAACGGACTAGAGGTTGATATTAAGTTGATTGGTGAGCATAATATTCGTCCAGCAATCGTGGCAGCGGCTATTGGGTATGCGTTTGGTGAAACTGAGGAGAATATAAAAAAGGGTATAGAGAGTTTACGTCCACTGCCTGGCAGAATGAATCTACTGAGAGGTGCTGACAATACTTGGCTGATTGATGATAGTTACAGCTCGACGCCGTTGACTGCTTTGGCGGCTTTACAATCTTTGTATCGAATTGAAACTCCGCAGCGAATTGCTGTACTTGGCAATATGAATGGCTTCAAGGGGATTTTCGAGCAAGCTCACGCTGAACTTGGTTCTCATTGTAGCCCGGATTTGTTGGATTGGGTTGTGACGGTTGGCGAGAAAGCTAATCAATATTTGGCGCCAGCTGCTCGCCAGAGAGGTTGTCAAGTAAAGGAGTGTAGAAATGCTATCGAGGCTGGGTCTTTCGTGCGCGACAAATTGAAATCCGAAGGCGTTGCTCTGTTTAAAGGCTCGAGCGGTGGTGTATGGCTAGAGGAATCTATAAAAATCAACCTTCATAGCACCGAGGATGATAAATACTTAGTCAGGCAAACGCCAGAGTGGATTGCTAGGAAAAACCAATTTTTCTCACAATTTAAAGATTAATGTGATATATTAAATTCAAGGTATATAAAACAAGGGGGAATATGGATCAAGGTAATCAACCTGCACCACAGCCGCAATATAACGGCGTGCCGATGCAACCAAAAAAGAAGAAAACCGGATTGATAATTGGCATAGTGTTGGGGGTTATAGCCCTTATTGCTATTATTTCTGCCGTGCTAGTTTATTTCTTGTGGTGGCAGAACCCAGAAAAGATGGTTACAGACGCTATGTCTAATGCTATTATGGCAAAGAAGATGACTGCCGACGGTAAAGTAGTTGTTGATATGCGCGACCAAGGAAAAATAGAGCTAAACGTAAAGACTGCTACTGATTCGGGAAAGTCAAAGGCGAATATTGACGCTAAGCTTAATATCAAAGGAATTGAAAAGAGTATTCCGCTAGATGGTGATATGGTTCTTGGTGATGATGGGACGATATATGTGAAGATAAATAACTTCAAGGAGTTATATGGCAGCCTTCTGGAAGTAGTTATGGAGTCTTCATCTGGCGGTAAGATGTCAAGGTCTCAAATAGAGGCTTATCGTGATCAGACTTTGGAAAAGTTAAATTCTGAAATAAATAAAATGAATGGCACGTGGATGAAGGTTTCTCCAGATGAAATCGGCGATGAGTACAAGTGTGGCATTGATGCTTTGAAAAAGTTTCAGAATGACGAAAGCGCTCGCAAGGAAGTAGCTCAACTTTATCAAAAGAATAGCTTCTTTACTATAAAAGATTCAAAAATTAGTGATCGTAATGGCGGGCGTGGTTTTGAACTGCAGGGTGATAACAGTAAATTATCGAAATTTAGTGATGAGCTTAAAAATTTATCAGCAGGTAAGGCGTTTAGTAAATGTGGAAAATCTAATAGCTACAAGAGCAGTGAATCATCATCTATCGACACAGCTTCATTGAAAGTGTGGGTTGATAGGTCATCTCATGAGCTGAAAGCCCTAGAGCTGAAAGGTGATAGCAAGAAGGCGTCTGTAGAGATTTCATTTGACATTAATATGAACAAGTCTGAGGAAATAAAGGCGCCGTCGGATGCCGAAAGTTTGAAAGAGTTTGTAGAAGGTTTTATGGGCGGATATTCGAGCGGATTGTCATCAACCTCGACCAGATAATAGCTTAATTTTCTAATAATAATCCCGTTCGTAATGAGCGGGATTATTTGCTATAATTACAGATATGAGACGCTATAATCCGACAGAAATTGAACAAAAATGGCAAAACAAATGGGAGTCTGACGGCACTTACGCGGTTGATTTTAATGACACGACCCGACCTAAATATTACAGTTTGAGCATGCTTCCGGGGATTACAGGAGCCGGAATTCACATTGGACATGGTCGTACTTTTCAATTTGCCGACATCAAAGCACGATTTAAGCGTCAGCAGGGCTATAATGTTTATCATCCAATTGGCTGGGACAGCTTTGGTCTGCCGGTTGAAAATTACGCTATTAAAGTCGGTAAAACGCCGCGTGTGGCGCACGATGAAGCGAAGGTTCATTTTAAGGAGCAATTGAAGCGACTTGGGTTTAGCTATGATTGGACAAAAGAAATTTCTACAGCCGATCCAGAATATTACAAATGGACTCAGTGGATTTTTACGCAATTATATAAACATGACTTAGCGTATCAGAAGGAGCAGCCGCAGTGGTGGTGCGAGACTGATAATACGGTGCTTGCTAACGAACAGGTTGAAGGTGGAAAATGTTGGCGCTGTGGTAATCCTGTAACCAAGCGCAATCTTAAGCAGTGGTTCTTCCGAATTACGGCGTATGCAGATGAAATTTTAGAGGCAACCGATGCGCTTGATTGGACGGAAATGGTTAAAACCATGCAGAAGAATTGGATTGGTCGATCAGTTGGTGCGGAAGTTGAGTTTGCGATTAGTGGTCAAGATTCCAATATTACAGTTTTCACAACTCGTCCTGACACGCTGTTTGGCGCGACGTATGTAGCTTTGGCGCCAGAACATCCTCTGATTTCTCAGTTGGTCAATTCTGATACACGCGAAAAGGTTGAAGCGTATATCCAAGCTTCGCAACAAAAATCTGATGTTGAACGCCAAGAGAATAAAGAGAAAACGGGCGTATTTACTGGCAGCCATGTCATAAACCCAGTTAATGGTCAAAAATTGCCGATTTGGGTGGCGGATTATGTTTTGGGTGGTTATGGAACCGGTGCAGTTATGGCAGTGCCGGCGCACGACGAGCGTGATTTTGCGTTTGCTGAAAAATTTGACTTGCCGATTATCCAGGTTATTGATAAGCCTGAGCATTCAGCTGATGTCGGCTGTTATTCTGGTGAAGGTGAATTGATAAATTCCGGACAATTTAACGGGACCAGGAGTGAGGATGCTCGCGAGCAAATTGTTGCGTGGCTGGAGCAGCAGAATTCTGGACGGAGCAAAACCACGTATAAAATGCGTGATTGGTTGATTTCTCGTCAGCGCTATTGGGGTGCCCCAATTCCAATTGTTCATGTTGATGGTCGTGCACCAATTGCCGTGGCTGATGAATGTTTGCCGGTGATTTTGCCAGAGGTGGAGAACTTTAAGCCAACGGGCGGTAATACTTCCGTTTTGGCCCAGGTTGATGATTGGGTGCGAGTCTGGGTGGATGTTGAAACTGGAAAAACTGTGCCGATTACGGAAAACAAGCCTGACGGTGACAATTGGGTAGAAGGTCGACGCGAAACTGACACTTTGGATGGCTATGCTTGCTCTAGCTGGTATTTCTTACGATACCTCGACCCGCACAATGATAATGAAGCGTGGGATCCCGAGAGAATTAACCATTGGATGCCAGTTGATTATTACAATGGCGCCGATCACGCCGTAGCCCACTTGCTATACAGTCGTTTCTGGATGCGATTTTTCTATAAGCTCGGTCTCGTTCCGACTCCAGAACCTTTCAAGCGAATGATGTACAATGCATATATTATGGCACCAGATGGTCAGAAAATGTCCAAGTCTAAGGGCAATGTCATTGATCCGATGGAGATTATGGATAGTGGATATGGCGCTGATGCGCTGCGAGTTTACGAAATGTTCATTGCTCCTTATGACATGGATGCGCCATGGGATCCTCGCGGCGTTCCGGGAACTTACAGGTTCTTAAATCGAGCATGGAACTTGGTTCAGGAGTTCGTTGATAAGAATCCAAACGACTCTCTTGACGCGAATGAAAAAACAGCTCAAGAATTATTGCGACTGACTCATTCGACAATTAAAAAAGTTACTCGCGATATTGAAGACGAGAAGTTTAATACAGCTGTAGCTTCGATGATGGAAATGGTCAATGGTCTGTATAAGATAAAAGAATCACATGGAATTGGTGCGTCAGATGAATGGCGATTTGCATTAGAAAGTTTGATCCAGATTTTGGCGCCTTTTGCTCCGCATATTACAGAGGAATTGTGGCATGAAATGGGTCATAATGATACGGTTCACGTTGGTCACTGGCCAAAGTGGGATGAAAAATATCTAAAGAGCAGCGTGATGACTATTATAGTTCAGGTGAATGGCAAGCTTCGTGCGAAACTTGAACTGCCGAGTGATATGGACAAACAGGGTGTTGAAGTGGCGGCTTTGGCTGACGAGAATGTCCAGAAATTTACAAACAATAAACCACCTAAAAAGATGGTTTATGTTCCAGGCAAGTTGGTGAATATTGTAGTTTAGAAAACGGTCTATTTAGATTTGCCTTCTATTTTCGTTATAGCTATGCTTGGCTTTCCGTCACCGTTTATATCACCTATGGCGATGTTGACGGTAGTTCCTGGCTGAATCTCTGTATTGCCCGTCTCATCTTTATAGAGCTCTTTCATACTAATGCCAGTTTCATATATGGAGCTTCTTGCCTCGTTGGGGTCTATCTTATTTTCAGGATTTTTCTCGTTGTATTCTTCCATGGCTGTTTCAGCCACCGAAGTCGGATTTTCTCCCTCTTCAAGCGTGACAGTGCGAATTTCCGTATCTTCTGGTAGCTCCGTGATGATTCCATTGCTATAATCCTCTACGATTTGAGCTACTTGGTGGGCAGGGCTTGGTCCTTTTTCTGGTGATTTAGTGCTATAGAATAAGCCTAGGGCGTTCGCAGTTCCAGCTAATCCTAACACAGCCAATGCTGATGCACCGATTTTAATTACAGATTTTGGTATTTCTATTACAGGCCTGTCATCTTCATTATTGCTTTGTGATGTAAATTGTTCCGTGTTCATGTTTGCTATATTACCATAAACAACATAAAAAGTCAATATTATTATCTAATTTGCAGACAAGCTCTTGAGATTGTCTAATAAAAAAGGTATAATGGTACGTAAGTTTTATGACAACCTAAAAGAGGAGAATAAATTATGGCACAACCTAAGAAGCAGAGTAGCCCACGTAAAACTGGTCTTCGTCGCAGTCACTTGGTATTAAAATTGGCACGTCGTGTTAACGCAGCTTCACCAGTTAAGGTGAAGACAACCAAGCGTGAAACTGGTAAAACAACAAAATAATAATTACGAACAGGACGCTTAATAATGGCATCAAACCGTCATTTGGGACGAATTGTCGCACTGCAAACACTTTATGAACATGAATTTCGCAAAGAGGTTGGCGATAGCGATGTTGATTATAAGACTATTTTAAAGCGTAATTTGGCTGAATATAAATCATCGGTTGACGATATTGAATTTATTGATAATTTGATCAGCGGCGTACTTTCGACACAGAGTCAATTGGATGAGAAATTACAGCCATTGGCGCCAGAATGGCCTATCAGTCAGTTGCCGCGAATTGATCGGGCGGTACTTAGAATTGGTTTATATGAATTGCTATATTGTGCAGACACTGTTCCGCCAAAAGTGGTGATTAATGAGGCGGTAGAATTAGCGAAAGCGTTCGGTTCGGATAACTCGGGTAAGTTTGTGAATGGCGTGCTTGGCACGGCACTCCGTACTCTCGTGGAGGAGTCCGACAGTGAGAACAAGCAACTTTGATAAGATAAAAAAATATTTCAGTGGCAGCAAGAAGCCATTGATTCAGGAAATTGTACGCGAGCCAACCGCTGGTGGCGTGATTTTTCGTCGCAATAAAAAAGGTGAGGCAGAATTTTTGCTTTATCAGGACGCTCGCGACCGCTGGACAATTCCGAAAGGACACATTGAGCCAGGAGAAACAGCTCAGGTGACGGCTCGCAGGGAAATCGGCGAGGAAACTGGACTGAAGAAAATTGAGCTGCATGGCTGGCTGGGTAAGGTAAATTTTCGTTATCGTCGAATTGATAAATTAGTGTTGATGACGACTCAGGTTTATCTAGTTAAGGCACTGGATCCTAATGAAAAACTACAGAAGGAAGAGTGGATGAATGGTCTAAAATGGTTTAGTTTTCATGAGGCACTGGATGAAGTTGAGTATGAAGATATTGGCAAGCTGATTCTTTTGGCGATGAAACGAATTAGACAGGAGAATCTATAAATGAACGGAATGAACACTGCGCCATATCAAGATTTTGCGCGCGAAAAATTAGGTTTTGAGTTTGAGAATTTGGATTTGCTAATCACGGCTTTGACTCACCGCAGTTATGTGAATGAACACCGAAAATCTGTCCATCATCATAATGAGCGATTGGAATTTTTGGGTGATGCAGTTTTGGAATTAGCAGTAACGGAATATTTGTTTACGCATTTTTCTGAGCCAGAGGGAATTTTGACTGCTTGGCGGGCAGCTTTGGTGCGAACGGAAAGTATTGGCGATGCTGGTGATAAGTTGGGTTATGGTCCGCTGATTCGTATGTCAAAGGGTGAGAAGAACGGCTCAGAGCGAGCGCATTTACAGATTTTAGCTAATGCGTTTGAGGCGGTAATTGGTGCGATTTATCTGGAACGCGGTTTTGATGACGCTCGCGATTTTATTCATAAGCATATAATTGTTAAGTTGGACGGAATTTTGGAGTCTGGCAGTTGGCGTGATCCGAAGTCATATTTGCAGGAGATTTCTCAGCGAGTTGACAATCAAACGCCGGTATATAAAGTCCTGAGCGAAGAAGGTCCAGATCACGATAAAGTCTTTACTCTTGGGGTTTTTGTTGGCGATAATATGATGGGGCGAGGCATTGGTCCATCTAAGCAAGTCGCCCAACAGCAAGCTGCTCGTGCTGCAATCGCTAAATATAAAGAATCTGGCGAGAAATAATTAAAGTTTGCACGGCGTAAACTGCTCGTGTATAATGAAAATACAGTTTAATTCCAGGAGGAGGGGCAGAATGTCAACAATAGATCAGCAGTTTGTAGAATATACTGTAAAGGCGTTAGTTGGACATCCAGAGGACGTCGTAGTAGACCGAACAATTGATGAAAAGGGCGTTTTACTAACATTGACAGTTAATCCAGCAGATTTGGGTCGAGTTATTGGTAAGCGCGGCAGTACAGCACAGAGTTTGCGTACACTTCTGCGAGCTTTGGGCGCAAAGAATGACGCTCGATACAACTTGAAGATTGTTAACAATGATGGTTTTTCTGGTGAGCGTGAAGAAAATGATTATAATGGTAATGCTTCTGTGGATAACTCAACAGATGAAACTGTGGAAAATGGATCATCTTACGCAGAAAACACCAGAAAAGAGCTTGCAGAACTCGACGACCTTGATATATAATTAGAACCAGTTCAAGCACAGACATTATGCGAGAACAGCTCTATGCGAGACAATGGGTAACCATTGAGAGCCTTATTTGTGCTAAAAAACCGTCCTTACTGGGACGGTTTTTTGGTGGGGAATAATTTCTGTAAAAAGACATGAAAATAGCCCGCCGAAAACGTGCTCAAGTCGAGACTTGATGTCTCAACGAGCTATTTTCTCTTGGCGGGCGTTAGCCCTTAGATGAAAGCGGATTGATTATCCACGACCTGCCGTCATTGGACTTCTCGAGCATGTGCTCGGGCCCTCGCTCCAGAAGCTCGTCAATGATTTCATATTTCAAGCTGGAGAAGAGCCACAAGATTGAGCCAAGATCCATGGAGGGCACGGACTTGCGCCACAGGTTATGTAAAACGCATGCGGCTTGTTCTTCTGACCCTAGGTTTGCCCGGTCTGGAAAGAGATCAGGATTGTACTTGCTATCCATAGGATCGTGCTCATCCGGGAGATTAACCCCCTCGCCGATAATTATGGATACACTACCGTCTTTCTGTACGAACTCCAGAGATGGATTTTCACCTCCTCTCCAGATGATCCTGCCAACTCCGTAGCAGATGTAGAATGGCCAGGTGTTCAGCTTGGATTTTATTCCTAGTGGAATACCGTACCCTTCGGTACAGACAAGCTTAGCCTGAACTGACACCTTGAAGGCGTCCTCTTGCGACTGGACTAAAGTCCGCGAGCCTAAACCTGCCCGCCGAAACAGTTCCCGAAGACTATCTTCGGAAGGATGTTTCTTTATCATCGTTCTTCCTATCTAAAGGTCTACTTTCTGCTCGGTTGAGCAAAAGCTGATATATATATCATACCTGGACAAAAAAGTCAACACTTGCTACACTGTAACG
>CAUTQX010000023.1:0-11631 GCA_963540705.1 uncultured Candidatus Saccharibacteria bacterium
AATGACTATTACGCCTGATTCGTAGGTTTCGCCGTTTAATGAGTAGTCTAATAGCTTATATCTATTGTGCTGGTAAAGATACTCTGTAATCGTAGACACAAATAAATGCTCATAGGCGTGAGCTAGCTGAACGCAGGGGTGATATTTAACAATTGTAAAATATTTCATATGAACAGTTTAGCAAGAAAAAGAGTCGGTTTATAGACACGACTCAGGTCTTTGATGGCTAGCTGTCAGCGACGGAAGCGCTTAGGATTGCGATTGCTCTTGATCCCGTCGTTGTGCGGGTTCGTACTCTTTCGCTTAGCTCGGTTGTCTCCGCTACGCAAGTGTGCGTTATTACGCTTCGTCGTGCACTTGAAGCACGGACAAATACTCTTGGAAAGTCCGTACGTCGAGCAGTTGCTGCTGCGCGCCATGGTTTAACACCTCTTCAGTGTTGAGCGGAGAGATTATTCTCCGCGAAGTGGAGCGTCTCAAGCCCAATGGCTTTGGGCGAACGCTGGCCTCTGCGATTGCAAAAGCTAATATATATATATATATCAATTATTAGATCCGCTGTCAACAGGTATTTACAAAAAGCATGAAATTTACTATAATAGACATATGATTTTACCTAAATTCCATCATTCACACGTGTTGCCGAGGTAGGACTCTGTTTTTGATTGTACGCGCCGAGTTCTGCTTCGGCGTTTTTGATTGCTATAAATAAGAAATAATGACATAATGGAGCTAACATGAGCAGTTTATCTACACAAAGTTACAAAGGTTCGCGGGACTATTTTCCAGAGGAAAAGCGTCTGCAGAATTACATTTTTAATGTTTGGCACAAGACGGCGGAGAGTTTTGGCTATGAAGAATACGGTGCACCGCTTTTGGAGCCGTTGGATATTTATCTAGCGAAGTCAGGTCAGGAATTGGCGGGCGAGCAAACATACGCTTTTGAAGATCGTGGCGGTCGAATGGTGGCAATTCGCCCTGAGATGACGCCGTCAATTTCTCGAATGGTGGCGGCTAAGCGTCAGGAATTGGCGATGCCTGCGCGGCTGTATTCAATTGCTAATTTTATGCGCTATGAACGGCCACAACGCGGACGCGAGCGTGAGTTTTGGCAATTGAACGCTGATTTGTTTGGCGTGGATGGCGCGGCGGCGGACGCGGAGATTATTGAGCTAAGTCACGCTAGTGTGATGAATTTTGGCGCCAAACAAGAAATGTTTACGGTCAGGGTTAATAATCGCCAATTGATAAATCGTTTGATGAGTCAATTTTTGAAGCTTGATATTGTTGGTTCGACGATGATGATGAAGCTGCTCGATAGGAAAAATAAGATTCCTGCCGAAGAATTTAAGCGTCAGGCGATTGAGATTTTTGGCAATCAAGCGTCGGAAGGTCTGCCGAAGCTAGCAAAAATGATCAGCATGAAATCTGTTGATGATTTGCCGAGCGAATTGATGGAAGATGAAAGCGTCAAGCAACTTCGCGAAGTGATGAAATTGCTTAGCCAAAAAGGCATCACGAATGCAGTGTTTGATGTTACTTTGATGCGCGGACTGGACTATTACACAGGCATGGTTTTTGAGTTGTTTGATAATTCGCCAGAGAATAACCGAGCGTTGTTTGGTGGAGGACGATATGACGGATTGGTCGGGCTATTTGGCGTTGAACCGATTGCTACGGTCGGCGTTGGCATGGGTGCGACAACGATGGAGCAATTTTTGGAAGTACACGGCTTGTTGCCTAAATTGGCGTCTAAAACAGATGTATATATAATTCCGGTGTCAAAAGAATCTATGGTTGGCGCGGACGATTTGGCACGAAAATTGCGCAGTGAAGGTGTGCGGGCAGAGGTGGATATTACTGGGCGAAAAATAGATAAACAGATAAAGGCGGCACTGAAAAAGCAAATTCCGTTTGCGGTGTTTGTTGGTGAGGAAGAAATTGCCAGTGGCGCATATACGGTTCGCAATTTAGTGGAATCTGACGAACAGAAAGTTGGCGCTGAGCGAATTGTGACAATTGTCAAAGATCGTCGATACGATGGCGATGAGGACGCTCTGTTTGAGATATAGTCTGATATCTGTTATAATTAGTCTTTATGAAGACTACTGTAAAAAAACTATCAGATACTAAAGTTCAATTGACGATTTCTTTGGGTGCGAGCGAATTAGCTGACGCAGAGCAGGTTTCCTTGACGAAATTAGCCCGCGACATCAAAGTTCCAGGCTTCCGCAAAGGCAAAGTTCCTGTGGGCGTAGCTGCTAAGCATGTTGACCCTAATGTTTTACAGGAGCAGATTTTAGAGAATGCTTTGTCGAAGGCTGTGGCTGAGGCGTTTTTGCAGGAAAAATTGCAAGCTTTGGACCGACCAAGCGTTGAGGTGAAGAAGTTTGTGCCGGGCGCCGAGTTGGAATTTACGGCTGAAGTTGAAGTTATTCCGCCAGTAAAATTGGGTGATTACAAAAAATTGACAGCGAAAAAAGAAGCAGCCAAGGTTGAAGATAAAGATGTCGACGAGGTTATTGAACGAATTCGTAAAAACTATTCTGAAAAATCAGAGGTCAAGCGTGCCGCTAAGCTCGGCGACGAGGCTGTGATTGACTTTACGGGAAAGAAAGATGGCGTGGCGTTTGAAGGCGGTTCGGCTAAGGAATATGGCTTGAAGCTTGGCGAAGGTCAATTCATTCCTGGATTTGAAGAAGGTGTGATTGGTCATAAGGCTGGCGAAGAGTTCGATTTGAAATTGAAATTCCCAGAGGATTATCACGCTGAGAATTTGGCAGGTCAAGACGTTGTGTTTACCGTGAAACTTCACAAGGTTAATGAATTGAAATTGCCAGAACTAAATGATGAATTTGCTGCAAAATGCGGTCCATTTACAGAGATGAAAGAAGTGAAAGAGGACATTAAGCGCGAGCTTACCGCACAAAAAGAGCGTGAAGCTGATGAGAAATTTAAGGACGCGTTGGTTGGCGAATTGACGGAAAAAAGTAAGGCGGCACTGCCAGAACTTTTGGTTGAGGATCAATTGCGATCAATCGAGCGTGACTTGACTCAGAATTTGATGTGCAGCGGACTGAGTTTGGATAGCTATTTGAAGACTCAGGGCTTCAAGGATAAAGATGAATGGACGAAGAAAGAGGCTCGTCCAGCTGCTGAAAAGCGAGTGAAGGCTGGTTTGGTATTGGCTGAATTGTCAAAAGAATTGAAGATTGACGCTTCTCGCGACGAAATTCAAGAGCAGATTAATTTCTTTAAGCAGCAATACAGCAAAGATAAGAAGATGCTAGAGCAATTTGATAATCCAAACGTTCACCGCGACATTGCCAACCGAATGATTACAGATAAGACTGTAGCTAAGTTAGTTGAGTTAAATACGAAGAAATAAGGTAAAAATGCCAAAATCATATCTCATTCCAACTGTCGTTGAAAAATCGGCTGACGGCGAGCGTGCTTTTGATATCTATTCAAGATTGTTGAATGAGAGAATTATTTTCCTTGGCGAAGACGTTAACGAGCATACCGCGAACAGCGTAGTGGCGCAATTATTGCATTTGGCATACGTTGACCCGCAAGCGGACATCTCGCTATATATCAATAGTCCAGGCGGCAGCGTTTATGACGGAATGGCAATTTATGACACGATGAATTTTATTAAGCCTGATGTGGCGACGTATGGAATTGGTTTGCAGGCAAGCATGGGCGCGTTTTTGCTCAGCTCTGGTGCTAAGGGCAAGAGGTTTTGCTTGCCGCATGCCAAGGTTATGATTCATCAGCCGTCTTCTGGAACGCACGGAAAAGTGACCGACATGGAAATTGACATGAAGGAAACTTTGGAAGTCAAGGAAATGCTGGCGAAGATTATGGCGAAAAACACCGGTCAGAAATTAGCTAAGGTTAAGTCTGACATGGAACGTGATTATTGGATGACGCCAGATGAAGCCGTAAAGTACGGTCTAATCGACAAAGTCTTGACTAGATTGTCGTAAAAAATGCGTGTTTGTTGTTAAAACTACTAGTGATTCTGCTTGTGGTTTTTGAGGAATATTGTCATAATTTGAGTTAGGTAAGGAGGCTTATGAGGCAATATTTAGACGCATTGAAATACGTTCGTGATAACGGTGTGCAAAAAGGCGATCGTACGGGAACGGGGACGACGGAAATTTTTGGCATTCAGACGCGATATAATTTGGCGGACGGATTTCCGGCGATGACCACGAAGAAGTTGTATTTCAAAAGCGTCGCTCATGAGCTTCTTTGGTTTCTTAAAGGCACGGGCAATATTGAATATTTGGCGCAAAACGGCGTTCATATTTGGGATGAGTGGCCATATAAAAATTACCTAGAAAAAACTGGTCAGAAAATACCAGAAATTAACGGCGACGAGTGGCGCGCTGGAATGAAGGAATTTATTGATAAGATTGCGAACGATCATGATTTTGCTGAAGAATGGGGAAATTTGGGTCCCGTTTATGGCGTTCAGTGGCGCAAATGGCCTGATGGTAAAGGTGGAACGATTGATCAGATTCAGAACGCCATCGACATGATAAAGACGAATCCAGAGTCGCGTCGGAATATCGTGAGCGCGTGGAATGTGGCGGAAATTGATGACATCGTTCAAGCTGGTGGGCTGCCTCCGTGTCATACGATGTTT
The DNA here is from genome assembly GCA_963540705.1 of uncultured Candidatus Saccharibacteria bacterium. Taxonomy (GTDB): domain Bacteria; phylum Patescibacteriota; class Saccharimonadia; order Saccharimonadales; family Saccharimonadaceae; genus Nanosynbacter. Next base: position 4,655 of record CAUTQX010000023.1, read on the forward strand.
CAATTTAACGTAAGACCTGGTAAAAACGGCGAGAAGGACAAGCTGGATTTGGCGCTGACTCAGCGCTCGGCGGATATGTTCCTTGGGGTGCCGTTTAACATTGCCAGCTATGCGCTGCTTCTGTCGATGGTCGCTCAAGTTACCGACAAGCAACCTGGCGAGTTTATCCATACCTTAAATAGCGCGCATATTTATAACAATCACCGCGCGCAAGTTGACGAGCAATTATTGCGCCGTCCGCTGCCACTGCCGAAACTGTGGCTCAATCCAGACATCAAGAATATTGACGATTTCACGATTGATGATATTCGCCTGGAGAATTATGAGTGCCATCCAGCGATAAAAGCGCCGATTGCTGTGTAGATTGATTTACGATTTTATGTTTATTGGTTGAAATGATTGATGCCTATTCCTCGTCAGATTCTTTAGCTGTAAGAATCATATAATTGTCGTTCTCAATACCAGACTGTCGTAGACCGGTAATCTCTTGATCGGGTAGAATAACACTAGACTCTCGAGTAGCGGTATCGTATAGTATAGTCGCATACCTTCCTATTGTTCTAGCTTTTCCGTCTTCGTCTATCCATTTTTCTACAACAGGGGCTTTATCTTTGAATATTGCGCCTTCTTCTTCAGTAGGTTTGCCAGATAATATTATCGTTCCACCTTCTGGCAGGTCTGCAATCGTAGTGTCTTTTATGTATTCAAAGGTTGTCGCGCGTAATATAGATTGTTCGTCCATAATTTTTACTATACCACAAACATAAAATATTGTCAATTTAAGAAGGCTGTTTTCTTTTATACGTCACAAAATCAAAATCGTAATTATTTTCATTATCTGCCGAATGATGTACTCGATCCGCTTCCTCCCACGCGTCCATATCTATCTCTGGGAAAAAAGTGTCAGCATCGGGAAACTCGGCATCAATTTCCGTGGCGTAAATAGTGTCAATTTCTGGAATGTCTAGCGCGTCTTTATAAACTCGTGAGCCGCCAATAATAAAAGTCGGATACCGCGATAAAGCCAGGGCGCTTCGTAAATTCATAGCCGTAAGAACTTTTTTGACGCCAGTTGGCTTGGACGAGATGACAATATTTTCTCTGTCTGGAAGTGGTCGTGAGCCAATTGACTCAAACGTTTTTCTGCCCATAATGACATTACTGTTTCTCGTCAAGCGCTTAAAATTCACCAAGTCGGCCGGCAAACTTCGCCCCCACGGCATATCACCATTTTGTCCGATGGCGCGGTTTTTATCGTAAGCTACAATAATGGATTTTTCCATAATCTCAGTTTAACATGCTGTAAAATTTACCGAAAGCTTGATGGAAAAGCATAAACTTGTCATAATAGAATTTGGTAGAAAAATCACGCGGTAGGAGGTGTTTAGTGAGCGTGTACTCAAATAAAGATATATTAGCGGCGATTGAAGACGGGACAATTGTCTGTACGCCGTTCAACCCAAAAAACGTATCGGAAGCCAGCTTAGATTTTACGCTAGGCTTTAATTTTTATAAGCAGGAATATGACGATATTTCGCGAGTTTATAATCCGTTTGATGAGTCTGATGTTAATCGATACTTCAAGGGTCCGCTTAAGGCTATGCCGCATGCTGAGTGGTGTGAGCGACATGGTTTTCGGGAATTTAAGAATATTCCGCCAGATCATCCGATTATTGTTTTGAAGCCGGGCGAACGAATTTTGGCGCATACGCATGAATTTGTTGGGATTCGGACGCATGGCGGCGCGGCTGAGGTGAAAAGCCGTAGCTCTTGGGGGCGAAACGGCGTGGCGGTATGTTTTGATGCTGGCTGGGTTGATCCGGGATATATCAATCGGATTACGCTTGAGATTTATAACTTAAATAAGCATGAAAGTGTGGTTTTGCCTGTTGGCGAACGTATCGGGCAATTGATTTTTCATCACACTGGTCAGGTTGACGGCGGATATGCTAGTGGACGCGGCGGAATGAGCGGCAAATATCAGCACACTGACGATTTGGATGAATTGATAAAAACTTGGCGTCCAGAAATGATGTTGCCGCGGGCATTTAAGGATCGACGACATAAACCGATGGAAATCGCGGGACTTAGCGAGGGGATTTTGTGATAATGGCAGGTTCAATGTTTCGTTCGCGGGCGAAAGAGAAAGCGTATATTAATCACAGAAAAAAGCATAAGTCTGACGGCTGTGATTTTTGTCAATTGGTGAAACATCATACAGATCAGGTCGTTGATGAAACTGAGCATTGTCTGATTATTAAGAACAGATTTGGCTATAATTTTTGGGATGGCTGCGGCGTGGATGATCATTTGATGGTTATACCAAAACGGCACGTGGATTCATTGGCAGATTTGAGCGATGAGGAAAAAATTGACTATATGAATCAGATTGCGAAATTTGAGAACGATGGCTATTCGATTTACGCTCGAGCTCGAGGGAGCAAAACTAGGTCAATGGCGCATCAACATACGCACTTTATAAAAGTTGACGGTAAGGCGAAAAAGATGATGATTTATTTAGGCAAGCCGCATACTGTGATTACGAGGTGATGATGAGTGGCGCGGGAAAATATATAGTTATCGAGGGTAACGACGGGACGGGCAAATCGACGCAGGTCGCTAAGTTGGCGGAATATTTCCGATCAATCGGGCGAACAGTTTGCGTGATTGAAGAGCCGGGAAGCGATGATTCGGAAAAATCAACTCTGATAGCAAATGAACTTCGAAAAGTGATTAAAAACGGCGATTTGGCTCGCTCTGCGGCGGTGAATGTGGCGCTATTTTCTGCAGCTCGGCGTGAATTATGGCGGGAAAAAATTCAACCTGCATTGGAGCGTGGGGAAATTGTCTTGAGCGCTAGGAATTATATCTCGACATTAGTTTATCAGGGGCGAGGCGAAGGTTATGACGAGTCGGAGATTTTGCGATTGACAGAATTGTTCACCGATGAAAAATATCTGAAGCCAGATATTATGGTTATTTTAAGCTTAAGTCGGGAGAAGCGGGAAGAGCGAATTTCTATGCGCGGCGAGCTGAAAAATCCCGATACTTTTGAGTCGCGCGGGCAAGAATTTCAGAAAAAAGTCGACGATGGATATTTGGAGATTGCTGAAATGTACAGAATTCCGGTAATTTCTGCCGACGGGACAATTGACGAAGTTCATGATATGTTGATTGATAATATCGAAAAACACTAGTAAAACCCCTTGATTTTATTGATACTTTTCGTCATAATGGTTAGTTATAGAAGTAGTGTATTCATGGCGGGTGAAAATTGCGAGTAGGCAAATCGTGATTTTGGGCTATGAATTAGAGATCTTCACGGCCGTCTATTAACCACTAATTAAAGCGAGGAGTGTTTACGCCTGTGGCAAAAAAACCAACCACAAGCAGCGAGCGCGTCTATTTCACCTCTGGTGATAATGCCCTGCCGCTGCCAAACTTGATCGCTCACCAAAAAGATTCTTGGCGCTGGTTCGTCGAAGAAGGTTTGAGTGAGATATTTTCAGAAATTAATCCAATTGACGACTATACTGGTCAGAAGTTGTCGTTAAAGTTCGGCAAATACTATTTTGGCGAGCCAAAAAACACTGACCAATTTGCCAAGGAAAACAACTTGACATTTGAGGCTCCGCTACACGCAACAGTTGAATTGACAAATAAAACAACTGGCGTGGTCGAAGAGCAGGAAATTTACCTCGGTGAATATCCATGGATGACCGAGCGCGGTACGTTCATTATCAACGGTACGGAGCGTGTGGTTGTTAGCCAGTTGATCCGCTCTGCTGGTGTTTTCTTCACTGCTGAAACGGTAGCGGGACGTAATTACTACGGCGCAAAAATCATTCCAGGACGTGGAGCTTGGATGGAATTTGAGACGGCTTCTAATGGCGCGATTTACGTAAAAATTGACCGCCGCCGCAAGATGCCAGCAACAACCTTGTTGCGCGCTTTGGGCTATCCAAAGACTAGCGAAATTAAGGAATTGTTCGCTGATATTGATACTGGCGACGTAAAATACATTGACGAAACTTTGGACAAGGATACTTCTCGTGGTGCAAACGAGGCGTTAATTGAGGTTTATCGTCGATTGCGTCCAGGTGATTTGGCGACGGTTGGTAACGCTCGTCAGATGATTGAGCGAATGTTCTTTGACTTCAAGCGGTTTGATTATTCGCGGGTTGGTCGTTATAAATTGAACCAACGCTTGGGTCTGGATGTTGCGAATACGGCTGAAAATCGTACGTTGCAAATGAGCGATTTGGTAGCAATTTTGCGCGAAGTTATTCGCTTGAACAATACGCAGGAACCAGCTGATGACATTGACGCATTGAGCAACCGCCGAGTTCGCTTGGTTGGTGAATTGATTGCTCGACAATTCCGCGTTGGTATGCTCCGAATGCAGCGCAACGCGATGGATCGTATGAGCGTGGCTGATTTGGAAAGCGTTAGCCCAAGTCAATTGATTAACGCTCGTCCAATTGTTGCGGCTGTTCGTGAATTCTTCACTTCAAGCCAGTTGTCGCAGTTGCTTGACGAGGTTAACCCATTGTCAGAATTGAGTCACAAGCGACGTTTGAGCTCGACTGGTCCTGGCGGTTTGACTCGTGAGCGCGCTGGATTTGAGGTTCGCGATGCCCACCCAACTCACTATGGTCGTATCTGTTCAGTGGAAACACCAGAAGGTGCGAATATCGGTCTGGTGTTAAACTTAGCAGCTTATGCGCGTGTTAACGAATACGGATTTATTGAGACTCCTTATCTTCGCGTTAAAGATGGTAAAGTGACTGATGAACTTGTTTATTTGGATGCTTCGCAAGAAATTGGCGAGGTTATCGCTGATGCTGGTGAGGCTCTTAATGAAGACGGAACTTTCCGCGACGAGCGCGTTAACGCTCGAAGTAACATGCAGCCATCACAAGTTGACGCTAGCCAAGTTACATTCATGGACGCAGCTCACCGTCAGATTCTAGGTTCGACTGCAGCATTGGTTCCATTTATTGAAAAGACTCGTGTTGACCGTGCCTTGACTGGTTCAAACATGCAACGTCAGGCGGTTCCTCTATTGTGTCCAGAATCTGCAACTGTTGGTACTGGAATTGAGAAGGCTGTGGCTGAGAATAGTGGTCACTTGATTCAAGCTAGCGCCGACGGCGAAGTCGTTCGTGCTGATGCCGACGAAGTTCATGTTAAATATGCTGACGGCGTAAAGATTTACACATTGAAGCATTTCGTAAAGAATAATGACGATCGTTGTTACAACCAAAAAGTCCGCGTTGAGCGTGGCGACAAGGTAAAGAAGGGCGACATTCTGATTGAAGGCGCTTCAATTGCTGGCGGTGAAATTGCTCTAGGTAAAAACCTTCTGGTTGCCTTTATGCCATGGGGCGGCTACAACATGGAAGACGCGATTATTATGAGTCGTCGTTTGGTTGAAGATGATCGATTGACAAGCATTAACATTAAAGATTACACCGTTGAGGTTCGCGAGACGAAGCTTGGTCCAGAGATTGTGACGCGCGATATTCCAAACGTTTCCGAGGAAAGTTTGCGTCATTTGGACGAGAACGGAATTGTTCAAATTGGTTCAGAGGTTAAGGCTGGCGATGTTTTGGTTGGTAAGATTACACCAAAGGGTGAGCAAGAGTTGAGCTCTGAGGAGCGTCTGCTTCGCGCAATCTTCGGTGAAAAGGCTAAGGATGTTCGCGATACTTCACAGCGAATGAATAACGCGGGCGGCGGTAAAGTCGTTGGCGTTAAAATCTTTAGTCGTGAAAATGGTCACGAATTGAAGGCTGGCGTTTTGATGCAAATTCAGATCTTCGTTGCGCAATTGCGAAAGATTGGCGTTGGTGATAAGATGGCTGGACGCTTCGGTAACAAGGGTGTTGTGGCGAAAGTTCTTCCTGTTGAGGATATGCCATTCCTAGAGGACGGTACGCCAGTTGACGTGGTTTTGAACCCACTTGGTGTGCCAAGCCGCATGAACCTTGGTCAGATTTTTGAGACTCACCTTGGTATGGCGGCACGAGCATTGGGTTACCGAGTAGCAACTCCGTCATTTAACGGTGTTCCAAGCGAGAAGATTTCTGATGAGCTAGAAAAAGCTGGTTTGGCGCGTGACGGTAAGAGTCAATTGTTTGACGGTCGCACCGGTGAACCATTTGAGGAGCGAACAACAGTTGGTGTGATGCACATGATTAAGTTGCACCACATGGTTTCTGACAAGATTCACGCCCGCTCAACTGGTCCATACACGATGGTTACTCAGCAGCCACTTGGTGGTAAAGCACAAAACGGTGGTCAGCGCTTCGGTGAAATGGAGGTTTGGGCATTGGAAGCTTACGGCGCTGCTGCAACCTTGCAGGAAATGTTGACAATTAAGTCCGACGACGTTTACGGTCGCGCAAAGGCTTACGAGTCAATCATCAAGGATGAGCCGATTGTTGGTCCAAAACTTCCAGAGTCCTTCAACGTGTTGGTTAAGGAGCTTCAAGGTTTGGGTCTTCGAGTTGATTTGGTTGACGACGAGGCTGCAGTTGACGCTGAGCATGTTATCGCTTCAAGCGGTCCAGAAGACAAAACCGTTGCCGCTGATGGCGAGGAAGAAACATACTTGGACGAATCAGATGACATCGGTGAAATTGATGATGGCATGAGCGTGCAAGATATTGATGAAGTAGAAGAAATAAAGGAGGACGCGTAAGATGGCAAATACTGCATTTAACGCAACGGGCATCAGCGATTTTGACGCGGTTCGTTTGGCGGTAGCTAGCCCGGAAGATATTCTGAAATGGAGCTACGGCGAAGTTTTGAAGCCAGAGACAATTAACTATCGCACACAAAAGCCAGAACGCGATGGATTGTTCTGTGAGCGAATCTTTGGTCCAGTTAAGGATATTAATCCACACGACTCAAAGCTTAAGGGCGTGCGTTCACGTGAAGCTGCTGTTGATAAGAATGGCGAATTGGTCACT
>CAUTQX010000024.1:0-11453 GCA_963540705.1 uncultured Candidatus Saccharibacteria bacterium
AAATATGATCATATGAATAAATTTAAAAAAGCAGATGCTATTATAGTATGTAATCCCGAAGGCAGAATAGGAAAAGGAACTATGTTTGAATTTGGCTTTATGGTAGCGTATTCAAAAAGAATTATTTTTACTAATGAACCGAGAGACTTATCGATTCCATTTCCATACGAAATAGGATTGAATTTTATGTAAGGTTTTTGCCAAAATAGATTGAGTTTAGATTTTAAGAAAGAACAGTACAGATATGATATTTTTACTGTTCTTTCTTAAAATTATAATCACTAATCTCTATACAGAGTCAAATAAATTTTCCTGCACCGCACTAGCACATTTTTCGATCGCAACCTCATGTCCGAGTGAATATCTATTGCGCTTCAACTTCGGTAGCTCGCGCACTTCGTGAAACATCATATTAAGTTCGGGCACGAAAAATAATTCCCGAAACGGCATTCCTTTAAGTCGCGATTCCTCACGTGGCTCAGTTAAGATAACACCAGAATTTTTCCCAAAAATCACTTCCTCACGACCGTCAGGGAAGTTTACTACAAGACACGTTGTGTATTGCGCTCGCCTGTTCGTTTTACCTTCAAGCTTCTTCAGGCAATAATCTACGATCTCTTGATCACTCATCTCGTGACCATCCCAGCGTCTTGTAAATACGCCGGGCTCGCCGTTTAGGGCTTCAATTTCCATGCCGGAATCATCGGCGATAATTGTCAGGTTTTTATCATTCCCGCGTAAATTGCGCCTTGTATGTCGCGCCTTCAATAGGGCGTTTTGTTCAAATGTCGTGCCTGTTTCTATGCAGTCAGTAATTTGATAATCTAAATCTGCCAACGAAATAATTGACGTCTGCGGAGAGAATTTATGAAACGTGGTGACGAATTCTTCATACTTGCCTGGATTTCTGGTGGCGAAAAGTATAGTTGCTGTCATTGAGTATGATTATATCAACTATCATAAATATCGAAAAATTGCTAATTTGACGGCATTATAATATCATCAAACCAAGCAATGATAATTTCATCCATATACAAAACAGCCGATAACGACGGGCTAATCGCTCATATTTATGAACATTTATTAGCTCAGTACGTTTTGAAGCGTCTTCAAGACAATGGGTTCTTTGTTCTGAGCGATATCATACTATCTGCAAAAACATATGGCGACACTTGTTTTATGGACGTTGAATTCTACAACCCAGAGGCGAAAAAGACATATGACGAGGCATTGCGAGAGTTTGATAAATTAGTCATTCCAGAAGATGATATTTTGAGGGCTACTGGCGAGTGCGGAATAGAAATGAATCGAAATATAGTAGAAGTCGACCGAAGTGAACTGAGTAAAAAGCTACGCGAAGTTCAGATTTCTCCGTGGCGTAAGCAAATTGATATGGCGTATCGTAAAGCTCACGATGAGAGCTCTGTTAATACGCTCTTTCGTACTTCGTATATAAAATACAGTAAAGAGTCTGACGATCTTTTTCGTGAATGCGTTCTGGAGTACTCAATTGATGAAAGTTACATACAGACGCCGGTTGATCAAGCTCTGGCGGCAATTGTTATGCAGATTGTGGCTCTCAATTTCTTGACGGTCGTGCGCGAAAAACATACAGTATACGATCGTGGCGATCAGTGGTCGGAGGCGTCAATTTCGGTTGGATACAGAATGTTTCTTGGATTGCTGAAGAAAGATGACAAAATAATTAATCAATTGAGCTGTGATTTCTTAGAATATATAAAAAGCTTATCGTCGTCCGTCTTTTGTGATAATTTACAAAAAGCTCTTGTTCGATGTTCGGATAACCATAAACAGGTTATATTAAATAGGAGCACGCTAAATGCGATCCTTGGAGGGTGCATTATCGGTGGCAAAGGTTGGTTAAAAATGGCAGATAGTGCTCGAATAAGACAAATGGTTAATTCAATCGAGTTGGATATATATGAGATTAATTCGTAGCTTGAAAACCTTGCATTTTACCTCTAACTTGTGTTAAAATACCAGGGTTAATATCAAATCACACGAAAGGTGAGTAATGAGTCTGAGTCGAATCGGAAAACTGCCGGTGATTATTCCGGCCGGTGTGACAATCACGGTTGACTCTGGTGATGTGGTCGTTAAAGGACCAAAGGGTGAATTGAAGCAATTCATCACACCAGCAGTTGAGGTGAAAGTCGAAGACGGACAAGTCACGGTACATCCTAAGGACGAGTCCAAAGTAGCCCGTAGTCAGCATGGCCTGATGCGCGCGCTAATCAACAACATGGTAATTGGTGTAACCAAAGGCTATGAAAAGCGCCTAGAGGTTAACGGTGTCGGTTTCCGTGTTAGCTCAAGCAACAACGAGCTAGAAATGGCACTTGGATTTTCACATCCAGTCAAATATAAAGCCCCAGAAGGCGTAACTGTTACCAACGAAAAAATGATTATCGTTGTTAGCGGTATCAATAAACAACAAGTCGGCCAAGTTGCAGCGGAAATCCGCGCATTGAAGAAGCCTGAACCATACAAGGGTAAGGGTATCAAGTACGTCGACGAGCAGATTTTGCGTAAAGCAGGAAAGACAGGTAAGTAATCATGGCTGAAAATAAGAAGCTACTCAACCGCGCTCTTCGCAAAAACCGCGTTCGCGCTAAGGTTTCAGGCACGGCAGAGCGCCCACGCTTGACAGTTACTATAAGTAACATGCATGTTAATGTTCAGTTGATCGATGATGTAGCCGGCAAGACATTGGCTGCAGCAACTACGGTTGGTACAAAAGCAACTGGCACGATGACCGAGAAAAGCGCTGCTATTGGTGCTGAAATCGCCAAGAAAGCAAAGAAAATTAAGATTAGCGCAGTAGTGTTTGATCGCAATGGTCGTCAATACGCTGGCCGCCTAAAGGCTTTGGCTGATGCTGCGCGTAAAGAAGGATTGGAGTTCTAGTATGGCAGAGCAAACTGCAAATACTACCCCACGTGCAGAAGGTCGTCGACCTCGCAGTCCACGTGGTGGTCGCCGCGATGACCGGCGAAATGTGCGCGATGACGCACCAAAAGAATTTGAAGAATTGGTAATCAACATTGATCGCGTTTCTCGCGTGGTTAAAGGTGGTCGCCGCTTCCGATTTAAGGCTTTGGTAGTTGTTGGTAACCGCAAAGATAAAGTTGGTGTCGGTGTTGCTAAGGGTGCAGACGTTCAAGCTGCAGTTGCTAAGGCTACATCAGTCGCTAAAAAGCACCTAATTACATTGCCGCTGAATGGTGAAACAATTCCGCACGACAGCGAAGTTAAATTCTCTGGCGCACGTGTATTGATCAAGCCAGCCGCTCCTGGTACCGGTATTATCGCTGGTGGTGTGGTTCGTCAGATTATCGGTGTAACAGGTGTCCGTAACCTATTGACCAAGTCTCTCGGCTCAACCAACAAGGTTAATATTGCTTACGCGACTATTGAAGCTCTAAAGTCATTAGTCCCACGTGATCAATGGCTAAGCGCTCAACCTGTAAAAAAAGTTGCTAAAAAGGAGGCTAAATAATGAAGTACAATGATCTCCAAGTTTCAGCAAACAAGAATAAAAAGCGTGTTGGTCGCGGTATTGCTGCTGGTCAAGGTAAAACTGCTGGTCGCGGTACTAAAGGTCAGAACGCCCGAACAGGTAAGAAGCTTCGCGTAATGTTCCAGGGTGGTCAGCGTCCACTAGCTCAAGCTGTGCCAAAGGCTCGCGGATTCAAGAGCTTGCGAACTCCAGCACAAGTTGTGTACATGGATCACTTGAACGCATTTGATGGCAAAACTGTCGACAATGCTTTGTTGTTTACTGAAGGCTACATTGCAACTCCATTCCATACGGTTAAGGTGATTGCTCGTGGTGAATTGAAGGCTAAGGTTGACTTGAAAGTACAAGCTGCCTCAGCTTCAGTTGTTGCCGCTATCGAAAAAGCTGGTGGCTCATTTGAGAAAGTAGCTACACCTCTACGTCAAAGTGCGAAAGAAGCTGAAGAGAAATAATTTTTCTCGTCAATGATAAACCTCCTTCGATAGAGAAGGGGGTTTTCTTTTGCTTTGATATTTTGGACTATTTTTCGCTACATTCTTGCGGCACGACTAGATAAATAGTCACGTTTCTGTCGGCGGTGTCATCGCTACTGTCGTGGCTGGCGATTTTTGGATCAGAGATAATAATCTTATTCTCAGGAAAACCTTGCGAGACTAATTCTTGCTTGACTTTATCGGCGCGCTCCATGGCTAATTTTGTGCCAGCGCTTGTCTTTGAGCTCTCGTATGTTTGACCGACCAGCTCAATTGAAAATTCTTTTTGGCTGTTTGATTTATATAGCGACCCCAGTTTAGCTAGTTCATCAACGGCAATTCCTTCGTATGTATATTGCGTCGAATCCGCATTGAAGAAAACATTTTTAAAATTATACTTACCGTTATTAAGCGTAAAATAGCCGTCTTTCATGTAGTCATAGCCAGCTTTTCGAAAATCAGCAGACGTTAAACATTTTGAATTTGATTTAGCTAAATTCTGCTTTTTGTCTTCGCTTTTCTTCTCATCCTTAGGCTTGGTCGCCTCTTTACGCGAAATATTAGCGTCTTTTGAAGGCGCGGTTTTGTTTGACACAAGAACAATTGCCACCACTATTCCGATTATCGCCAGCACTCCCACGATTGCCAGTGTAACCCATAGCCACAATTTACTTTTCTTTGGTGGATAATTTTGGGGTAATTTTGGGTTTGGTGGTGGCGTAATTGGTGGAGTTGATGGGATTTCAGGCTGCTGTTGCATATAATACCTCATTTACATTATGTTATTGACTCAATTATAACGCATACGCTTTTATGTTTTTAGTATGGAAATATCCGCTAAGGTAATGTATAATTAACAGAGTTAAGAATTGTTAGTGACTATGAGGGGCTAAAACATGAATTGGAGAATAATTTTCCGCTCGCTGAAAAATAAAGATATGCAAAAACGACTATTTATCGTCGTGGGAATAATCGTTGTCTATCGGTTATTGGCGCACATTCCAGTGCCGTTGGCAGAACCAACGCAACTGCGTAACGCGATTTCGTCGGTGCTTGGACAATCTGACCTCGGTGGAATTTTGAACTTGCTATCTGGCGGTGCGTTGTCGAGCTTCTCTCTGGTATTGGTCGGGCTTAGTCCGTTTATTACCGCCAGTATTATCATTCAGCTTCTAACTAAAGCTATTCCGAAACTCGAGGAGCTACATAAAGATGGTGAATCTGGGCGTCGAAAAATTCAGCAATGGACACGTGTTATTACTGTGCCACTTGCTATTGTTCAGTCAATCGCTTTCATCTTCATCTTAAGGCAAACAGTTCTTCAAGGCGGTAGTACAACATTAGCCGACCCTACAATGATGGAATGGATCGTTTCAACCACTTCAATGACAGCGGGCTCTGTTCTTCTGATGTGGCTCGGTGAGTTGATCACTGAGCAAGGAATCGGCAACGGTATTTCTATCGTAATCTTCGCTGGTATCATCAGCCAATTGCCACAAATGCTTGCGTCATTAATCTCATCATTGTTTGACACTTCATCTGGCAGCCTGAACGTCTTCAATTGGTTCACCCTTCCCGTAAACCCAGTTATGTTCTGGACGATATTAATCATGTCAATCGCCGGACTCATCGTCCTTTACTTCCTAGTTAAAATCAACGAAGCTCAGCGCGTCATTACAATTAACTACGCAAAACGCGTTCACGGAAACAGTAATTACGGCGATGTAAAGAGCATCTTGCCGGTTAAATTGATTGCGGCGGGAGTTATTCCGGTCATCTTCGCGGTTGCATTCCTAAGCTTGCCGCAATTTGTTGGTCAAGTTATGAAAGCGTCTGGTAATGCCGATCTTCTACCGACCGCCAACAAATTGATCACTTGGTTCCAAGCTCCAAACGCGGGCTCATTCACCGGCAGTACTGCAGAAGCATTTATCTACCCAACCCTATACTTCATCTTGGTTATTGCCTTTACATATTTCTACACTGGAATCGTCTTTAATGCTAACGAAATTGCCGAGAATCTGCAGAAGCAGGGCGGATTTATTGAAGGCGTGCGTCCGGGTGCTCAGACTGAAAAGTATCTTATGAGAACTGTCAATCGCTTGATTTTGTTCGGCTCAATCGTCCTAGGAATCGTGGCTATTTTGCCATTCGTTGCGGAATATCTCACGTACAATTTGACAGGCTTGCAAGGTTTGCGTTTGTCAATCGGCGGTACTGGAATCTTGATTATCGTATCAGTTGCCCTTGAAACCCTGCGACAAGTCAACTCTCGTGCGCTGATGGTTACATATGACGACTTTGACCCAGACGAGCTGCTTGATAGCGACAAAAAGAAGAGTAAGAAGCGTCGTTTGTTTAAGAAAAAATAATTGACATTAAAAATCCCCGCCGAAAAGCGGGGAATCATTTTTTGTGAATGGATTATCGTATTTTGTAATCGTAAGATAAATTGTCGCCAACTTTTTTCTCATTTTGGCAAACTGGCGCAATTTCATTACTAATGTTATTTTCATCAACCATCTTACAACTCGGAATTTCAAATAGGTTAAATTGATTGGTTGGGGAAATTGTCTTCCACTCGCCATCTTTCTTGACTGCAAACATTCGCGCCGCAGAATTGCCGCAACCATAGCCCAGCAACAATTGTTTCTCATCTTGGGAATGGGCAATTACCACAGTTACTCCGTTGTTATCCTTACAGCCCGACTTTTTTACGTCTGCTTTCAGAAAATCGCGAATCTCTTGTGTGGCTGAATCGTTGCGAGTAACCGCTTTACCTCCTTCAATACGGAAGCCTAGAGACCCCAAGTTCACAGATCCGTTATCAACCTTTTCCGCTGTTTGAGATGTCTTGTCGGAAGTTTGATTGGCGTGTAATAAAATTACACCAATAACTATCACTATCAAAGCTGTCACCAGACCGATTAGCACCGCGGTCATTATCTCATTCTTCGATTTTGTAACCTTAAAGTTTGCTGGTTTTTTCTTGCTTGCCATAAAAATCCTTATGTTAAATTTGATAGCACAATTATATCACTTAAATTTACGGCGAAAACCCTTGTCAAACTGTATTTAGTACTGTATAATTGACAACTGTAACTTATGGCGAGTCAAAAGGAAGTCATCAAAATGGTAGGAAAGGTAGTGGAAGCACTGCCTAATACTCAATTTAAGGTGGAACTGGAGAATGGCCATAGTATCATCGCGCACATTTCAGGACGAATGCGCAAGCATTATATCCGTCTGGTGCCTGGTGATAAGGTTGAGGTTGAGATGACCCCTTACGATCTTACAAAGGGACGAATCAGCTTCCGCCTACGTGACGATCGACCTCAACAGGGTCGGTAGTCAAATATTAACTATAATCTCGGGTTTACTCGGGAAGGGAGATTCTAGAGCACTTTATGAAAGTTCGTGCAAGTGTCAAGAAGATCGACAAAGATCCCAAGAAAGGTGACAAGGTAGTCCGTCGAAAAGGCCGACTATACATCATCAACAAGAAAAAACCTAAGAACAAGCAAAGGCAGGGTTAAGCATGGCTCGAATTGCTGGGGTAGTTATCCCAACAGAGAAGCAGGTGCAAATTGCGCTCACCTATATTTACGGTATTGGGCCAAAGCACGCTTCGAGCATCCTTGCGGCGGCTAAAATTGAGCCGACCACTCGGGTGAAAGATCTCACCGAGGCTGAAGAAAACAAGATTCGCGAAATTATTGACAGCGAATATACCGTTGAAGGTGATCTCCAGCGCTTGGTGGCAAATAATATTAAGCGCTTGAAGGATATCAACGCCTATCGCGGTCTTCGCCACAAAGCAGGACTGCCAACACGCGGACAGCGGACTCGTACGAATGCACGAACTCGCAAGGGTCGCGCCATCGCCGTGGGCGGTACACAACCAAAAGCAGCAAGTAAGACCTAAAGAAAGGACTAAGAAATGGCAGACGCAAAATCTACTAAGAAGAAGCAGCGCCGATCAGTCCCAGCTGGTCAGCTGCATATTCAGGCAACATTTAACAATACTATCGTTACTTTTTCCGACAAGAAGGGTAACGTGCTAACTGCTTCATCAGCTGGTGCATGTGGTTTCCGTGGAAGTAAAAAAGGTACAGCCTATGCTTCACAGGTTGCTGCTGAAAAAGCTGCTGAAGCTGCGAAATCTCAATACGGCTTGAAGTCTGTTGACGTTTTCGTGAAGGGTGTCGGCTTGGGTCGTGACGCCGCTATTCGTGCGGTCAGCGCCTTCGACATCTCAGTAGAAAGCATTAAGGACGTAACTGGCGTGCCTCACGGTGGTGTTCGTCCACGAAAGGCACGGAGGGCATAATTATGGCACGAGATAATTCACCAATTGTCAAGCAAAGCCGCCGCGAAGGTTATGCGCTTCATCCAAAAGCACATAAAATTTTGGCGAAAAAATCTGGCATTCCAGGTCAGCACGCACATGGTCGTCAGAATAAGCCAAGTCTATACGCTACACAGCTTCGTGAAAAGCAGAAGGTTCGTCGCTTGTATGGTCTAGTCGAGAAGCAGTTTGCTCGCTTGATGAACGAAGCAACACGCGCACAAGAAGGTTTGGCGGGCGAAAACTTATTGAAGCTATTAGAGCGCCGATTGGATAACGTCGTTTACCGTTCTGGATTTGCCGTATCACGCCGCGCAGCTCGTCAACTAGTTAGTCACGGACACTTTGAATTGAACGGCCGCCGCGTCGATATTCCATCGATTCGTGTTAAAGCTGGCGATGTCATTACAGTTCGTCCAAAGAGTACCAAGTCAGAGTACTTTACACGAATTGACGATGTAATCAACAATTCAGTCCAAGGTCCACTAAGCTGGCTAAAAGCTGATAGCAAGAAGCTGAAGATTGAAGTAACTGGTTTACCAAAGCGCGAGGAAGCAGAAGCTGACATCAACGAGCAATTAATTGTTGAGTATTACTCACGATAAAAGAAGGGTTAGGGAAGAATTATGGCAAAAGCAATTTACAATCCAGCACTCGCGAGCATTGATGATATTTCAGCAACCAGTGCTACTTTTCTAATCGAGCCACTTCACCCAGGCTACGGTAATACTCTTGGTAACTCATTGCGACGCGTCTTGTTGTCAAGCGTTCGCGGTGGCGCAGTTGTAGCTTTCAGGATTGAGGGCGCAACTCACGAGTTTACTACTGTTGAAGGCATCAAAGAAGATGTTGTCGACATTATGTTGAACTTGAAAAACGTTCACCTACGCGTATTTACTGACGATCCAGTTGAACTGCGCATTGAGAAATCTGGCGCTGGCGAAGTAACTGCCGCTGACATTAAAACTAATGCTGACGTTGAAGTTGTTAACCCAGAGCAAGTAATTGCTACAATCGACGACCCAAACAAGCATTTGGTTATGGATTTGGTAGTTGAGGCAGGTTGCGGTTATCAGACAATTGAAGAGTCAAGCGAAAAGCGTTTGCATAGCGACATGATTGCTATCGACGCAATGTACTCACCAGTTCTACGCGTTCGCTACAAAGTCGACTCAACTCGTGTTGGCCAGGAGACAAACTTGGACAAATTGGCAATCACTATTGAAACTAACGGCACAATCACACCTCGTGAGGCGTTCGAAGAAGCAGCAGCGATTCTCGTCAATCAATACACAGCTTTGGCTGGCAATACGATGGTAACTGGCGCACCAGCACTTGGTGCAGCTAAGGAAGACGAAGAGTCAGAGCTAGCAATGCCAATCGAAGAACTAAACTTAAGCGCCCGCACGACGAACGCGCTAATTAACAATGAAATCCGCACTATTCGCGATTTGGTAACTTTGACTGAGCAAGATTTGCGAGAATTGAAAGGCTTCGGTTCAAAGGCACTAGACGAAGTACGTGACAAGATGGCGGAGTTGGAGTTTTAACTATGCATAGACACGGATATCAAGGGCGCAAGTTCGGCCGCGAGCGTGATCAGCGACGAGCCCTACTCAAAGGTCTGGCTACCAGCTTGGTTGAGTACGGAAAAATCGAGACCACCTTGCCAAAGGCTAAGGAACTAAAGCGTCACATTGAAAAAATCATCACCAAGGCTAAAAAGGGCGACCTAGCAAGCCGACGTCAGGTGATTGCGGCATTAAGCACACGCGCCGCTGCTTACAAACTAGTTGATGAAATCGCACCACAACTGAGTGGCCGAACCAGCGGACACGTTCGCGTTGAACGAACACGTTTGCGAGTCGGCGACGGCGCTCAAATGGCGATCATCGAGTTTGTTGACGATATTAAACCAATGCCAAAGGAAGGAAAATAAGATGAAGACTTATTCACAAAAACCATCTGAAGTTTCTCGCCGTTGGGTATTGTTTGACGCTAGCGAATTACCACTTGGACGTTTGGCTACAGAAATTGCTAAGCATTTGACTGGTAAATACAAGCCAACTTACACTCCTCATATTGACGGTGGCGACTACGTAGTTGTTATCAATGCTGCGCAAACAGTCGTTACTGGATACAAGGAAACTGATAAGTATTACTATCGCCACAGTGGTTTCCCAGGTGGAATTAAGGAAACGCAATTCAAAGAAATGCGCGAACGCCACCCAGAGCGAATTATTGAAGAAGCTGTTAAAGGTATGTTGCCAAAGAACAAATTGCAAGCAGAGCGCCTAAAGCGCCTACGCATTTTTGCTGGCAGCGATCACGCTCACACAGCACAAACACCAGAGAAAGTTGAGGTGAAGTAATATGGCTGATACTTATTTCTACGGCTTAGGTCGACGCAAAAGTGCTTCAGCAAGCGTTCGATTACTTCCTGGAAAAGGCGCCATTACAATCAACGGCAAGCCTGCCGCTGAATACCTGGATGGCAACAAAACTCTTCTAGCAGAAGTAACCGATCCACTTGCAATTGTCAGCAAGCAAAAAGAATTCGACGTTACTATCCTAGTTAAGGGTGGCGGCTTAGCTGGTCAAGTTGACGCTATCAAGCTTGGCATCGCAAAGGCTTTGACTGCAGCTCACGCCGACCTACGTCCAGTTCTGAAGAAGGCTGAACTATTGAAGCGTGACCCACGCGAGAAAGAGCGCAAGAAGTACGGTCTTCGTTCTGCTCGTAAGCGCGAACAATTCTCTAAGCGTTAGTACAGAAAAGGCTATCACAAAATACTCCGTTTC
The DNA here is from genome assembly GCA_963540705.1 of uncultured Candidatus Saccharibacteria bacterium. Classification (GTDB taxonomy): domain Bacteria; phylum Patescibacteriota; class Saccharimonadia; order Saccharimonadales; family Saccharimonadaceae; genus Nanosynbacter. The sequence goes on from CAUTQX010000024.1 coordinate 11,165, forward strand.
ACATGCAGGCGGAGTATTTTCGTAGTATACTAAAAATATGTTGGACAAGATTATCCATCGCTGGTTACGGATTCCATATGCATTGAACGTGCATTATTTTTCTCGTCCGGAAAAACCGAAAGCGACGATTTTACTTATTCATGGATTAGGCACATCCTGGAAAACATGGACGCCGCTGGAGCCATATTTACCAAAGGACACGCGAGTTATAGCAATTGATATGCTGGGATTTGGCAATTCGCCTAAGCCTGATTGGAAATCCTACAATGTTCACGACCAAGCCGCAAGT
>CAUTQX010000025.1:0-11375 GCA_963540705.1 uncultured Candidatus Saccharibacteria bacterium
CTAATCCGTTCGACCAGGCCGCAATTGATGAAAAAATGAAGAGTCTGGATGGTACGCCGAATAAGGCGCGTTTGGGTGCGAATGCTATTTTGGCTGTGTCGCTGGCTGTAGCGAAAGCTGCTGCTAAGTCGCGTGGCGTGGAGTTGTATCAATATGTCAATAGCTTGGCTGGAAATCCTACAATGTGTCTGCCGATGCCGATGATCAACGTGATGAACGGCGGTCAGCATGCGTTGGGTGCGACTGATTTTCAGGAATATATGATTATTCCAACCAGCGCGGCAACTTTTGCGGACGCAGTTCGAATGAGCGCGGAAGTTTTTCACGCGTTGGCAAAAATTTTGAAAGACGAAGGCTATCCTACAACGGTTGGCGATGAAGGTGGCTACGCACCTCATGTCAGGAATGGTAATATGGAGCCTATTTTGTTGCTATCTCGCGCCATCGAGCAGGCTGGCTATAAATTAGGCGTGGACTTTGGTTTTGCGCTGGATGTTGCGGCGAGCGAGCTTTATAAGGACGGTAAATATAACTTAGCGACTGAACACCGAATTCTGTCGGCTGACGAAATGATTCGCACGTATAAAGCCCTGTTGGAACGCGTCCCTGTTCTCTCGATTGAAGATGGATTGAATGAAGAAGCTTGGGAAGATTGGGAGAAAATGACGGCTGATTTGGGCAATTTTGCGCAATTGGTTGGCGACGATCTTTTGGTGACGAATGTTGAACGATTAAAGCGCGGAATTGAAGAAAAGGCTGGCAATGCGATCTTAATTAAGCCAAACCAAATTGGTACATTGACTGAGACGATCCAAGCTGTTTTGATGGCGAAGAATGCTGGCTGGAATACAGTGATGAGCCACCGGTCTGGTGAAACTGAAGATGTAACGATTTCTCATCTGGCGGTCGGACTTGGCACTGGTCAAATTAAGACCGGCTCGATGTCGCGCTCGGAGCGAATTGCCAAATATAATGAGCTTCTGAGAATTGCGGAAAAGCGCCCAGATTTGGAAATTGCGCATCCGTTTGTGAAGTAACTCGCGCAAAAAGACTTCCCTGTAATTCAGAGGAAGTCTTTTTTATTTGGCGATTTTTTTGACAATTATTCGAGGACTATCTTCTTAAAAACTCAATTTCCCCGCCCTCGTTGATTCGGACAATTTGCGACGGTTGAGTATCGGTGACTTCTCCAGAATCGACATAAATCGGCACTAATTCGTGGAAGTAATTTATTGCTTCGGTGACGTTCTTTGCCGGTTCTTCTCCTGATGGATTTGCACTGGGCGCGACCAAAAGACCGACGGCTCGAATTAATTCTGCCAATGGAGATTCTGGCACGACTCTGAATGCCAATGTTCCACCATTCCTAGGAAGATGCGGCAGAAAATCAGGACTCACTTTGGTGATGATTGTTGTTGGTCTATTTTTGGAGATTTCTTGATATTTGTGTTTGATCGACGGCGCAAGATTAGGAATGTCATCAATATTCGCAACCAAAATAATAACGGGTTTATCCAAGGTACGCCGCTTAACTTCGTATAATCTCTCGACGGCTTTTTCTGAATTGGCAGCGGCTAATATTCCGTAAATCGTATCAGTTTTAGCAATTATCAATTGCCCATTTTTAAGCGCGGAGATTACGCTGTCATCTAAAATATTCTTCACAATCATTTATTACATCTTACCATAAAATAACCCCGAGAAGTTCGGGGCTATTTACTAAAAGTTCCGTAGATTAGTCGACGACTTCAACACCCATTGAGCGTGCTGATCCGGCGATAACTTTCATTGCACCTTCGATGTCGATTGCGTTCAATTGGTCTTTTTTCGCCTCAGCGATTTCTTGCAATTGTGCGCGAGTAATCTTACCGACCTTGTCTGAGTGTGGCTTGCCACTACCCTTTTGGATTCCAGCTTTCTCACGAATCATATCGTCAACTGGCTGACCAAGTGAGTTCCAAGTAAATGTTCGGTCTTCGTAAACTTGAATGTGAACAATTACATCCTTGCCCATCATGTCTTTTGTAGCGTCGTTGAATGGATTAATGAAGTCCATCATGTTTAGCCCCCACTGACCAAGCGTTGACCCTACTGGAGGACCTGCTGTTGCTCGACCGGCTGGAATGCGTAATTTCAAATTACCAATGATTTTCTTTGCCATAGTTCTTCCTTATAGTTTGTAGTGCGTAACTCGAATATTATATCGAAAAATGCTTAAAATTGCAAGCTAAACTTTTTTAACCTGCAGGGCGTCCAGCTCGACTGGAGTGTCACGGCCAAACATGCTGACCATAACCTTCAAAGTGCCCTTAGATGCGTCAATTTCGCTCACCGCGCCATCAAAGCCCTTGAATGGACCGTCGATAATTGAAACGACTTCACCTTCTGAAAAGTCAATCTGATGCTTTGGCTCTTCAACGCCCATTCGCTTCTTAATCTTTGCAATTTCTTTTTCAGAAACTGGAGTTGGTGTAGTGTCGGCACCCACAAATCCTGTAACGCCCGGCGTGTTGCGGATGATGTACCAAGTTTCATCGGTCAATTTCATCTCAACTAAGACATAGCCTTGGAAGATCTTAACTTCAACAATTTTACGTTTACCGTTGCGAATCTGGATCTGTTTTTCCTTTGGCACGATAACGTCAAAAATCTTATCAGCCATATCAACGCCGTTGATTCGCTGGCGGATTGACTCAGCGACTTTTTCTTCGTAGCCAGAATAGGTATGAATTGCGTACCATTGCTTACTGTCGTCATATCGTTTTGAACTCATAATATCTCCTCTATTTCAAAATTTGGTTAAAGCCCCAGTTGAATGCGGCGTCAAGTAGTAAAATTAGAACGACAAACACAAAGGTGAAGATAAGAACCGCTGTCGTCATCGCCCAAGTGGCTGAGCGAGTTGGCCAGCGAACTAGCTTCAACTCTTCCCAAGCGCCCTTGAAATATCCAATCAGTCCGCCACGTTCGCCAGATTTTTTAGACGCTTTTGTGGTGATTTTGGTCGGTTTATTGATTTTTTTCGCTACAGCTTTTTCTTTTTTCGGCGCGTCGTCAGTAGCCTTGATTCGACGAACCGTAGTTTTGCTGCTTGTCTTGCCCTTCTGTGCCATATTTTCTCCCAATTTAAAAAGTCTGTTTTCACAGACTGTCAATAGTTATTGTAATTCATCCAGTCCAAAAAAACAAGTTGACCGAATATTATTTGTCATTATTTTTAAACTCTTTCAGCTTGAATCCGAACGTCGATCCGTGGTTTAATCGGCTTTCTACCTCAATTTTACATCCCAATTTCTTCGCCAACTTAGCAGAAACGTATAGACCTAATCCCGTGCCTTTCGTCTCGCGGGTTCTATAGTCTTCTGCGCGGTAAAACTTGTCGAAAATTTTTGCCATGTCGGCTTTGCTAATGCCAATTCCCGTATCAATAACCTTAAAGGTAATTTCACCAGATTTATTTTTCTTGATAGATAAAGTTATGGAGCCTTTTTGTGTATATCGAATGGCATTGGTGATGAAGTTCTGAAGAATCTCTTCCAAGTATAGACGAGAAACTTTAACTACACCAAGTTGCCCGCCAATATCCAAATTGAAAGCCAAGCCTTTTTCGCTCGCCTGAGGTGAATATTCGGAATTTATCTGAGCAGCCAGCTCCGCAACGTCGATTATTTCCGTTTCATCGGCTACTCCTCGCTCGGCGCGTGATAATGTACTCAGGTCGTTGATCATTCGCGCCAGGAACAAAATTTGCTTATGAGATTCGTCAATGGCTTCGGGAATTTTGCTAGTCATTTTACGCTCGACCAGCAATTTGGCGTTACTCAGCGAGCCTTCAGCAATAGCAATTGGTGTGCGTAATTCGTGACTAACTACGCTAATAAATTCATCACGCTCCTCTTCGAGGCTCTTCGTCTTCGTAATGTCGCGCAGAATAAGCACGTATCCGTCAGGAGTCATCTTGTCGCCGCCCTGAACTGGCGCAAGCGTAACTTCCAGGCGAATATAATCGCCATCTTCGATCTTCATCAGAACGTCGTCGCGCTGGCGAATTGCAGAAGACTTGGTGAGCTCCTTGAAAATGTCAATCGGCTTTTTATCTGTCGTTTCAAGGTTCAGCACCTGACTGATATGCTCGCCGTTAATTCCGCTGTTCGTGTCAATCAAATTAAGCGCCGCCGAATTGTATGTATTGATAATTCCGTGTTCGTCTGTACTGAGAATTGCGTCGGTAATATTATTGATAAGCGTGATCATCCTTTGATGTTCGCTGAGGCTTTTTTTGTTGTTTTTACAATCGTCCTTATTGCTAATTTCTGACAATATTTTATGTAAAACAATAGCTATAACACCTAAAACAACACTCAGAGTGATCAATAGAAAAATTAGCGCCCACATAGCTAAAGTATAACATAAGCATATGCGTTTCTATATGTATGGCGAATATTTTTTCAATTCGTTGCGGTGGATTTTATATTGCGGATCAAATCTGGAGACCTCATTCCAAAATGCCGTCGAGTGATTCATATGCCTGGTGTGGCACAATTCGTGGATAATTACGTAATCAATTAGCTCAAATGGTAAGTTCATCATCCCGATATTCAAGCTGATCGTTCCAGATGAGGAGCAACTTCCCCAGCGACTTGATGAGTGTGTGATTTTACTCCGAGCAAAAGAAAAGCCGTGTTCTTTCGCTAAAAACGACAATCGCCTCGGCAGATACGACTTGGCCTCTTTTCTGAGAGCTGCCAGAATTTTGCTGCGAATAAGCTGTTGATTTTTGGCCGATTCGACAGATTCCGCCTCGTTGATTTCTGCCAATATCTGCGTTCCGACGATTTTTACGCTAGACGGTTTCGCGGTGGTTTGTATCAATAAATGATGGCTTTTGCCAATCTGTCGATTTGTGGTGTAAGAAAGTTTATCGCGATATTGAGAAACCAATTCGCGGATTTGTTCTCGGGAAGTTTTTATCAGTGCCTTTGCTGCTAGTAGCGGCGCGTATGTCGGCATTGTAATCTGTATTCGTCCATCTGGCGCGATTTTTAAACTAACGCTTTTTGCTAAGCTGCGTTTCTTTACGACAATTTCTCCGAATTCGCTGTCGGTAATAATTGTCATAGCTAACCTATGTTAATGCGATTTCCGGCAATTGGGCGGCGCGGAGCTTCTGGACGACTGGCGCCGATTTGCTTAAGGACAGTGCGAGCTTGGCTGCTTAAGGTGTGGCGACCGCTAATTACGATGTAAGATTCGCTGCTGTGCGGTGCTGAAAACTGTTTCAATCGTCGCTCAAAAGATTCGTCATTTCCGCCGTAAGCCTTTATCCAGCGATGCTTGGCTGTGGCAGGGTCGGTTTGTACCCAAACAAATAGGACTTTATATCCGTATTCCCTGGCAAGACGATTGATTCGCATGCGATTCGTACGCTGATCGGTTGACCCGTCTAGAATCACAGTTTGCTTAGTCTTCAAGAATTCTTCCAAGAGTGACAATGTTGCATCAGAAATGGTCTTTGTGTTGTCCGTAAAAACTTCAAATTGTCGAGAACTTACCACTGGAGAATTGAAAATCTTCGCAAATTCTACAGCGAATTGCGTCTTCCCTGAACCTGGTGCACCAACCATGGCGATAATATGCGGAAGTGAAGGTGATAAAGGTTTCATATTGAGAAATTATAGCAGATTTTTGACTAATAAAAAAGATTCTCTTTCGTGCGAGAATCTTGGCAGGAGTGGAGGGACTCGAACCCCCGACACCTGGTTTTGGAGACCAGTGCTCTAGCCACCTGAGCTACACTCCTATAGCAACTATTTTATCACGAATTAGGCTTGTCGCAAATGTTAAAATTGTGAAAAATAAAAAACTCGTGAAAAAGATCCCAAAACCCCTTGAAAAAACATAAGCGTAGTTCTACAATTAACTCAGAGATGAAAATTTTAATGCTTGGGTGGGAACTTCCTCCGCACAATAGTGGCGGACTTGGTGTTGCTTGCTATCAGATGTCGAAGGCGCTCGCTTCGGAGGGTGTTGATATCGACTTTATTATTCCCTACACCGCCAAGCATCCTGGAATTGACTACATGAATATCTAGTCAGCCACTCCTTTACCGCCAAATTATCACGATTTGGGTGCGTATAATAACGGCTCAGAGGAAGATCGTGAAAATGCTGAGGATGAGTGCGGACTTTCGCCGATGCGTGCCGTGCAGAGACGTTACGGTAAATATGTTCGGAAATTTGTGAAAAATCATCAGCCCGATGCAATTCACGCGCATGATTGGTTGACGATGGAAGCTGGAATAATTGCTAAGGAAATGACAGGCGCACCGTTGATCGTTCATGTTCACGCGACGGAATTTGACCGTTCTGGCGAGCAGTCCGGAAATCCTCTGGTTCACGAAATCGAGCAACAAGGTTTATTGATGGCCGATCGGATAATTGCCGTTAGTGAAATTACGAAGGAGATAATTGTTAAGAATTATCACATCCCGCCAGAGAAAATTGAGGTGGTTTATAACGCGATTGATTTGGCTGATTTGCCGCCGCATGAATATGACGCCAGTACTTACAGGTATTTGGAGGAGTTGAAGAAGGATGGATATACGGTTGTTGGCGCGTTGACGCGACTCACGGTTCAGAAAGGTTTGACGTATTTTGTGCGAGCCGCAGCGAAGGCGCTTGAAAAATATGAGAAGATTGTTTTTGTTTTATCTGGGAATGGCGAGCAAAGAGACGAGCTGATTGAACTGGCGGCGGACTTAGGAATTGGCGATAAGATGATTTTTACGGGCTTTGTGCGTGGAAAACAGTGGCGAGATATCTACTATTTGATTGATGTTTTTGTGATGAGTTCGGTTTCTGAACCGTTTGGCTTAACTGCTTTAGAGGCGGCGCATCATAACACGGCGTTACTTATCAGCCGTCAATCTGGCGTCGGCGAGGTTCTGAACAACATTATGCGGTTTGACTATTGGGATGTGAATAAATTGGCGGATGAAATTGTTAATATTGCCGAGTCGCCTGCCTTGCAGAAATCTTTGAAGAAAAATGTCAAGAATGAATACGCGAGAATTTCCTGGCAAGACGCCGCTAGAAAATGCCTGAAACTGTATAAAGGAGCGCTAACATGAACAAAAATAAAGGAATAGTTTTATACCTACACGTGCACCAACCGTGGCGAATACGCGAATATAGCATATTTGACGTGGCTTGGAAACACAATTATTTTTCTGGCGGTCAAAATCCAGATCAGGACAATCAAAAAATATTCCAAAAAGTTGCAGAAAAGTCGTATTTGCCGATGAATGCTCTACTTGAGAAATTGTTAAAAAAATATCCTGATTTTAAGATTTCACTGAGTTTTAGCGGAACGTTTTTAGAGCAAGCCGCCCAGTTTAATCCTGAGGTTTTGGAGAGTTTCAAGCGCCTGGTAAAAACTGGCCAAGTGGAGATTTTATCAAGTCCTTATCACCACAGTTTGGCGTTTTTCTATTCGCGTAAGGAATTTGAGGAGCAAATCGAACTTCATCGCTGGAAGATTCGTGAGATTTTCGGCGCGGAAACGCGAGTTTTGGCCAATACGGAGTTGGCGTATAGCGACGACTTGGCAAAATGGGCTGAACAATATGGCTTTAAGGGTGTGCTTGCCGAGGGCTGGGATCCTATTCTCAATTGGCGCAGTCCAAATTATGTATATCGCCCGAGAGGTACGAAGAATATTGGCTTGTTACTTAAGAATTATCGATTGAGCGACGATTTGGCGTTTAGGTTTAGTGATCGAAAATGGAATGAGTGGCCATTGACGGCAGATAAGTTTAATACTTGGGTGGAGGACTCTGTTCGCTACGCACCGCTGCTTAACTTGTTTATGGATTATGAGACTTTCGGCGAACATCAATGGGCGGAATCTGGGATTTTTGGATTTTTCGAAGATTTTGTCGGTCAATGGCTGAGTGGCGAATCGAATACTTTCTACACTGTCAGTGAGGCGTTGGCGGTTAACGCGCCTGCTGGCGAAATAAGTATGCCATCGCCGGTAACTTGGGCGGATGCCGAGCGGGATTTGACGGCTTGGAATGGCAATAGCTTACAAAAAGAGGTTCTACGGTATATTTATAATCTAGAGGGTGAGATTTTGAATAGTAAGGATGAAGGACTGATTAGCGATTGGCGAAAATTGCAAACTTCAGATCATTTCTATTACATGGGAACGAAGAATTTCACCGACGGCGACGTTCACGCTTATTTTAGCCCTTACGATTCGCCGTACGACGCTTTCCTTTACTATATGAACGCTATCCGCGACATGCGTTCCCGCCTGAGAAAGTAATTGAGTCTTCTCCTCAAATAAAAACTCCCTCTGAATGCGAGGGAGTTTCCGTGTAGTCCTGTTAAATTAGCTTTTACGTGCCTTAACTTCGTTACGACCAAGGTTCTTCTTAGTCTCGGTGTAAGTTGCGTGTTGCTTTGCAATTGGATCGTACTTACGTAGTGTCAATTTACCCTGACCTTTTGTGGTGCGGTTTTGGGTGTTAACGGTAGTATAGTAAGTTCGGTGGTTGCTCAAGTTACTCACCAAACCAATCAGCTTTCGTTTCGTATTCTTCTTTGCCATCTCTTTACTCGTTAGATTTTATAAAACGTCTTGGATAATTATAGCATGGGTGAAGTGAAAATGCTAGTACCATATGCGATATTTCATTGATTTTTCGTCTATACTAAATATATCTATGGCGTCTGATCGATGAAAAAGATCCGCATTTCTGCGAATCCGTGTTTCATATGGAGCCACGATCGGGACTTGAACCCGAGACCTACGCCTTACCATGGCGTCGCTCTACCAACTGAGCTATCGCGGCGTAACAGGCTTAATTTTAGCATATTAAGCCGTGTTTAATCAACCGAGTTTATTTCTTATGAGTGGATTTTTTGGCTGTCGCGCTGGCTTCTTTTGGCAGTTTTGGCGTGACAAATGCTTCTATTATTCCCCACGCTATGCTATTGACTAGAAAAGTAACGAACAATATTCCTGAAGCTGACGCCGCCAAGTGCGCTGACGAGGCGTTAAATAATGTTAATAATCCCGCCACGGCTAGTCCGATTATAGCCAGCATAATATAAGCGTATTGTAGTTTTAATCTTTGGTTTTTTTCGCTATTCCATAACGTCAGAATAGATTTTGTAAATTCAAACATGTTCATATAATAGCACATATGCTTATAAAAGTCAATACTATAGTCCTTCCTTGTCTAAAAAATCGCCCGTAAAGCCTAGCGATAAAATCAAGGTCGCTTTATTAGAGCTGTAATGAAGTTCAACAAGTCATTCGCAGAAACAAACTCTTCTCCTTTATCCTTGGTAGCTTTCTTTTTGGGTTGTTCTATTTTCTTTTCGCTAAAGAACTTGTCGGCTAGCTTGATGAGTAGCGCGTCGCGCTGCTCCTTATCAGTAACGTCTTCTAGATAGGGACGTACTGCACTAAATTGTAGCGCCATATGCTCTGATTGTCGTTGTGCTTGGCGATGCTCCGCTGCTTGTTTTGCGGCATAGGTAGCCAATCCACCAGATGCAGCAACTACAGAGAGCCGAGCGATGAGTTTTTGCCAAACCATCTCACCCGTTGCTTTATGTGCAAGGATTGCCGTAAAGATAATAGATAGCGCAGCAACGATTTGCCATACAAGAGACGATATCCACTCGCGTCTTGCATTCTTTGAGTAGTCGCTAATAAGTGCATCTTGGCTTACTATGCCAAGTAGTTTTTCTGCCCGATTCTTTGCGTCTAATGTTGCCTGTGCGTCTTTTTCGGCAGCCTTGTTAATCATGTCGGACTTCTCGTCTGCTTTTTTCGCTAGCTTATCAAGCGCCACATCAAGCTCACCTTGCTTCAGCGAAATGAGGTCTGTGAATTCTTTTGATCGTTCTGTTTGAGCAGTGTTAAATGCGGCAGTTTGTTCTGTCGCTAGCTTATTTGCAGCCGCTTTAACTGTTTCAAGTTGCTCTGATAGTTCTTCGCTTTCGGTTGCGATGCTCTCTAGTCTTTTTCTAACCACAGCAATATCATTGTTTATAGCCCCTTTTGCTTCGGATATTTTCTCGTCAATCGTTGCATCCGCAAGCGAACCTTTATCCTTAATTGTCTGAGTGATTTTCTCAACAATTCGCTTTTGTTGTCCGGCAGACCGTCTGATACTTGTTATTGCAGCACGAGCTTCTGGCAGGTTAATTGTTGGCGAGAGCGCACTTATAGACTGAATAATTGAGTTTGTTTCGTTAAATGCATAGACGTTTAGGTAGGTAGAGTTTTTTGTCGACATCCAGCTATCAAGGTAAGAAGAGATATTTGATAAGTTTGATGCAATACTAGTTGCTGCATTCATATTCATGAGCTCAGTGGGTGTATTCTCGCAAACAATATTCAGCTGTTCATTAACAGCCTTGATGCGATTAAGGTGCGACCTATTTTCTACAGATAAAGCCGCCTCATTATATGTGGCGAGTTTGTCGTTTAACGACTGTATATGCGCCGCCATTTGTGTTTCGTCAAATTTCTGTTCCCAAGGGTTCATCTCACAGTTTTTCTCCGGTCTTTATAATATTATAATAGTTGTCGAGGAGGATATTTGCAATGCAAGCAATAGTATTTTGTAAAATGTTTATGTTTTTTGAAACACGAACAAATGCTCGTGCATAATAAGCAAGAAATTACTCTCTTGTGATTTTTTAACCCAAAATCCAGTCGCCTTGCAGTTAAATTGTCGTTTAATTATATCTTCTTTTAGCTGAAAGCCGGCTCGCAAAAACCTATCCATAACTTTATACGCCATAGGCTGATACATTTTATTGCGACGTGTGTCGCCAATCAAAATAGCACAGTATTTTCCTTTTTTAAGAACCCTGAACAATTCGCGAGCAACTTTTTCCATTTCATTGGCAAATTTGTCAATATCGTGAATATTGGACAAGTCATTGTCAAGTTCGCCATCGCTATATTTGATAATGTCGGCATACGGAGGGTGGGTTAAGATAAAATCAATACTCTCATCTTTTGTTTTACTCAAATCGCGCGCGTCGCGCTTTACGATTTTTTGCCACGCATCATTTTTTACTTCAAAATCCAGCGAGGCTTTTGTGCGCTCAAGGGCTTTATCGTTAACGTCAGAGCAGATAATATGACGGTTGAGTATTTTTGCCTCTATTGCAGTTGTGCCGCCACCGATCATTGGATCAAGCAGTATATCACCCTCTTTTGAGTAGCGCAAAATAAGATTGCGCGCAACTTCAGGCGACCAATTGCCGCGCCAGTCGGATTTGTGCGTTGCCCAGTTGCCACGACGCGGGAACGCCCACACTGTCGTGCATTCTAATTCAAATTC
>CAUTQX010000026.1:0-10969 GCA_963540705.1 uncultured Candidatus Saccharibacteria bacterium
CGCCGACTGAAACAAACTTAGGTGGATCGATAATTTTCTTTTGCCAAGCTTTTTCTTTAGCTAATTCTTGACCAGTAGCGTTAATGATGTCTGTAACTGCAGAAATGTCAGAACTTGGGTCGATATAAATACTAAAGCGCGACATACTATAGCCCATAGTTTTATTGATGACGTGTTGAATTGTTCCGTTTGGTATATAGTGAACGTTGCCTTCAGAATCACGTATAACAGTGGTGCGAGTGCCCATTCTTTCAACTGTACCGACAGCACCCATAACGTCAACAACGTCGCCAACACGATATTCATTTTCAGCAATTATGAATATACCAGACAGAAAATCTTTAACGAGGGATTGGGCGCCAAATCCTAATGCCACACCGATTATGCCAGCACTAGCGAATAGGGGCGATAAATCAAATAGAAATAGCTTATTGGCGACAATTGCGGCGACATAGAAAATTATTATGATTCGCCAGAAACTTCGGGTTAATTGGACGAGTGTTTTTTCGCGCTTTTCTATGTCTTTACGGTGCCAGGAACGATGTTTAGCGGTGGAGCGTATAGAATAATGTATAGTCCAAGATAATAAATATTTCCCCAGAAAATAAACAAAGACAGAGCCGATAATAATGCTGACTGTGTCGATAATGCGCTCACTAATTAACCAGCCAAGGTTATTGCCATGTAGCCATTGACCTAACGTAGAAGAATCTAAAAACTGTTTTATAAGCTTATCCATTATTGATTTAGTATAATAGAAAATATGAGTTTTGTCGATCCGAATCAATTTATTATCACCAGAAAACGTAAGAAGTATAAATTCGCTTTATTCCACAATTCACCTCTATGTTTTGAGTTTGACGAGTGGATAAAACGGGACGTCGATTATTTGGAAATCGGTGCTGGAACTGGACTATTCAGCGTGGAGCTTGCATTGCGTCATCCTGAAAAGACGTTTTTAGCAATTGACGTGAAAGGTGATCGATTGCAAAAGGGCGCGAAAATTGCTGAAGAAAAGAGGCTGGAGAATGTGTTTTTTGTTCGAGCGCGGGCTGACCAAATAGACCAATTAGTAGAGCAGAATTCTTTGGAGCAAATTTGGGTAACATTTCCTGATCCGTTTCCAAGGAAACATAGTGCTGGACGTCGCTTGACTCATCCTAATTTTTTGAAGAAGTATTTTTCATTGCTAAAATCGGACGGATCTCTACTAATCAAACACGACGATCACAATTTTTTCTGCTGGAGCTTGGAGCAGTTAGTGGCAGAAAAGTGGCAAATTAAAGAGTTGAGTTTTGATCTTCATGAATCCGCGCTAAGTGACGAGTATAAAATAATGACGACTTATGAGCAGAGGTGGATCGACGAAGGGAAGTCTATTAATTTTGTAAGAGCCGTGCGCTAATAAACGAAAGGAATATTATGCAATTTAATGATTATTCGACAAAAGCAATTTCTACATTAACAGATAAAGATTCTCATAAATATGGTGACGTTGATGCGAGATTAATGGCTCAGGTTTTGGGGTTGAGTGGTGAATCTGGCGAGATTATGGAGAAATTTAAGAAAATCTTACGTGATAAAAATGGAAAAATTTCAGAAGACGATCGGGATGCGATAATAAAAGAACTCGGTGATGTTTTGTGGTATGTTAATTCTGTGGCTCATTTGCTTGACTGTAGTCTGGAAGAAGTGGCTCGCAGAAACAACGACAAACTGCTTAGTCGTCAGAGTCGCGGCAAGATTCACGGTAGCGGAGATGATCGCTAGTTTTTAGATAATCGTTCGCGAATCCATCCGTCAATCGTACCAGCGCCCATACATAGGACAAGCTTTCCGGAGTTTCTTGCTGTGGTTATTTCTTGCCATAACTTATCGTCTAATTCGGCGAAATGAACTTTTTCTCTGTTAATATTTTTGGCGAGTTGTTGTGGTGTCAGGGTTGGTAAATCTGGATTTTCTCTAGTTAAGTAAGTCGGCAGCCAGTAAATTTCATTGGCATCACGGAAAATATTGTCAGTATACTGGTCAATTATTTCATGTTGACGAACGTTCTGGTGTGGCTGATAAACTAATACTACATTGTCTGACAGCTCCTTAGCCATTTGTAGCGTCGCTTGAATTTCAACAGGGTGGTGACCATAGTCAGAATATAGATTTTCGGCGAGCTTTTCAAAACGTCGTCCTGAGCCAGGGAACGAATTTATTGCTTGATATATTTCAGATTCTTCCGTATTGACACCTATGCTTCTTAGCGCTTCAACTACCAGGGTAGCATTTTTTCGATTATGTTCACCGGGCAATGAGATGTTTGAATTGGAGGTCTCTAGGATTGTTAGATTTTTTCCGTCAAATACGGAAGAATTTTCTCGCCAGGCGATAACTTTTTTAGATTTTCCGCCGAATTCATGGAAGGCGTCTAAATAGGATTCTTTTGTTGGATATGTGTCTGGATGGTCGTAATCAACAGATGTGATAAGGCTGATTTCTGGAGAAAAATGCAAAAAGTTGCGGTCAAATTCATCACACTCGTATACGAAAAATTGGCTATTTTTATCAAACGTGCCACTTGACCCAAAGCTTAAGGTCGAGCCTACTGAGTAGCTGACGGGAATTTGTAGTTGTTTCATTGCCCAAACTAGCATACTTGTTGTTGTGGTTTTTCCGTGCGTACCAGCGACCGCGATAAGTTTCAGGTTTTTATCGGCGATTATTTGCGCTAATAATTCGTCGCGCTTGCTGGTTTTTATGCCTAATTTTCGCGCCAAGACTAGTTCTGGGTGATTTTCCGGTAAAGCAGCGGTGTAAATAAACCAGTCAAATGGTGATTTATCGTGTTCTGATTGCAGGAACGCGCCAGATTGATCAAAAGAAATAGGAATTCCGGCTGATTCTAATTCATTTGTGATTAGACTTGGTGATTTGTCGGAGCCGCAAACGTCATATCCAGCCTCTAAAGCAATTCTACTCAGTGGTCCGATACCAACGCCGCCAATTCCTGAAAAATAAATTCGCATACAAATATTATACCACCGCAACGGTAGCAATATTCACGTTATTGGGATAATTTGCTATACTAAAATCATAGAGAAAGTGGTGGGATGGCTATAGATAAGAAGAAAACCAAGTTCAGAATTAAGCGGCTCAGTCAGATTAAGACTTGGCAGTTGGTTATTTTACTGATTATGTCTGGTTTTATTTCGGCAACTTTTTTGAGGCTAAATAATGTTGGCATGGTTGAGCGACGAGAATCTGTAGAAAATGCGGATAAGGCTGGGGATATAGTTAATCTTCAGCAGCGACTTTATGATCTGCAGCGTTACGTGTCGACTCATATGAATGCAGATCCAGGTAGAATTGCGCTAGATCATACGTATAAACGAATGTATGATCGGAAGCTGAAAGAGTTTGAAGAAGAGATCAAAAATCAGTCTAACAATGATACTGTGTCGAAAGTTAGGGCTGTCTGTGACGCTAGGGCGCAGCAAGGCGGTTACGGCCGATTTACGACGCAGGCGGATCCGAGATATATTAATTGTATTAACGAGGAGTGGGCGAAATATCCTGCCGCGAAAGCCACTAATTTGCAGTTTGAAGCGCCTTCAACCGAACCATATTATCACACCTTCGTCTCGCCGATATGGTCAGCTGATTATGCGGGGTGGTCTCTTTTGGTGACTATATTTATTGCCATGATTATTGTGATAAGGTTGGTTGTTCTGGGGGTGTTAAAGTTGATGCTTAGACGACGAAATAAGCTTTTTTAGCTTGACAGGGGTGATATAGAGATAGTAATCTATATAGGTATATCATTAATAGGAGGTATATAACCAAATGGCTTATAAACATACCAACTCAAAGGGCATCACATATTACTTGCATAAGACTGACGTAACTTTGCGCGGTGGCAAGACTCAAACTATTTACTTCTTCGCTAAGGTTGAGAAGAATGAAAAGGGTACACCATGTGATCTACCAGAAGATCGTATTGTGAAAGAAAACCCACGCAACGGCTTTTTGACAATTTCTAAGAAAAAATAGTCCTTTGCTTGCACCATAAGCGTGTTTGGTGATATAGTATAACCAAACAAACAGGTGCCATAACTCCTCTGTAAAAATCAGGGGAGTTTTTTGTTAGGTTGATTATTTGTGGATATTGTGGTATAATAGCTACTATATGAAGTCGAGGACGGTTGTTGAAGTGTTGACACTTGCTAGACCGAACGGAGCGGACATTATTGATGTTGTTGATCCGGACGGTAATGTTGTGCCGTTGGATTGTTTGGGTGAAGATTTTGTTCCTGATGCGAATAGTTATAGTGATGAAGGTTTTACGAAGAGAAATAGAATTATAGTTGAGATGTGTGATCTTTTCGGCAGTATTCGTCGTCGTGCTGGCTTTGCCGAATGTCATAGAGGTCGTGGCGACTATGATCGAGCTCGTCGCGTAGAAAAAAACAGGGGTAGTGATATTTCTGAAGTTGGCAGGCTTGCTATAAATGCTTGTGAAGCATGTCCACTTAAGCTTGATTGTGAACTGTATGGTAAATTAGGGGGAGCTGTCCTAAATAAAGTTATTGATTATAAAAGGGTTCGCACGGCTACATCTCTGACTAAAGCGGGCAAGAAACGTTCGGGCTGGAATAAGGGTTGCATAGATAATGATGCGTAAAGAAAAAGCCACCTTCTGAACGAAGAGGGATTTTCCTTGGTGGCCCAAGTGCATCTACATTGGAACCATATCTGTAGCGAGATTCTGAGCTGAAGACGCTTAATAGAGGCGACCACCTCTTCAATAAAGATGCCCAACACCATTAAAGTATATCGTAACAGAATGTGTTAATATCAATAAATTATCCTCTTGACTACTTTTTACGTTATCCAGCCTGATAAATTCATAAATCAGCATTAAATGTCGTGGTTAGGTTAGACTAAGATTGCCACAAAGGGCTAATTGAGGTCGCTTATTTAGGAGATTGACGATATAATCAAAATAATGAAGAAAAACTCTCAAGCACAGCTCCAGGGTATGTTACTCGGCTTAGCTATTGGCGACGCCCTCGGTGCGCCTATCGAACACGGCTACACAAGTGATGAGATTGTCGCTCGCAAAGAAGAATTACGTCATATGCACGATGAAGCACACTTTCCTCGTGGTGTCTGGACAGACGACACTTCTATGGCATTATGTTTAGCAGATAGCTTGCTAGAGTGTGGTGGCTATGATTCTTGGAACGTTATGGATAAGTATTGCAAATGGCAATCAGAGGGCTACCGCTCGTATTTTGACTATGGCGAGGGCATTGATATGCAAACGCTTATCATGCTGGATATGTACGCTAGCGGTTACGCTATTTTTCACAGAACGATGAATCGGAGCGATGGTGCTGGCAACGGTGTCGTAATGCGCCTCGCACCAGTCGTGATAGCTGCCTACGGCAAACGAGATATCCGTGACGTGATACGGCTTGCTCAAGTTTCCGCTAGAGAAACGCATTACTCCTATGAGGCTGAAGCTGCTGCTGAAGTATTTGCTGCCATACTACATAACGCTACCCATCTAAAAAACAAAGCAGATATTATAGATGTTAGTAAGTATAGTACCGGCGCACACTACGACCAGCTGCTGAACAAGCTAAAAGAGAGAGTTGAGACGGATAAGCTCAAGAATAAGCCCGGGTATGTCGTATACACACTCCAGATAGCTTTATGGGGCTTTATGAACTATGACACATTTGAGGATGGAATGTTGGCAGTTATGTGTCTGGGCGGCGACGTTGATACGATCATGGCGGTGTACGGGCAATTAGCTGGTGCATACTATGGACTTAATGCAATACCGAACGAATGGCGGCGTGATGTTTATCAAGGGAATGATATTATTGAACTAGCAGATAAACTAGCTGCAATGGAGGACTGTCCTGTCCTGTATACACGGTTTGAGGAAGATGTAACTTAATATAATCATGAGGAGAATGACTATATGAACGAAACAACACTAGAAACCGCTCAGCAACTAATAGCCACAAAAGAGTTTAGCTACAAGGATATTAACCCAAATGAGAAAGGAATATTCCTAGTGGCGCTTATTGAGAACGGTAAAGTCGCCAAAGAAGGAGCTAACTATCACTCAAACATTCCCAAAGGAACGCTTATTAGCGAATGGTATTTACGGCATAAGCTAGGGCTAAGTGGAGCAATAAAGCACGACCTATACACCTCGCTTGAGCTGTGGGAGCTAGATGATAAGCGATATCAAGTTATCTATTATAAACCCTTCGGTTTGGGAAATTATGCTGAAACAAAATCAGAGTTCTATGACGATAAAGACTCTGCTCAGGCTCGCCTTGACGAAGAATCTCGTAGGCTTGAAGCAGAGTTATCTCGCCTTGAGCGATAAAACCTAGAATCATCTTTTGTCAAAATAAGTCATGCTAGGTACTGATACTTTTTGTGCTTGGATTGTTGTATAATTGAATAGTCTAAGTCATTAATCATGCTCAAGCTTGAGTGCTTTATTGCACGGAAAGCCTTAAAAACGGCACCGTGCAAAACATTTAGGCTTTAGGGCTTGAGTGTGGATAAATGGCTTAGACACCTAGTACGGTGTCGTTTTTTTATTTGACACCAAAATAAAGAAAGGTGCTCAATGCAATCAGCAATCGCATTTGGAATATTTATTGCTATCGTAGGATATTTTATTACACGCTCCGAGGATAAGAAAAAGGAGGAGGAGCAGAAAAAGACAAATGATAGAATAAACGATTCAAGAAGTATGTTAAAAGATTCCATCGTTAAGCGAGCGGTGGCATTAAACGTCACGGACTATACGAATGAGGAGCTTGATTTTATATGTGATATAGTGCAAGCGTATGGAGGAAGCGAAGGGTTATTAAAGGCAAAGCAAGAACTTGATACTGTTCCAGATGATAAAGTGGAGGGTTTCTTGGCGCAAATGGAAGTAGCTCATTTCAAACATTTGCTAGACAATCAAGAAAGACAACGAAAAACGAGATGACGAAGAAGCGTGGCAAACAGTACTAAATGATTTTAAGAGGCTAAATCCTGCCCAACGCAAAAAACATCTAGCATATCTAAAGAAATATCATAGTGATGCATTGAGTCGTGAGCAACTACATATCCTTGCGTTGCTATGTCTTGGTGAATAAAATTTTATTAAAGCTGCTACAGTGTAAACAATTGCTAATTCCTGCTGGATTCTGGGTTGATGAAAACGAAAATGTTTACACTCCTGAAATCAGCGTACTTTATAGATTAGCTACAAACAAAAAAGACCTTTCAGAGCTTGAAAAGTCTTTCTTGGTGGCGGGGGTAGGATTTGAACCTACGACCTTTTGGTTATGAGCCAAACGAGCTACCAGGCTGCTCTACCCCGCGATACATAATTATGATATCAGCTTAGCGTAATAATTGCAACACCTTAGTGTTTATGACTATTACCGCCAAATAGAAAGTTCATCCATTGCTGGAAATTGCTATCCGTTCGCTTCGCGCTCGACGCAAGTTTTTGGGCAGGCGTGGCGCTTTCGAAAGATTGGGTGATGAGCTGTTTTTCGCCAGGTAGACCTTTTCCTGTGCGCTGTCTAATGGTCAATTCTTGATACTCTTCGCTTTGATAATATTTAGACTCGTATTCTAGCAGGGCGACTTGCAACTTTTCTATTTCCACTTGCTGGCGTTTGTTATCAATAGAACGCTGCAGCTCGTAGTTTTTTTGCATTGATTCAATGGACCCCCATGCCCAACTCATAGCAATTAAAATCGCAGCAGCAATAACGATATTATTTAGAGTCAAATAGTCGTGCTGTATTCTGTAAATTAATCGTTTGAGTTTTAATTTGTTCATTTTTGCAAATTTAATATCTACCACATAATATTGTAGCAGGAATGGTAAAAATATTCATCTTATGATTATCAAATTCAAATTCAGACTGTGGTGGGGGCGGCTGGGATCGAACCAGCGACCAATCGGTTATGAGCCGACTGCTCTAACCCCTGAGCTACGCCCCCGTGAGACTTATTATAGCGCATCAGAGGTAATTATAGAAGTTTTCCAGCGGCAATTCGCACGGCTTCTGACCAAGAAGTAAAACAATGCGGAGTGGATGCTAGTTCTTCGCTGGTAATTTTATGTCGAACGGCCAGGGCCAGCTCGGCTGCCATATCGCTAGCGTGCGGTCCGACGATCGTTCCGCCTACGACAACTCGTTTCTTATCAACGATCAATTTCACAAAACCTATTCGCTGGTCGGTAATATTACTGCGTACGGTAGTGGTGAGCGGAACAATTGCTATTTTTGCGCTTATTCCTTTCACCTTACAATCGTATTCATTCATTCCAATTTGAGCTATTTCTGGCTGAGTAAATGCAACTTGTAGGCGTGGGGAATCATTGAATTTAATCTTATTATTATGTAGCAAATTATGAGCCGCAATACGACTCTGCGCTAAAGCTGTGTGGGTTTGGATATTGGCGTCGGTCGCATTTCCCGCGGCAAAAATATGTCGAGCGGAAGTTTGCAGGAAAGAATTAACCAAAATGCCATTTTCGGTGTATTTTACGCCGGCGTTTTCTAAGCCTAAATCTGTCGCGGGCAATTGTTGGTCGGCAATTAGAATCTCATCAACGCGTACAGATTTTTCTATTCGCCCTTGCAGAAAGGTGACGCGCTTTTGTATAGACGATTTTTGTATAGCGATAATCTTAGTGCGAGTTAATATTGAAATGTTGCGATTTTTTGCATCATTCGTAATTAAAGTGCTGACTTCTGGGTCAAATGTTGATAATATTCTGGACGATTTCTCTGCTACGTAAACTTTTGTTCCCAGGGTGGAGAAGATGTGCGCCAATTCTAGCGCCGTAGCTCCCGCGCCAACAATGAACATGGTTTTTGGTGGGCGCTTCAAGCTAAAAATAGTCTTTGGAGTGTAGTAAGAAACGGCGTTTAATCCAGGTATTTCTGGAATTTGCCAATCAGATCCAGTTGCAATGAGAAATTTGCGAGCGGACAAGTGTCTGCGATTGACGGCTATTTCATTCGGACTCAAGAAATGTGCATTGCCGGCAAAAACACTAATGCCTTGCTTTTCGTAATAATAGCGATTGCCGCCAGCTCTAGTTCTCTTCACGACTTTGTCTTTCCAGGAGAGCAGAGAAGGGTAGTTGTATCCAACCGAGTTGGTACGCAACCCGAACCTAGCAGCATCTTTGGCTGTTTGATAAACGTTAAGAGCGTGAGTTAAGAATCCAGTTGGTACATCTCCCCAGTTTGGTGATTCCCCGCCGAATGTTGATTTTTCTACAACAGCAACTTTTTTTCCGGCACTTGCTAGTATGCTGGCTGCGGGCGAACCGCCAGCGCCGCTACCAATTACGATATAGTCATAGTCAAAAGTTGGTTTTTGCGACATCAAATCTCCTAAATTATGGTTTTATAATTTTTATATAAATAGGCTGCGTCAGGATGTAGAGTTTTTATAATGCGTTGTGCTTGGCGGCGGATATCGGCAGAGGTTATTTCTGGGTGAGTTTCACACCAATTCATAACGCCCAGAGTGACGGTCTTTGCGATATCTTGAGCTTGACCTTCTGGCGTACGAACGCTTAGGCAAGTGGCAATTATGGAATTGTGGAGCTTGTCTGGGCTGAACTCCTCTGGCGGTCGTTTTCCTTGTTTGATAACGTCAATTTGACCTGGCTTTACCATAAATTGCCTCCGTAGCTGATGACGCCAATAACGCGGTCGACGAATAGGAACGCTGCCAAAATTAATAAGCTACCACCGCTGGCGAATTGCAAAAATCTCTTATGATCTTCCCGCCAACGTTGTAAATTAGAGATGCTGCGCCCGCTACCGATTAAGATGATAACGACAAACAACGGCAGTGTGGACACGATGACGTAGATTGCTATGCTGATGATTTGCAAGAAAGGGTTTGGTAGGGTGATAATAGCCAGGCTAGCGGCGATAATTGGCGCGATGATAAAAATAATTTCTGCAATAACGCTAATTATTCCCAGAGCAAAGCTTTCTATGGAATTTTTGGTTTTTTTGGTGCGCTTGTTTAAATATTCCGCAAAATTACGTGGAAGCCATAATGAAGTTCCTGGTTGTCGTCGGAAGTAGAACGCCCAAATTGCGATTCCTAAGCCAAACATCATCCCTGAAGAGATGGCGGCAACGAGTTGCTCTGCGCTGGTGGCGTGGTGGATGAATAGTGATAAGAAATAGGAAATTGAGCTGATAAGTAACAAGGTAATCATTGCGACTCCAAGTACAAAACTGTTGCTCATACGAAAAATTTTTCTCTGGGCGGTTTTTTTGCCAATTGAATGTCCGCTAAGTAACGTTAAAACACTGACGCTAAGCTGAAAACTAGCGTGAATAATCGCTGCGAAAATTATGGTGGCCAGTGATGAGATTGTTACGGGGGTCATTTTTGTGTATAAATCCTTCTCTATCAGTGTACCACAAGCGGAATGAAAAGGTAAATAATGACCGAAAAAGGTATTGCTTTTTTGTCAAATTTATGATAGTATAAAGACAGTTAAATAATTAACATAAAAAAGGAAAAAATATGGAAATCAACACCAGTGAATTAGCTGAATTTTTAGAAGTAACCCGAAAAAAGGATTTAGCAACGTGGGAGCGTCAGCGTAATTCATGGGAATTGGATAGTTTTGTGTCACGACGATTGGCGGCTTTGGACGGCGTTCAATCTGAAGAGCTTGAGCTAATTTAATTCAGTATCTATAAAAAATTCCCCGTCGTATTGACGAGGAAAGATAATTTCTGGTAGCACCGGGTGGACCCGAACCACCGACCTCAGGCTTATGAGTCCTGCGCTCTAACCAGCTGAGCTACGGTGCCACACTGCATTGATTGTAACAGATAGTATAAAATTTGCCAAATACGTTTTAGGTAATTTGTGAGATAATGGATATGTG
>CAUTQX010000027.1:0-10873 GCA_963540705.1 uncultured Candidatus Saccharibacteria bacterium
CCCTGCATTGATAGTTGTAGGAGTTCTTATGCTTGGTGTTGTTACAAAGATTAACAAATAATCTTGATAGCACAAGCCTAATTAAATCCCCCGAACTTTCGGGGGATTTTTGATTGCTACTGTGATAACGTATGTTTAATCGAGAGCTCTCCAGTTAAAACATTCTTCAGAAATGTCAAGCTTATATTGAGGATAGTACGATCCGTCATTATCCTTCTCGTCGGCAGATGTAGTCTTTGTGATTTTCATACCCATCTTTTTACCGTCTATCGTGGTGGCCATAAATTGAGGAAGGCAGAGATATTGCTCATTTTCGCCGCGCGGAAAAGATACAGGTTTAGTAAATTGCCCTACGTTACTTTTCTTCTCTTTGCATTCGGTTGTATTCTTTAAGGTTTCGGTTGGAACATAATATCTATAGTCTACTGCTAATGTATTTGTTTTGCTCATTAGATCCGAAACTCCAGGCTCTCTTTTTCCATAGGTTTGTTTGGTAAAATCTACATCATTAAATGTAAACATAACTGTGTTGTTTCCATCGCACAAGTACATTGAACAGTTTGCCTTTTCAGGGAATCCGTCGTAGGTTTTTGCTGTACAGTTAGCTACAAATCCTTCGCGGGTTCCGTTCTCCGAATAGTACATTGAGTTCTTTTCTATATCTATTTTTCCCGCAGAATTGTCTTTTTTATTTTGTGACGGATTCTCGGTACTGCTATTTTCTGGCTGAGATGTAGTAGTCTCAGAGTTACCGTATGGAGCTGAACTTGAACTTCCAGTGTCAACTCCTTTTTCGCCTGCACATCCAGCCAGCGCGCACGGCAATAAAGATGCCACAGCAATTGCTCGATATATTCTTTCGGTATTGACGCGTGGCATTTTTTCTGCAAACATTCTTTTTTCCATATATCCTCCCGTTGATAATATGTAAAAGTTAATAAATTGACAATAGTATACATATTTTTTGCCGTAAAGTAAAGTTAATTGACAAAGCGGTAATGTTTATGGCAGAATAAAGATATCTAATATAAAACAGAAAAAGGAGATTTTGGTGAATAAACAGAAATTGCTAATTGTTGGCGGAGGCGGAATGGTCGGTGCGACGGCGGCTTATGCGTGCGCATTGCGCAGCGTCATTGAAGAGATTGTGCTGATTGACCGTAATGAAGATCTGGCTTGGGGTCAAGCGGCTGACATTAATGACGCGATGGGAATAGACAGAAATGTCGTGGTTCATACGGGAAATTATTCTGATATCAATGATGATGATATCGTTGTGATTACTGCGGGTGCACCGCAACTTCCTGGTCAAACTCGGTTGGAGTTGATTGACGTTAACGCAAAAATTATGCGTGATATCGTGAAGAATATTATGGCGAATGGTGCGAAGCCGTATTTGGTGATTGTTAGTAATCCGGTTGACGTTCTGACTTACGTGGCGCTTAAGGAGTCTGGTTTGCCAAAAACCCGAGTATTTGGGACGGGCACAACGCTTGATACTTCGCGAATGAAGTCGTATTTGGCAGATGCGTTCAATGTCGATAGTAAAGCGGTTGATGCTTATATTTTGGGCGAGCATGGCGATTCATCATTTTCGACAATTGAAACGGCGCAAATTGGTGAAGTGCCGATTAGAGAATATCCTGGATTTACAGAGGAGATGATTGATGGAATTGAGCAGAAGGTCCGCGACCGAGCTTATCGGGTGATTGAAACAAAGAAATCGACATATTTTGCGATTGGGTTTGTTGTGTCTAAGATTGTTTCGGCGCTCCGAAAATCGACGCACACGGTTTATCCTGTTTGCTCTTTGGTTGAAGGCGAATATGGACTGAATAATGTTGTACTTGGATTGCCGTCAACAATCAGTAGCGACGGCGTGAAGATTTTGGCGGGCTATCCGCTTACCGAGCGAGAAAAAGAATCGCTGAATAAATCCGCTGGAATTATCGCGGAAATGATTTCTCATCTTGATAAAGCGGAAAATTGCTGATATAATCGCATAGTTAATAATAATTTATCTCGAGAACTCGATTGACTATAAATAGGGCAATTAGAGGTTACGAGATCGCACACAAGAGGAGGAGCTATGGCTCAAGATACAGGAATTAAAATCCGTATTCGTCTGAAGGCTTATGACCACAAAGTCATCGACCAATCAGCAAAACAAATTATCGACACCGCAATTCGCACAGGTGCTAACGTGGCTGGTCCAGTGCCTTTGCCAACTCGACGCAGCACTTACACTGTCGTAAAGAGTCCGCACGTTTACAAAACCGGTGGTGAATCTTACGAGCGCCGCGTTCATAAGCGTCTAATTGACATTACAAATGCTACACCAAAGACGATTGACAGCTTGCAGAATTTGAACTTGCCAGCTGGCGTTGACGCTGAAATTCGTATGTAATTTAGCTATGTATAAAATTTCCGCCTCTTGAATGGGGTGGATTTTTTATGCTATAATTCCATTTAGCTTATGACAAAACAAAAAACTCGTACTTATGCTCGCAATCGCTCGAAGTCTAGCGAGCTGTTTAGTCGCAAAGGTCGCGAACGTATTTATGATAATGACGGTTCATTTTTCTTGAAATTGGTGGTTTTTGTGGTGCTGAGTGCGCTGTGGCTTCGTCTAAAAAATCCAGTTGAGATTGGTGGTTTGGTCGTCCAAGCTATTCCTGTCGGGCTATTCGTCGCACTACTATTAGTCTTAAAGATTGAGAAATATCAATTCAATCGAAAAATTTGGTACGTTACGATAATTTTCATGGCAATTCTGACTTCGTTTACGCCGGTTGGTGTGATGATTTAATCGCTATGGATTCGTTATAAAATAATATCGCCCGATTAGGACGATATTATTCGCTTGAAGTTGTTTGCTCTTAAGATCCTAGAATGGACGACCGCCGCCCAACTTACTAATAGCGTATCCAGAGTCTTGAATAATGTCAATCAGCGCCTCGGCTCGTGTAGCTGCGTCTGGGATATTTTTAGCTGCCTCGAAAGCTAAGCGAAACAGCTTGCTGCTGTTGGTTATTCTTGCGGCTGACATGTATATACGAATTTTTCGTTCTCCATCAACGCCTTCCATCCTATCTATATTTGGTGCTAGTGCATTGATGGCCTCATCTCTAATAGCACGTAAATTATTCAGTTCTTCGTTAGTATTTTCGATTTGAGAATCGTTCATGATTGCCCCCTAATTAATAAAATTTCTTTTCGAATATGATTATAGCATATGCGGAATTGTAGATAAAACAGAACATGTGGTCATGGGTTGACTTTTTAGGCTTAATTGTGCTACAATTTACGAGTAATTTCTATTACGCGTAATATCAACTGTTCTCCTTGATGAATGAGCAGGTCTGGTTATGAGCGGATGTTTACATTTAACGTTCTCCCAGAATCCAGAAACCGCACGTCATCAGGAGTATTTAAGTGGGAGTGAGGAAAAGTGAAAACACTTCTCGGTACCAAACTTGGTATGACCCAGCTCTTGGCTGAAGACGGCAAAGCCATTCCGGTAACGCTGATCCAAGCCGGCCCTGTCACCGTTACTCAGGTGAAGACTGTCGAAACCGACGGTTACAATGCGGTACAGGTAGCTTTTGGAGAGGGTAAGAACCTGAGCAAGGCCGTGGCTGGACATGTTAAGCCAGCCCAAGTGACCCCGAAACACATTCGGGAATTCCGCGTCGATGAGATCCCTGAGGGGCTCAAAGTTGGCGATGAAATCAACGTTTCCGCGTTCGAAGTCGGCGATTCTGTCGATGCAACCGGAACCAGCAAAGGTAAAGGTTTCGCTGGAACCATTAAACGCCACAACTTTAAGCGTCATCGTAAGACGCACGGTGGTAAAGGTAATACTCGTAAGCCAGGTTCAATTGGCTCGATGTATCCACAAAAAGTCTTCAAGGGTAAGACGATGGCTGGCCACATGGGCCACGAGCGTGTTACTGTTAAGAACTTGGAAGTGGCATATGTTGATCCAGAGACCAATCTAATCGGGGTTAAGGGCGCTGTCCCTGGACCACGAAAGGGGCTGATTATTTTAGGAGGTAACAAGTAATGGCAGATTCAACCAAACTTCCTAAAGACATTTTTGCTGTGGAAGTGCCGAATCACGAATTGTTGAAATTGGCATATGACAGCTACTTGGCAAATGCACGCCTAGCTAGCGCTACAACTAAGCAGCGCGGTGAAGTTTCTGGTGGTGGTAAAAAACCATGGAAGCAAAAGGGGACTGGTCGAGCGCGTTTCGGCTCAAGCCGTAACCCAATCTGGCGTGGCGGTGGTGTAGTATTTGGCCCACGCGGCAACGAAAACTACACTAAAAAATTGTCAAAGACTGCTAAAAAAGTGGCAGTTCGTCAAGCACTAACCTTGGCTAACGAAGCTAAGAAAATTGTCGTTAAAGATGTTAAGACTACTGGCAAGACCAAGGAAGTTGCAACATTCCTAGCTGACAACAAGTTCGAGCGCCGTGTTCTGATCGTTGTAGATGAGAAGACGCCAGAACTTATGCGTGCTACAAACAATATTCAGAACGTTTTGGTGGTTCGCGCTAATTATCTAAGCGTTTATCACATTCTGAATGCGGATACAATCGTTATGACCCCTGAAGCTCTGCCGGTAATTACTGCATGGCTAGGCAAGGAGGAAGCGTAATATGAAACAGACGATTATTATCCCACGCGTTAGTGAAAAGGCTTACGCACAGAGCGCTAACGGCGTATACGTGCTACGAGTTCCACTTAACTTGAATAAGAACGAAATCAAATCAGCAGTAGAAGCACAATTTGGCGTTACTGTAGTTAAGGTTAAAACCTTAGTACAAGACGGTAAAGCTGTACGCTTCTCACGTGGCAAGAATCGCTATCCTGGCACAACAACGCGCAAGGATTGGAAGAAGGCTTACGTGACACTGAAAGAAGGCGATAAGCTCGATGTGTTTGACGCAGTAGAGCAGCAGATGGAGGAGACCAAGTAATGCCAGTGAAAGCTTACAATCCAACCACTCCTGCTCGTCGCGGCATGACGAGTCAGGATTTGTCAGACATTACAACAAGAAAACCTCTTAAGAGTCTGATTAAAGCTAAAAAGCAAAATGCCGGTCGCAACAACCAAGGTCGAATTACTGTTCGTCATCGCGGAGGCGGCGTTCGTCGTCACTACCGCTTGGTGAACCACAATTTGCCAGCAGGCTTGACCTTGACGATTGAAGAAATCGAATACGATCCAAACCGCTCAGCTCGTATTGCTCGAGTTAAGGATCAGTACAATTTGTATCACTACATCTTGGCTGACACATCAATGGTTAAGGGTAAAACTATCCGAACTGGTGAAGAAGCTCCAATTGAAGCTTCAAACCGCTTGCCATTGTCAGTTATTCCTGTTGGTACGATGATTTACGCTATTGAGTTGACCGCTGGTAAGGGCGCACAAATGGTACGCGCTGCCGGTGCTAAAGCTCAATTGATGGCGAA
The DNA here is from genome assembly GCA_963540705.1 of uncultured Candidatus Saccharibacteria bacterium. GTDB lineage: Bacteria > Patescibacteriota > Saccharimonadia > Saccharimonadales > Saccharimonadaceae > Nanosynbacter. Next base: position 5,484 of record CAUTQX010000027.1, read on the forward strand.
AGAAGGCAACTACGCAACTATCAAATTGCCATCTGGCGAAGTTCGCAAAGTTCGCTTGGAAGCTACCGCTGCTATCGGTGTAGTCGGTAACGTCCAGCACCAAAACGTTAAGATCGGTTCAGCTGGCCGTAAGCGCCGCAAGGGTATTCGCCCAACCGTTCGTGGTGTCGTTATGAACGCCGCAGACCACCCACATGGTGGTGGTGATGGTGGCCGCCACGGTACTGGTAAGGCACCACGTACTCCTTGGGGTCAATTGACATTAGGTTATCGAACTCGTCGCCGTAAAGGCTCAAATAAATTAATCGTACGCACGCGTCACGACGCGAAGAGGAAGAGGTAAATCACGATGAGTCGTTCATTAAAGAAAGGTCCATTCGTCGATGTAAAGCTAGCAAAGAAAATTGCTGCTCTTAGCCTTGACGATCGAACCGTTATTAAAACGTGGGCGCGCGCTTCGACTATTACACCAGAGATGGTTGGTCGAACGATTGCTGTTCACAACGGTAGAGTGCACGTCCCTGTGCTGATTACCGAAAACATGGTTGGTCACAAACTCGGTGAGTTTAGTCCAACTCGTAAGTTCCGTAAGCACGGCGGAAAGGATAAGAAGTAATCATGGCTGATACAACTTATACTGTTCGCGCTTACGCAAAAGGTGTCGACCAGGCGCCACGCAAGGTTAGCTTGGTTGCTGCATTGGTGCGAGGTCGTACTGTAGCTGATGCGCTAGTTATTTTGGAGCACGTTCCAAAGCGCGCTGCTAGCCCAGTTAAAAAGGCTATCGAAAGTGCTAAGGCAAACGCCATTAACAACCACGGCTTGGATGCGAAAAGCTTAGTAATTACGACTTTGAGCGTTACTACTGGTACACGTTTGCGCCGCTTTAAGCCTGCATCACGTGGCCGCGCTTTGCCATTCCAGAAAAAGACTTCAAATATTTTAGTTGAAGTAACTGGCACGGAAAAGCCAAAGAAAGCGCCTGCAAAAAAGGCCGAAGCTAAGGCAGAAGCAAAAACTGCTAAGCCTGCAGCTAAAAAAGCCGCTAAACCGGCAGCAAAAAAGGAGGAGAAGTAAATGGGTCAAAAAGTGAATCCAATCAACTTCCGCCTACAGGTCAATAAGAACTGGAGCTCTCGTTGGTTTACGGCCAATAAGAAAGAGTTTGCAGAGGCGATTCGTCAGGATCATGAAATCCGCGAGTTGATTGAAAAGAAATTTGCCTCACGCCCAACAATCAATCGTATTGAGATTGAGCGTAGTGCTAACTTGATCACGATTACAATTCACACGGCAAAAGCTGGTGTAGTGATTGGTCGCGGTGGTGCTGGCGTGAACGAATTGAAGAAGCAGGTTGAGAAGATTGCTGGTCAGGCTGTTCGTATTAACATCGAAGAAGTTCGTCGTCCAGAATTGGCAGCCAAATTGGTAGCTGAGAATATTGCTCGCCAATTGGAGCGCCGAATCAACTTCCGCCGTGCAACTAAAATGACCGCACAAAACACCATGAATGCCGGCGCTAAAGGTATTCGTATTGAGGTGGCTGGTCGTTTGAACGGCGCTGAAATGGCACGTCGCGAAAAGGTAATCGAGGGCTCAGTGCCTCTACATACCTTGCGCGCTGATATTGACTTCCACTGTGCTCGCGCTCAGACACCAGCTGGTATCATTGGCGTGAAAGTGTGGATTTATAAGGGAGAAAGGAGTCGCTAAATGCTGTTACCAAAGAAAACTAAGCACCGCAAAGTGCGTATTGGAAAAAACCGCGGTCAAGCAACTCGTGGCAATTACATCGCGTTCGGCGACTTTGCATTGCAATCACAATCAAATGAGCGCATCAACTCCCGCCAAATCGAGTCTGCTCGTCAGGCGATGACTCGTTACATCAAGCGTGGCGGTAAGATTTGGATTCGAATCTTCCCTCACACTCCAGTTACCCGAAAGCCACTTGGCTTGAAGATGGGTCAAGGTAAGGGTAACCCAGAGTTCTTTGTTGCTAAGGTAAAGGCTGGTACTGTTCTGTTTGAGATGCAGGGAGTTTCAGAGGAAGTTGCTCGCGAAGCAATGCGTCTGGCTAGCCACAAATTGCCAGTCAAATGTAAGTTCATCAAGCGGGAGGACGCATAAATGGCTGAAGCAAAGAAAACTGTTAAAGCAGCAGTTGTTAAGACTATTGACGACTTGAAGAAGGAATTGGCTGAAAAGCGAAACGACCTACTTCAGGCAAAACGTTCTCACGCTGCTGGCGAATTAGTTAATCCAAAAGCGTTGCGTTCACTCCGAAAGGAAATTGCGCGCCTGCTGACACAAATTAATAACACAAAGGAGAGCAAGTAATGGCCCGACGAACATTGATTGGCGTCGTAACGAGTGCCAAGCGCGACAAGACCATCACCGTGACGGTCACTAGCCGCGAAACGCATCCGCTATACGGCAAGCAGTACACCGTGACTCGCAAATACACTGCTCACGATGAGACCAACGAAGCAGGTGAAGGCGATAAGGTGCAAATCGAAGAGACTCGTCCAATTTCCAAGACTAAGAGCTTTACTCTAGTTAAGGTGATTGAAAAGTCTCGCGGTTCTATCAAACTAAAGGACGAAGTTTCTGGCGAAACTAAGGAAGAGGCTAAGGAGGACGACAAATGATCCAACAAGAATCTCGCCTTAAGGTAGCCGACAACTCAGGCGCTAGGGAAGTTTTGTGTATCCGCGTTCTTGGCGGTACACGACGCCGTTACGCTCGCGTTGGCGACGTAATCGTCTGCTCAGTAAAAGACGCTAGCCCAACCGGTAACGTTAAGAAAAAATCCGTTGTTAAAGCTGTAGTTGTTCGTACTCGCGATCAAATTCATCGCAAAGACGGCTCAACAATCTGTTTTGACGACAACGCCGTAGTGATTATCAACGATGACAAGCAGCCAAAAGCTACTCGTGTCTTCGGTCCAGTTCCACGCGAACTTCGCGATATGGGCTACATGAAGATCGTCAGCTTGGCTCCGGAGGTACTCTAATGGCTCGTATTCATAAAGACGATACTGTAAAAATTATTGCTGGTAAAAACAAAGGTACAACTGGTAAAGTTCTAAAAGTTAACACAAAAAACCAAACTGTTTTGGTTGAAGGTGTCGGCGTTGGACATCGCCACGTTAAGCCAAGCCAGTACAATCCAAAAGGCGGCAAAAAAGATATTCACGTACCAATGGATATTAGCAAAGTCGCGTTGGTTGTTGATGAGAAATCAGGCAAAACCAGTCGGGTTGGTTTAGTAAAGAATGCTGACGGCGGCAAAACTCGTGTTGCTCGCCAGGTAAAAAATAAGGAGATTAAATAATGGCAGAAAAGAAAACTGTCGTGCCAGCTCCTCGCTTGAAAGCCTTGTATCAAGGAACTTACCTTAAGGAACTACAAGCCGAATTGAATCTAAAGAACGTGCATGAAGTGCCAGCTTTGGAAAAGATCGTCGTGAGCGTTGGTACCGGTAAAAAGAAAGATGACAAGCGTCATTTCGAAATTGTCAAAAACACTGTCGAGAAAATTACAGGTCAAGCACCAGTGGCTCGACAAGCCAAAAAATCAATCGCGACATTTAGCATTCGTAAAGGTATGGGCGCGCCAATTGGTGTTAGCGTAACTTTGCGCGGCGCTCGTATGTACGAGTTTATGGATCGTTTGATTAACGTTGCTTTGCCTCGTGTTCGCGACTTCCATGGCGTTGGCCTGAAGTTTGATAAAGGTGGCAATTACAATCTAGGTATCACCGAGCAATCGATTTTCCCAGAATTGACATTTGAGGAAACTCAGGTTTTGCACGGTTTGCAGATTACATTTGTTATCAAGAACGGCAACAAGGAAGCTTCTAAGGCATTACTAGAAAAATTCGGCATGCCGTTTGAGAAGAAAGGAGGCGTCAAGTAATGGCTAAGAAATCAATGGTCGCTCGTGATAAGAAGCGTATAAAGATGATTGCCAAGTTTGCAGCTAAGCGTGCTGAGCTGAAAGGGCTTGGCGACCTCGATGGTTTGCAAAAATTGCCTCGCAATTCTAGCCCAACCAGGCACAAGAACCGTGATAGCATCTCTGGTCGCCCACGCGGCTACATGCGTCAGTTCGGCTTGAGCCGTATCAATTTCCGCGAAAAAGCAGCCAAGGGTGAAATCCCAGGCATAACAAAGAGTAGTTGGTAAGAAGGAAAGGAGATTAGAATATGTCTATGCAAACTACAGACCCAATCGCCGACCTTCTGACTCGCATCCGCAATGCGAAATTGGTTGGCAAGACGGAAGTTCGTGTTCCGTCCAGCAAGATGAAGAAAGTTATCGCTGAACAATTAGCCAAAAACGGCTACTTGGCAGATGTCAAGCTGGAAGATGCTAAACCTCGTGGCGTGTTGGTAGTTACTATCAATGAAAAAGGAACTAACAGCACTATCAACGAAATTACCCGCATCTCAAAACCTGGTCGTCGCGTTTACGTCGGCGCTAGCGAGATTCCAAAGGTAAAGAGCGGCCGCGGTTTGGTACTTATCTCAACCTCAAAGGGCGTCATGACTGGCGCTGAAGCAGCTAAGGCTAAACTTGGCGGCGAATTGTTGTTGAAGGTTTACTAAGCCTCACGCAAATCAAATAAACGTCCTCATTGCAGGGCGTTTATTTTTTATATCTATCTACACGGAGATAGTATAATTTAACTAAGGGGTGATTTTATGATAGTTAAAGAATATGGAAAATATAATAAAGATATTATTATTATTTTATTAAATGGTGGTGGATTATAATGGTGGAATTATGAAGAAGTGTCAGAAATATTAAAAAGTAATTATCATGTAATATTACCAATATTAGATGGTCATTCAGGAAGTGATAGAGATTTTACTTCTATTGAAAATAATGCGAATGAAATAATTGAATATATTGATAATAATTATAACGGAAATGTTAAACTTATAGGAGGACTTTCATTAGGAGCACAAATTTTATTAGATATATTGTCAAAAAGAGACAATATATGTGAATATACAATAATTGAAAGTGCTTTAGTGTGCCCAATGAAAATGACAAATAAACTTATAGAATCATCCATTAATGTGTCTTATGGGCTTATAAATAAAAAGTGGTTTTCTAGACTTCAATTTAAAAGTTTAAAAATAAAAGAAGAATTATTTGATAAGTATTATATTGATAGTTCTAATATAACAAAAGATAATATGATTTCATTTTTAAAAGCTAATTCCAATTATCATCTTAAGAATATAAAAACTAACAAATCAAAATCAATAGTGATAGTAGGAAGTAAAGAAAGACCAATTATGATTAAATCTGCAAAAATAATACACGATGAATTAATTAATAGTGAATTAGAAATATTAAGTGGTTATTATCATGGAGACTT
>CAUTQX010000028.1:0-10539 GCA_963540705.1 uncultured Candidatus Saccharibacteria bacterium
CTATAGTATCCGATCTTTCTTCCTTAAGGTTACTTATGACTGCTCTTAGTTTTTCTGAGGGCAAAGGCTCAGATTCGCGCCCTAGCGTTTCCATTTTACAATTACACTTTCTATCAAATTTAGCACAAAAGCTATATTACAATATTTACCATAAAATGTAAAGAGCCGCGGAGTAAATTATGAATTCGTGAATTTCTCTTCTCGCCATTCGCCTCTCTTGAGGTCGCCGAGCGAATAATTGCCAAAGTTTGTTCTGTGGAGCTTTTTGACGGTATATCCGAGCGCATCGAAAGTTCGCCGAATTTGACGATTCCTTCCCTCGCTCATTTCGACTATCCAGCGATAATCATCGCCTTCGTGTTGCCTCTCTAAAGTCAACTGGCTGCGTCCATCTGGCAGTTGCACACCAAAATCATTGATCATTTGGCGATGCAAAGGCTGCAAGGGCTGGTCGATTGTAACGAGATATCGTTTAATTTTATAAAACGACGGATGCGTCATGCTGTGAGCAAAATCTCCGTCGTTTGTCATGAGAATCAGCCCAGAGCTGTCTTTATCCAGGCGACCAACAGGCTTTAAGTGGTGAAGATTTTTTGGTAATAGTTTGTAGATTGTCGGAACACCGCCTTGAGAAGCGCGCGAACAAAGATATCCAGTTGGCTTATGTAGGATGATGAGCTGTTTGGATTGCAATTCTAGTAATTTGCCGTTATAGGAAATTTTATTTGCGTCAGAAATTTGTTGACCTAATCTGGCGGGCTGACCGTCAACGATAATTTTTCCCTTCCCTATCAATTCGTCAGCCTTTCGCCTGGAAACACCCAGGCAAAGCGCCACGAATTTGTTGAGGCGCCAAGATTCTTGCTTTGTGTCTGGGCTTATCATTGTTGCGGATTTATCGGCGGAAATTGTGTCGGCTGAGGAGATTCTGATAGTTGATGTGGAATGTTTTGTTCTTGAGGCTGTTCTTGGACGGATGGTATTGCACTAGCTTGCTCAATAGGATTTGGTGCTGGCTGAGGCGTCGGAATTGGTTGAGGCTCTGGAGTTGGTTGAGAAATTCTCTGTGTATTGTCTAATTCTTCTGCCATAAGCTTGGAAATGTCTACCGCATTCTGAGAATCGTCAGCTGGTAAAGGTTGAATAATGCGATCACCAAGCCCTGAAGGTCGCGGCGCAGGTGATGAAAATGGCGCCATGGGTTGTGGCAGGGTTGCTGGCTGCTGCTGAGGCGTCGAAACTGGTTGTGGTGCTGGAGTTTGTACTGGTTGAGGTAGCGGCTGTGGTGCCGGCGCGAATGCTTGTTGCGGATGTTGCTGCATAAGTGGATTTACTGCGGGAGCAGTTGGTTGTGGCGACAGTGAAGAAACGTCAGGCCTGACGACCGGTTGAGGTGTTTGGCTCTGCATTGGCTGAAGCGCTGGATTAGCGTGGGCGGTTGGAGTTGGTTCATAAGCGTGAGCTGGCTGCGAAACAGGAACTGGATTTGTGCCAACTCCTGGAAGATCACCCAGAGTCTCGTGAACCGCTCTTACGACGTCCTCTATTCCTACCTGAGACTTCACCAAGTATTTATCAGCACCAAGCTGCTCGCCGCGTTTTCGCTGATCTTCTGATGACAGTGCGGTCATGATAATCACCTTAACGTCTTTTGTTTCTGTAGTCGAGCGTAAAATATCCAACATATCAAATCCGGAAATCTTCGGCATCATCACGTCGCTTAAAATTAATCGCGGACGTTCTTTAATTGCCATGGCCAGAGCTTCTTCGCCGTCGCCCGCCGAAACGATATCGTAGCCCTCCGCCAAAAGTCGTACACCGTAAATCTCGCGTAAACTTTTGTCGTCCTCAACCAATAAAATTTTTGTCATATGTTTATACTATACTGAAGTTTTGACAAAAAATCCATAGTTCTTATGGCTATTATTCGCGACCAGGTATGGACAATTGCTGGCGCTTTTTACGTAACTCCTCTTCGATTTCAGCTAGTGTCGGCTCGGAGGAGCTTCTGGTTGGCTGTGCAGTTTCTGGTTGGGTTGTCGGGATTGCGGGTGTGGCTGGAGCTGGATTCTCTGAAGTTTCGATTGCGGCTGGATTTGAATCGACAATTTCGCTATTATTTTCAGTTGTGATACCTTCCGTCTTTTCTTCTGCAGTAATTTCGGTTTTTTCTGAAGTTAGAGAGTCTGGCGCTGGATCTTCAGGCTTTTTAACTTCCGCAGATTCTAATCGCTGCTTGGCTTCCGAACTATTCATACGAGGAATCTCCAAATAGAACGTACTCCCCTCTTTATATTTGCTTTCAACTCGCAAGTTTCCAGACATCGCCTCGGCTAAGCGACGACTCAAATATAGCCCCAAGCCAGTTCCGCCAATTTCTCGCGTGTCAGAATTGTCCACCCGATAAAATTTCTGGAATAAATGCGGAATATCTTCGGCTGGAATGCCAATGCCGCTATCTTTCACGCTTACAGAAATCTGTTTATCGTCGCCGGTAACATTGACGACAACTTCGCCCGATGGCGTGTACTTGATGGCATTCTCAATCAAATTGCTGACAACTTCCCTAAAATGGTCAGGGTCAATATTGGCATAAAAAATCGGCTGCAATGACTTTTCCTTACCCTCATCAATTATGTCTGGCATGAAGATGTAATTGAGCTGCTTTTCATTAGCTTTCGTTGCTAGACCATCAAAAATATCCTTCAAAAATTCGTTTACGTTGATGATCTTCGGGTTATTTTTCATTCGCCCGTCTTCAACTTTACTGATATCAAGAAGATCTTGGAACAATCGTCCCAGATGTTGCGCTGATTCGTGGGCTTTGGTGATGAAGTCACGGGCTTTCTCGTCGATGTGAGCGGTGGCTGGATTTAACGCCAGACCCAAATAGCCCTCGATTGATGCAACTGGTGTACGCATCTCGTGGCTGGCGGTGGAGATGAATTCGGCTTGCTCGCGCTCCTCGGCTTTTTCTTTGGTGATGTCGCGGAAAACTACGATGATTCCTTCGCCGTCCGTGCCGACTGGAGAGCTGACAATTGACACTAAAATGCGTTTTTCAGAGCTAGTCAATAGGAATAATTTATCGTTGTGTGTTGGCTGGTTTTTTGATAAGGATTGGGCTATTGGATTCTCGAGGTCCTCTACGTCTTTTCCGTCTGAGGTGACGAGTTTTAAGACACTTTTCCAGTTAAGTCCGAGTGCGTCGCCTTGGTCCCAGCCGATGATTTGTTGGGCAGACGGATTTATTAATTCTATGTTGCCGTCTTTGGAGATCGCTAGAACGCCGTCGTCGATGGCATTAATCACCACATCAGACTTACTTTCAACGGCGGAAAGTTTATTCTCCAAGCTGGATGTGTTGTCATCAGTTTTTTGGCGGCGAATCCATAAAACAAGGCTGAAGATCAAAGGTAAAAATCCGAAGAATAGGTAGCCGATGATGAATTGTACGTTTATTCCCTGTTGAATGCTGGTGGTTATGATTTGTAAAATAACCAAAAGCCCCATTATTCCTAAGATTATCGCACCGAAGAATCCCGCGAATATTGCTACGATAATCCACATAACTAGGAATGGCGAAACGACTCCGCCGCTGGTAATTATGGTTGTTACGGCCACGGTAACGGTTAATAGATATACAAATATTCCAATTTCAGTTTCGTGTTTTCTGGGTAGCCAAAAGCATAAGATTAGCACAATCAAGCTGCCGATTCCTGCCACGCCAGCCGCTAAGTCTGAGACCGATAAGCCGATTGGCAGTTGATAACCGGTCGGTATAAATCGTGCCCATGCATATAAAAGAATGATCGTGAAACAACTCAGTAATGCCACTTCACACAATCTCCTTAGCCAAAATCTGGAAATTGCGTGAGGCTTAAAGTAAATCCCGCCCTTTTTCATAGTTTTATTATGGCGAATTTTCGGTAAAATCTCAAGCGATAAACGTGGTATACTAATTCTATGAATAATGATCAGCATAATGACCAAAGTAACCCAGCTTTTAAACGAACTGTGATTTTTGTGATAATTTGTCTTATCTCGGCGAATCTCATTAGTGCCACGTCTGATATATTTAAGTCGTTCATTGGTCCTCTGGGTCACATCTTAGGGGCGTATGCGATTATACTCGCTTGCATTTCAATCTATTGGTATAAAACTGGACGATATTGGATTACTGATAAAGTTTCAAAAGTCTTGACTACCATTGGGTGTGCGACGGTCATATTTTATGTATTAGTCATCTTTTTACGATTCGGGCTATTTTTCCTCATCGCTAATAAAGACGTATTCATCGTAAAAGTCTTGTCGACTATTGGTATGATTAATTTATATTTCTCTCCTATTGTTATTTCTCTGGTCGTTTTAATATATAGCTCTTGTGCTATGCTGTCTTATCATAAAAAGTCGACGTCTAACATAGAGAAAAAGTAGACAAACCTTCCCTTTTCATGGTATAATCCATGGAGTTATGGCCCTATCGTCTAGCGGTTAGGACACCAGGTTCTCATCCTGGCAACCCGGGTTCGATTCCCGGTGGGGTCACCAGATAATTTCGAGAATATAGGCCCTTGGGGGTCTTTTTATATGGCAAATTATGAAATTGAACTTATGATGACTTTATTGTATAATATATCCTGTCCTACTATATTGCTACTATAAAATGTAGCTATTACAGGAAGGTGTACCTTATGAATAAGGTTAGCATTCGTGAAGCTAGAGTAGACGACTTTGAGTTCATCTATGGGCTCATGTCTAAGGCTCTGAGTGCGTTTTACAATGACGATCCCGCAGATAACGCCCAACGCTTTTTCGTCCGTTCGGCTGATCAATATTTGTTCATTGCTGAATGTTGCGGGCCTGTTGGATTTGTCCGAGTAAAATTCAACAAGCAAGAATATACGGCAAAACTTAATCCATTAATTGTTAGCGAGGAATATCGTGGCAATAATGGTATTGGAAGCGAGTTGCTGAAACACGCCGAAGATCTGGCTCGTAGTTTGGGGGCTCGACAGATTTATTGCACTGTCGCTTCTACAAACGATGATACGCTAAAGTTTTTCCTGAAGAAAGACTTTGTTGTTGCCGTAGTGGCTAAGGATCATTACAGGTTAGACGTTGATGAGTATTCGCTATACAAATATTTATTCAATGAGCCTAATCGTGACTTATCTTGTGTCTCTGTGACTTTTTCGCGCGGAAGCATACATCACAATACCATGCAGCTGCTGTTTAAGGCTAAATGCCATGAACGAATTGCTGGGCGCATGTGCGTCGTGATAAAGAAGGATCAGCCTATAAAGTTGAATCTTCTTTATACTGAGTCGGATACGGTTTTCGAGGCGCTTGTATCGTCTGTATCAAACTTGCTACTGGGAGATTTTGGGCGTAAATTGTACATCCAAATACCTCCTAACCCACAAGAGATCGCGATCCTCCAGCGGCACGGCTGGAGGATCGAAGGTGCTTTACCCGAAGCTAACGCAAACAGTTGTGCACTACAATGGGGATTGTCTGTGCATAATACGGCTTAGGTTTTGCGTTTCCTGTGATAAACTCAGTTTATCTAAAATACGCAAGCGACTTGGGCTAGTGTCGCTGATATCTGAATTAAGATGTCGAACAACTAGCCTTTTTAACTTGCAAAATATCAATCCAGAGCTCGCGAGAGGGCTCTTTTTATTATCTTGAATTATTTACAGTTTAGACATTCTGCGTGAATATCCTCAGCTTCATTTTTCATTGCGTCAAAATTTTTTAGTTATCGCTACTCATCTGCTTAACGACATCTATCAAATTCCGCGGCGTAATGTCAGCTTTAATTAGATATCCGTCGACGCGACTCATAACTGATTTACGCGAAGCCTCGTCCTGCTCAAAATTGGTCATAATCAGAATCTTACTATTCGGAACCAAATCGACATTGTTGTTTCTCAGCGCGTCTAAAATCTGGTCGCCACGTTGCTCTGGTAGCATCAAATCTAAGATTATCAAGTCAAAGTTCTGGTTGCGCGCCGCCACTAGCCCGTCATTCCCGTCAACCACCCACGTCACATCGTAGCCTGCTTTTTGTAAACTTCTGACGTACATTTCGCCAATAAAACGGTCATCTTCTACGCATAAAATTGTCTTTATCATAATTCCTCCTAGCCCTTATACATAGCGTGATTTTTTATCCAGCCGCCGCCCTTTCGTATCAATTGATTATTTAATTGCCCGTCTTCTAACAATTTATCTTTAACTGTAGCATAAATTGGCAAAGTGAACGAGAAAACTGATCCTTCGTTTTCGCGGGATCGAGCGATTATCGAGCCGCCGTGAGATTCGACAAAAGCTTTGCAGATATAAAGTCCAATTCCCGTCCCGGCGACTGCCTCGCGTGATCTATGGGACCGATAGAACTTATGGAACAGATTATCTACGACATTTGCGGGCATTCCAATTCCGTTGTCGGCAACAGACACCTCCACGAAGTCGCCTTTTTGCTCGGCGGAAACGGTTACGGACCCGCCCTCAAAACTGTATTTGATGGCATTGTCGATTAGATTGCCAATCACTTCCCCGATACTTCCGTGATCAGCGGCCACGGTTGGGAGGTCGTCTGGAATATTGACATTAAGCATTCTGTGCTGAGTTGAGGCGCGAAGTTGCATATCGTCGGCAATCGAGGCATAAATATTGGCAACAGTATCCTCCAGCAGATAAACTTTCAGGTGGTGTCTATCATATCTGGCAACGTTCAGAATGTTATCGATATAACTAGACAAGCGGTTGGAGGAGACTGTCAACCTGTCGAGAAGTTGCCTTTCGTCGCCCTGCAAGCGTCCAGAAAACTCTTCGTTGATAATATCCAGATAGCCACGAATAACAGTAATCGGTCCGCGAAGCTCGTGAGCAGCGAACGAAATGAAATTGAGATCTTCTTCTTCGGGCAGATATCCTTTAGACTTGTCTATGAGGAAAATGACAGTTTCGGCGGCGGCGCCTTTCTCGAATGAAACCACGATATCAAAAATCCGCGTTTTTTGGATGATGTCAGGGTTGGTGCTAATGCGTTGCCAACGGCGCTCGGCTTTAATTTTCTCATTGGAGATTTCGTGAAGCCAATCGGAAATGCTCGGTTCGTTTAGAAAATCAAGCGCCAGAAAATCCTCGCCTTTTGCGTTCCTGGAAATCGGAGCGGCGGAATTGGCGAAGATAATCTTCTGATTAGAATTAAGAATCACGACGCCAGTGCTGGCTTGATTTAGAGCTTGAGTGAGCGGGATTTTTGGTTTGTCGTTGTCGCTAGCTGGTTTTTGCTCTGGCTGATAATCGCCATAAATTGCCTGAAGTGCCGTCTTAAATCCGGTTTTTTCGTAGCGTTTATCGTTGGGATTTGGCGGAGTGTCGGTTGTCGGTTCGCCAATTTTATGAGAAAGCGCCGCCAGAATTTTATTAAGCGGCGCAGCGATAATTTTAACGATAGAAATTGAAAATAGGATTTGCAAGATAGCGGTAATTAAAATGATAATCCAAAAATTTAGCTGGAATATGGAAATTGCCGTGAAGTGGAGTGCGATTCCCAATCCTAATATGATGCAGGCGCTCGCTGATAATAGGACTAATATGACTTTTCGGTAATAATATTGTTTGTACTCGCGCAAGGTTTTAGATGCCGGATCTATTGCCATGAAACACTTCCCCTTCCTGGTGTGAAGGCTGCAATCCATGTTTGTCCGCGATTTAAGGCGATGTCTTTTCCGGATTCGTCTGTCAATTTAAGCGGCGAATTTATGTCCGCTTTTGACCAAGTGGCGGTGACGACTGTGCCGTTTTGGAAAATGTAAGCTTTGCCGGATCCTGTAGTTTTGACGTCTTCGTAGCCATCGTAATTTTGAGCCCGAGCTTCAACACCAACCTCCATAGCTACAACAGTGTTTGGAGCAATTTGCCCGTCCTCTCTATCGGTATGTGGCGCGCCAGCCATGCTCCTGAGGTAAGAATTTGATGTCTTGTCGTAAGCATATGAGGTATTGTAAAGTGAGCCGCTGAGATTTATATTTATAGATGTGGCGTTTGGTGATTCGACAGGTTTGCCGTCTGCTCGCGCGAAGCTGGTGAATTCGGAATTGTTATAGCCTTTTGCGCTGTTCAATTGGTCAAGCTTTTCTCCTGAAGTGTAGACATTGTGCGGCGCGTAGCGGTCGCGAGATCGCCAGTATGATCCGTCATTAAAGAACTGGTCGATGTCGCGATAATTGCCGTTTCTGACTTGAGATAAAGCGTTGGGGCTTCCGCCAACGTGTGCGATTGATGCCTGATACGGTGCCGCCCAGCTCAAATAGTATAATCTTAAGCTTCGTACTGGACCGATTAGCGCAGGTTTCTCTCCCTGGTACAGAGCCAAAAACCTAGTAATTCCGCCCTCCGCCACGGCTTCATAAACCACGCCAGCTTTCTTCAATCCTGACTGCGGTCTGGCAGCTGGGCTATTTTCAATCATCACGCCAGTCACGGGCAGTTTTGCGGCAGCTTCACTAGAGATCTCCACTCCAGTTAGCGGCGAATAAAACTTCTTCGGCGCGGGTTTTTTAGTTGGCAATTTCAGTTCCACGCTAGCGGTTTGCTCGTATTTTATGGAGTGAATTGCAATTATGAAAACTCCAGCAATCACCATCGCGCTCACCACGAGTACAATCGCCAGAATATGCTTTTTTACCCATTCTTTGAACGACTCCCAGCGAGCGTTCTTTTTTTGTCCTGATTTATCTATTTTTTCAACATTCATGCTTATGCTTAGTATAGCATTTTCGGCGCACGAATAAACTATTTTTGTAGATAATTATCGATTCTTTGCAGAGTTTTTTCCTTGCCAATTAGCGCCAGCGTGTCGTTAAGTTGCGGACTAAACGGCGCCCACGTTGTCACAATTCTCACCAGACTAAACAAAATACCTGGCTTCTGCCCCGTCGTTTCCAGTAATTCATTAAGGCAATTCTGAATTGTTTCTGGCGTCCAATCTGTAATTTTCTCGAATTCTTGGCGAGCAATTGACAATAAATCTCGTCGTTCGTCGTCGGTTAATTTGCGAAGTTGTTTGTTTCCGTCAATCAATTCCGTGTCAATTTCAGGCTCAACGAAGAAATAGCTTGTTAACTTTGGTAAATCCTGCAATGTTTTCAAGCGGTCTTGTGCTAATTCCAGAACGCGTTTTTTATACGATTCATCGGCGTCTTTGGCTTCGTCGCCCCAGAATGATTGACATCGAGGATAAAGATCGTCCAGGCTGAGCGAGCGAATCCATTGACCGTTCAGCCAAATGAGTCGTTGTTCGTCAAATCGCGCGCCAGATTTCTGAACGCGATCAAGTGAGAACTTCTCAATTAACTCAGATTTACTAAAAATTTCCTGCTCCGTGCCGTCATTCCAGCCGAGTTGTGCTAAGAAGTTGAGCATCGCTTCTGGTAGAATTCCTTCTGATCGATATTCAGTTACGCTTTTAGCGCCGTCACGCTTGCCAAGTTTTTTATTTCCCGATGGTGCCATGATATGTGGCACGTGAGCCAGAATCGGCGGTGTAATTTTAAGCGCTTCATAAAGCGATAGGTATTTAGGGGTACTGGCAATGTATTCTGAGCCGCGAATGACGTGCGTGACTTGCATTTCAAAATCGTCAATTATGTGCGCAAAATTGTAAGTTGGTAGACCGTCCGCTTTGATCAGAATGAAATCGTCCAAGGCTTCTGGCCCGGCTGACAACTCGCCCATGACGGCATCCGTCCAAGAATATCGCTTAATTTCCGGAACCTTGAAGCGCAGCGGCATTCCAAGTTGCCACCCTGGCGGATTTTCTGGACGATGGTCGCGGTATAAAAATGCTCGCTTCTCTGCTTTGGCTTTGTCACGGAAAACTTGCACTTCTTCAGGTGTGTACGGATCGGCGTAAGCTAGTCCTTCGCTAATCATTTTCTTTGCCCACTTTATGTAAATATCACGGCGATCTGTTTGGTGATATGGGCCAAAATTGCCGGACTCTTCTTTTGGATTGTTAAGAGTTGGTCCCTCGTCCCAATTCATCCCTAGCCAATTTAAGGTTTCTAAAATCATTTCTTCCGCACCTTCGACAAACCGAGCTTGGTCTGTATCCTCAATGCGTAAGATAAAATCTCCCTGATGCGCCCTGGCAACAAGATATGTGTATAGCGCGGTACGAACGTTGCCTAAGTGAATATAGCCAGTCGGACTTGGCGCAAATCGAGTTCTAATAGTCATGAGTAAATTATAGCACGTTATCTGATGAGTTACAGACTAGTGGCAATTTTTTCAATTTGGCCGCTTGAGAGGTTCGCGTCGCCACTGATTTGATATAAAATCCCGCCGTTCACCCAAGCCGCTTCTTTTCCGCCGCTGTAAATTGTCAATCCATCGATCATTGTAGTGTTCGGGTTTTTATGCTTTTCAGAGAAAAATTCTTTCACTGCTGACGAATTCCAACTGCTTTTCTGCTGGGTTATGGTGTATCCTGAACTTCCGTCGGCGTAGGCGTATTTCATG
>CAUTQX010000029.1:0-9637 GCA_963540705.1 uncultured Candidatus Saccharibacteria bacterium
GGATAAGAAGCGTACTATTGTAGTAGCGCTCGGTGGTAACGCCCTGCAACGGCAGGGCGAAGCCGCGTCTGAGCAGCAGCAGCGAGTGGCCGATGAAACGGTTCGACAACTTTTGCCGTTAATTCAAGCTGGTCATAACGTAGCAATCGTTCATGGCAATGGTCCTCAGGTTGGCAATATCGTGTTGCACGAAGAGGCGATTAACACGCCAGATGTGCCAAGTTTGCCACTGGAAGATTCTGGAGCTATGAGCCAGGGCTTGATTGGCTTTTGGTTGCAGCAGGCTTTTCATGACGCCTTTATGGTCAATCAAATGAACAATCATGCTGTTAGTGTTATAACTCAAACGATTGTTAGCTTGAGCGATCCAGCATTCCAAAACCCAACCAAGCCAATTGGTCCGTTCTATTCGGAAGACGAGGCAAAAACCGTAGCTAGCGAACGCGGTTACACGGTAAAAGAAGATGCTGGTCGTGGTTGGCGGCGTGTCGTTCCTTCACCAAAACCTCAGACGATTGTCGAGGCTGATGTGATTAAGGCGCTGGTTCATGCTGGCGTGACGGTCGTTTCAACTGGCGGCGGCGGTATTCCTGTTTTGCAAGATGAAACTGGTCAATTAAAAGGCGTCGCCGCGGTCATTGATAAGGACTTCGGCGCGGCAAAATTAGCAGATCTTTTGGACGCCGATACTTTGCTGATATTGACTTCGGTTGATGCTGCTAAAATTAATTTTGGCAAACCAGACGAACAATCTCTTGGCGAAGTTTCCGTAGAAGAGCTTCAAAAACATATTGATGATGGTCAATTTGCGGCAGGTTCAATGTTGCCAAAAACCCAGGCAGCTTTATCATTTTTGGATGGCAAATCAGGGCGTACGGCGATTATTACTTCGCTAGATAAAACTGCTGAAGCCATTAACGGCTCGGCCGGCACGATAGTCAAATCGTAATAAAAATCAAGAAGTTCCTGTAAATGGCGCAGGAGCTTCTTGTGTTTATGTGTATTTTATTTTATAATATGAAATTATGTTGCAATATCTTCGTTCAACAAATAGTGATTCAATAATTAGCCCGCAAGAAAATTTGCAGTCTGGTTCGTGGGTGCGCTGTGAAAGACCGAGCGATGAAGAGGTGTCGCAATTGTTGACGCTAGGTTTGGACGAGGATTTGATAAGCGACGCGCTTGATCCGCATGAGGTGCCGCGTATTGAATTTGATGATGAGTGGACTTATTTGATTGCGCGACTGCCAGACACTGACGATGATTTTAACGATTTTACCACGCCGATTTTATTCTGCATTAATAAAGATCATATCGTGACGCTGTCGCGTGATAGTTTGGGTCGATTATGGCAGCCGTTTATTGATAAAGTGCGGATTAGGACGGATCGACAAGTGGAGCTTTTGGTGGCGATGGTGGAAGCGATTTCAACTCAATATCAGAGGCGCGTGGCAACGATTAATCGCCAAATGCGTGCAGCCACCGATAGTATTCATATGCTGAGGGTTAATGACATTGCCACACTGGCGGAGTATGAGCGCAAATTGAATGATTATCTTGATGCACTTATTCCGATGAACTGGGCGATTGAAAGACTTCTGGCGACTCAGAAGCTGCGACTTAAGGCCGATGATAAGGAAGACGTTGAAGATATTTCGATTGATTTGGAGCAGGTAATTGCGCGTTGTAAAAGTTTGTTGAGGACGATTACTAATGTGCGCGATAGCTATAGGGCGGTGATGGATACGCGTCTTAATGAAACAATTCGTCTGCTGACGGTAATTACTGTAGCCTTGACTATTCCGACGATGATCGCTGGTTTGTATGGAATGAATGTGCCGGTGCCGGGTGCCGATAATCCATTGATGTTTTGGGCAATTACTGCAATTAGTATAGTACTGGCATTTGTTGTGGGCTATTATTTCCTGCGCCGCCGATAAAGATTAATCGCAATTCGACAGATTGCTAATATTGCTTGTGTATATTATAATTTTCTCATGATGGTGGGCTACTTTGAACGTAGATCGTTGACTGAAAAACTGACACAAGTTAAACGTATGCATAAAAATGGCTGGATTAATCTGACTGGAAGTTTTGATGTTGCTCGAGTTGCAAAAGCCCTGTCTTTGTCGCCTAATATCGTGAGAGATGTAATGGATATTCATGAACTGCCGCGAGCAGAGTTTTCAGACGGCGTTGAATATGTTTTTACGCGCATACCGTTTGGCCAAACTGATTCTGGCAAAACGGCACCGTTTTTGATTGCAATTAGCGGCGGTCATTATATTACAATATCGCCTCATGTTAAATTTTCACCTCTGGAGGTCAGCGATTATTTATTTAGCACAACTGAGCGGCCAGCGGGAGTTTTTGCTGCAAATTTGGCGTATATTATTTCTCAATATGAGCAGCGCGTACATTTGTTAATTAGCGATGCTCGTCGGCGACTAAGTCGTCATGAAGTTGAGAATTCGGATTTTATTAAATTTGTCGCAATTGAAGACACGCTCAATGAATATCGAAGCAGTTTGGAAGGGATGTCTCGTGTTATTACACAACTAATGGAAAACCGTCGCCACTTATTTAAGACCAGGGATCTGGAAGCCTTGGAGGATGTTGACTTACACATCAGGCAAGTTTTAGTGGCGATCAGCTCCAGCACGCACACAATTTCCAGTATCCAAAACGCTTATTCGACGGTTGCTAATAATACGTTGAACCAACGCATGAAGGCATTGACCGCCATAACAATTCTTCTGGCTATTCCAAACGTTTTTTACGGAATGTATGGAATGAATATCGCGTTGCCGTTTCAGGGTGAGCCCTGGGCGTATCCAGTTATTACCAGTTTTACGGTGTTGTTGATTTTACTTGTTATGTTTGTTGCTAAGCGACTCCGCTTATTCTAATATAGATATATAATAAGCATTTTCAAAATGTTTTTGCTTGACGCGCCAATAAACGTTTGGTAACATTGTTAGCATGTCTCGCGCCGAAGCATTAAATTGCTGATATTAAGTGATAAAGGTCGAAGCGCGTGGGGCTGCACATAATAATAAGGAGTGCAAAACACATGCCAATAGCAATCAAATTTGTGCCATCAAGGCGCAAAAAGATCGCGGTGGATGTGGTGCCTGCCGAATGGCAAACATACATAGCACAATAAAAGAGTGCAGTCGATCCAATGATAGAATAGGGACGACTATAAACAAATCCCGCTCCAAGGCACCGGAGCGGGATTTTGGTTTGTGTGAAAATGCGTTAATCTTTTATTTCAACGCCAGCTTTTTTCAAGGCTTCCTTGACTGATGATTCAATTGAGCCAGAGCTGTCCATCTCTGTATTTTTTCCGTTTATGTAGAAAGTTGGTGTTGCGGCAACGCCGTGTTTGCGACCGAGAGCCATATCGAAGTCGATTTTATTTTTAACCCTGTTGCTGGCAATATCGGTTTTATATTGATCGATGTTAAGTTTTAATTGCTTAGCATAAGATTTGAAAATGTTGTCGCGCTCTGTAGCGTTGGCGTTTTTCCAAGCGTCCTGATTTGCGTATAGAAGCTCATTCATTTCCCAGAATTTACCCTGCAGGCCAGCGGCTTCAGCGGCGGCAGCGGCAGCTCGTGCATTGGGGTGTGAGCTAGCAATTGGGAAATTGCGGAAAATTAACCGAACGTGATCTTTGTACTTTTCAGCAAGAGCTTTGGCTTTTGGTGCAGCGGTGCCACAGCCAGGGCATTGATAGTCGGCGTATTCGATAATTGTTACTTTGGCGTCTTTACTACCAATTTCGTGATCTGCGATATTGCCATTTCTGGATTCTGCGCCGATGGCTGTGTTTAGTTGGTCGTTATTGATATCGCTAATGTTTAGTCGATTTTGTGTCGAAACGTAAACCATTCCACCAACAATCGCCACTACAATAATTGCGAAAATTATCCAGCTTTTCTTATTCATTTTACCTCCATTTACTCTAGTAAGTATAGCACGGAATGCTGTACAATAAAACTATGACGATTGTGCTAATTTTTGGATATTTGGCTACTTTGGCGGTCTTGCTGATAGTATTAGGAGTCCAGCCAAAAACATCTTCGCACAGCCAATTTGAGCTGCGGCGGAGAAGTGGACTAGGCGATGAAAAGGCTAAAATTCTTTTGCGACAAAGAGAATTTTTACGAGATATTATTTCATTGCAGCGCGCCGTGGCTTCTTTGTGTTTGGTAATTTTAAGCGCTATTAGTGTTTATTTATTCAATTGGGCGGCTGGACTAGTTTTGTCAATTATAATAGCCCTGGAAATCGGAGCTGTCGCGCGGGTTGGTTTGTGGCAAAAGTATTCACAGCAGCTTTATGAAAAGTACGAACCACTGATCTTAACGACAATTGAGCGGCATCAAGTAATTTTGTCATTAATTCGTTCGGTGTCGCCAGTGGTTGGTGATAGTCTGGTGATTGAATCGAAAGAAGAATTGCTGGAAATGGTAGCTCAATCCAGCGGAGCGATTTCACCTTCTGAGAAAAAGCTTATTACTAACGGACTGAAGTTCAACGATATGAAGGTCGAGGAAATTATGACGCCGCGAAGCATGATTGAATCGGTACCTATGAATGAACTTCTCGGGCCGCTAGTGCTTGATGATCTTCATAAAAAAGGATATAGCAGATTTCCTGTCATTGACGGCGACATTGACCATGTTGTTGGAATGTTGAGGATTCAGGATTTGCTGACAATTGACCAAAAGGCAAAATCTCATCGTGCGGAAACAGTCATGAGTAAAGAGGTCTATTATATTCGTGAAAATCAAACCCTGCAGCATGCCTTAGCCGCATTTTTGAAGACTCAGCACCACTTGTTTATTGTTATAAATGAGTTTCGAGAAACAGTTGGTCTACTGAGCTTGGAAGACGTAATTGAAGCGCTATTAGGTCAGAAAATCATTGACGAATATGATATCTATGGAGATGTTCGTAAAGCCGCTACGGCCAATCCACAGAAAAATAATTTGCCCACAAAAGCTCGACGAGATGTTTAATTCTGGGAATCTGCTCAGATTATGCTATAATAACAGATATGAAAAATAGAATCTTAGCGGCAGAAACCCCTAAAAAAGTTGGTGAGAATATTACAGTTGCGGGCTGGGTTCATTCCAGGCGTGATCATGGCGGATTGATTTTTATTGATTTGCGCGACCACACGGGTTTGGTTCAGTTGGTTATTAATCCTGATAAAAAGGATGCTTTTTCTTTGGCGGAAAGTTTGCGAGATGAATTCGTGGTTCGTGCTTGTGGCGTGGTTGCGGAGCGTGGCGAAGGTCTGAAAAATCCGAATATTGCCAGTGGTGATGTGGAAGTTGTTGTGGACAATTTGGAGATTTTAAACCGAGCTGAAACCTTGCCAATTCAGCCATTTGCCGAAGAAAATCAGGCAGGCGAAGAGTTGAGGTTTAAATATCGCTATCTTGATTTACGCCGTCCAAAAATGCAAAACATGCTTAAAAAGCGCGCTGAAATGTATCGCCGAATTCACGAATATATGGATAGCCGAGATTTTATTGAAATTCAGACGCCAATTTTAGCTAATTCCAGCCCTGAGGGTGCGCGCGATTTTCTGATTCCAAGTCGTCTGCAGGAAGGAAAATTTTATGCTTTGCCGCAAGCTCCTCAGCAGTTTAAGCAGCTGCTGATGGTTGGTGGTGTGCCGCGTTATTATCAGTTGGCGGCTTGTTTCCGCGACGAAGATCCGCGAGCAGATCGCTTGTATGGTGAGTTTTATCAGCTTGATTTAGAGATGAGTTTTGCTGAAAATGGTGAAGAAGTTCGCACTGAAGTTGAGCCTTTGATAAAGCAATTGGCAACTGATTTTGCTGGTAAAAAATTGTTGGATTTGAGCGATTTGGCGGTTGGTGACGGCAGTCCAATTCCGCGGATTTCGTATCGCGACGCCATGGAAACTTACGGTTCCGATAAACCAGATTTGCGATTTGGTATGGAATTGATAGAACTGACGGACGTGTTCTCGGAGACTGAGTTTGGCGTATTTAAAAATGCTGAATGCGTTAAGGCTATTTGTGTAAAAAATGGCGCAAGTTTGAGCCGCAAGCAAATTGACAACTTTACTAATATCGCTAAAAGCGAAGGTGCTGGCGGTTTGGCATACATCACATATCAAGACGGCGAGGCAAAATCTCCAATTGCGAAGTTCTTAAGTAATAAAGAATTGGCTGACATTCAACAAAAAACTGGTGCGGTTGATGGCGATGCAGTGTTCTTTGGCGCCGATTCTCGCTTGGTTGTTAACGCGGTATTGGGGCGCTTGCGTAATGAATTTGCCTCGCACTTTAATCTTAAGGACTCATCGGTCGTGGCGTTTGCTTGGATTATTGATTTTCCGTTTTATGAGTGGGATGAGCGTAGTAAGAAGCTTGACTTTGGACATAATCCGTTCAGTATGCCAAAGGGTGGTTTGCAAGCTCTGGAGTCTGCTGAAACTGACGCTGAAAAATTATCCATTGTCGCCGATCAGTTTGACATGGTAATGAACGGCTATGAAATTTGTTCTGGTGGTGTTCGTAATCATAACCCAGCGGTGCTTTATAAAGTGTTTGGGTTACTGGGCTTTAGTGAAGCTTACGTTGAAGAAAAGTTTGGTGCTATGCTTGGCGCTTTCAAATATGGTGCGCCACCGCACGCAGGCTGTGCTTTTGGGGTTGATCGTATTTTGATGGAATTGACTGACGAGCAAAACGTTCGCGAAACTCTAGCGTTTCCAAAGAATGGTTCTGGTGTGGATGTGATGATGAATTCACCATCAATTGTCGATCCCGATCAGTTGCGTGAACTGGGTTTGTAGAATATTTGCAATATTGATCTACTGTTTTAGTTGTGCTAGTGTGAAAGCATGAAAAAAGCTATAGTCATTACCGCTATCTTAATCCAGCTGACAGGTGTTGTTGGGGCGGTGTGGCTTATTGCTAACCTGAATTCTCAGAAGCCTGTAGAAACAGCTCGGGCGCAAACAGAACCAGAGAAGGATAAGTATGAAGTTGGTCCACCAGATGCACAGGAAATGCTTGAGCTGGTGAACCAAGAGCGTGCTAAAGTCGGTGTAGCACCCTTAAAGCTAGATAAAAGATTAAACGCTAGTGCACAGGAAAAAGCGGATGATATGCAAAATCGTGATTACTACGGTCACGTGTCGCCTGAAGGCGTGCACGGATATAGTCTTGCGGAAAACCGAACAAAAGGTTCTTGTGGACTTGTCGGTGAAAATATAATAAAAAATCTCTATGATGCCAATAGTCAAAATACGGGCAATGAATGGATGAAATCAAAGCCGCATCGCAAAGCAATACTTGATCCTAGGTATACAAGAACAGGTTTTGGCATATCAAAAGGCTCAATAGTTCAGCATTTCTGTGAAGAAAAGCAGTAGTTAGTATATAGCACAAACCCCAAATCTCCTTATCTCACGAAAGGAGATTTTTTATGGGTTGTAAAATGGCTAAATCCTAATACCTAGCCATGCCGCCAAAATGTCGCCTGCAAAGTAGGCTAATCCTGCTGCAATCGCCCCAAGGAGTAATGTAATTCCTGCTGATTGCCAGGGTGATTGTTTGCTGACTTTGCCCTTGATAAAGCCGATTGCTAAGAACGTTGCCGCAGTTAGCGCCGAGCTGACATAGAATAATGTGTCGCTTAATATTTTCATACTTGTAATTACGTCAATTAAATACGGTAGTACTGGTACACCGCCAACTACAACAAAAGCTAGGAAAGTAACGGCTCCTATTACTTTTGGAGATGAGCGTTTTTGGCTGTCGCGAACAGATTCTTCGTGTTCTGCGCTTGCTGCTAAATATGCACTAGATCCCATTGAAAAACCGTCTGCTATTAAATTGGCAATTCCTAATATAAGAATGACTGAGCTGGATATTCCAGCACCGGCTGAGGCTGCTACAACAGCAAATGTAGTTACTGTTCCGTCGACGGCGCCGTAAACAAATTCTGGTATATATCGTTTGAAAAAATCTTGCATAACCTCATCAGTTTATCATATTAAGATCTGTTTTCGGTAATATCATTGACAATTTAATAAGCTTATGCTATAGTGAAATAGTTAGATTATCTAATACAAACAATTTAACAAGCATGCTAAAATAAACATAACAAATATAAACTTTTGCAGAAAGGTAAAGCGTGGAAGATATCCAAACAGCCATCGTTTTATTATCAATTATCGTAGGATTGTTGTCGGTTATTATCGTAACGCTACTGGCGGTGGTCATCGCCTTGTTGGTAAGACTTAATACGGTCATGAAAAGTGTTAGCAAAATTACAACTAACGTAGCTAGTGCGACTGAGTGGTTGTCGCCAACAAAAGTTTTTAGTGAAATATCAGGTTTATTTCGTAAAAAATAATTAAAAAAGGAGTAAATATATGAAAAAAGTTTTAGCAATTATCGGAGCGGTAGCAGCAGGTTTTACAGCTGGAATTTTAACTGCGCCAAAGAGTGGCAAGGAAACAAGGAAAGACTTGAAGGATAAAGCTGTAAAAATGAAAGCCGACACTGAAAAGGTGGCTTGCAAGGCGACTGCTGCAGCAAAAGACAGCTTGACTTCGTTAAAAGCTGGTTCTCAGAAAGTTGGAGATGCTGTAGCAGAAACCGCAAAAGACGTTAAAGGTAACGTCGAAAAACGTTTCAAGTAATATTTGACTCTATTCAAGAAGACGTGAGATAATATGAGTGATGAAAAAAGTTACTTTCTACCTCGCGTCTTTTTTGATTACTTCTAGTTTGTTAGTGACACCACGGGCAGTTGAGGCTCAGTCTGTCGATGCTACAGCTGACTCTGAGATTATAAAAACGCTTGATCGAAACTGTAGCTCTGTAAGAGTTGCTATTAAAAATATCCATACCAACGACGCTCTAACTAGAGTTAACGTTGGACAGAGATATAATTCTATTTCTACCAAACTTATGGCCAGGCTGAACGGTCGATTGGCAATCAATAAGCTAGACAGCTCAAAGTTGGTGAATATTACTAATGAATTCGAGTCGACGAGACTTAAGTTCAATAGTAATTACAACGATTACGACACTGCGATGACTGATCTTCAGCGCGCAAATTGCTCTAATAATGTGGCGGACTATTATCAAAAATTGACCGTCGCTCGCGAGGCTCGTAATAAACTTTCTGAGGATGCGAAGATCTTGGATGAGTTATTAGTGAGATATAAAGAAGAAGTGCAAGTTATTAAAAATTCGTTGTCTGGAGGTTCTAATGAATAGGGCTAAGGAATTATTTCGTAGTTATAAATTCGCTACATTTATTGGGCTGACTATTGCAATCTCAGTCTTACTAGTATCGATTGCGATGTTTGTGTATTACAAGACTGACGCCTACAGATTGGATTTGAGCCGCCCAGAATACGCTTCTCGCCGTAATCAAATTAGCAAGGATGCGAATGAAAAAAGTCATGAATTTGACACGCAAGGTTCAGTGAACAAGGATACATTGAAGGAATTTTTGGGAATTTATGACAAGGAAGTGGAGAGTGTGAATAAAATCAAAGCGTTTTCTAATGATGTGTTGAGCGACAAAGAACTGGGTTTGTCTAATAATCAATAACTTATTTTTT
>CAUTQX010000030.1:0-9597 GCA_963540705.1 uncultured Candidatus Saccharibacteria bacterium
GCATGGGCACCTTGACCACATTGGTTCATTCCGTCACTTCATTCATCGTATTCCAGCGCCAGTTTATGGCTCTAAGTTTACGATTGGCATGCTTGATCGAACGATGGACGATTCAGAAGTGGATTTTAAGCCAGATTATCGAGTGATGGATCCGCTGAATCACGAAATTGTTCAAGTTTCTAAGCATTTTTCAATCGAGTTGGTGCGAGTTAACCACTCAATTCCTGATTCTACGGCGGTGATTATTCGAACTCCAATGGGCGTAATTGTCGATTCTGGTGACTGGCGATTTGAGGAAAGTCCAGTTGACGGTCAGAAGTTTGACCTTGAGCGACTTACGGAAGTGGCTTCAAAAGAAGGCATTTTGATGTTTATGAACGAGTCAACTAACTGTGAGTCGGCTGGCACGCACACGCACACAGAGTTTGATATTCAGTATTCCATCGGTCAGGTGATGGATAAGTTTAGTAATAGCCGAGTTATTTTAAGCTGTTTTTCATCACAGGTGCACCGTTTGCAATTAATTTTGGAAGAGGCGCATAAGCACGGTCGTAAAGTTGCATTTGCTGGATTTTCGATGATTCAGAATCTGGAAGTGGCGTTGCGTTCGGGGACGATCAAGATTCCTAAAGATACCATCATGAAGATGGAAGATATTGTTAAGTTGCCAGATAATCAAATTGCCGTAGTTTGTACTGGTTCGCAAGGTGAATTTAACGCTGTCTTAAATCGCATGGCGACGGGCGCTCATAAATATATGAAAATTAAGGGTTCGGATGTTGTAGTGTTTAGTTCAAATCCAATTCCTGGCAATGAAAAAAGCGTGGTGCGAACGGTTGACGGTTTGATGCGCGAAGGTTCTGACGTTATTCAGAACGGAAAGACTCACCTGACGGGAATCGGTCCGTTGCACTTGTCGGGTCACGGTTATTATGACGATCACGTTAAATTGATAAACGCACTTAACCCAACTTATTACATGCCAATTCACGGTGAATTCCATATGTTGGTGCATAATGCCAGGTTGGCAGAAAAAGAATGTGGAATTCCTCGTAAGAATATTTTTGTGTGCGACGCTGGAGATATTATTGAAATTGATATTGAAAGGCAAGCAAAGAAGGCTGGGCGAATTCACGTTGGTGGTGTGATGTATGATGACACTGGCGCGATTGTTTCTGAGGTTGTGCTGAAAGACCGCATTCATATGTCGCAAGAGGGAATGTTTGTTGTGGTGTTGACTGTACAGCGCGGTACGGGACGATTATTGACTAGCCCAGACATTATTTCTCGCGGATTTATTTACTTGCGCGACTCTGAAGAATTGATGAATATGATTCGCCAATACTTGAAGCAAAAAGCGGCACGTAGTTTTTCTGGCAAGTATGATCTGGATGTGATTAAAAAAGAGATTAAAGATGAGATTACGCACATATTGTATGATCAGACTCGTCGAACACCAATTGTCATTCCAGTGATAAATGAAGTTGGCGGCTTGAAGTCTGTAAAGCCGGAAGCCACGACAACTCATTCTACTACAAAATTGCCAGCGCGTGGTAAGAGACCCGCCTCGGGTGAGTCAAAGATGACTCTTCCGACTGCGCCACGTCGTCATTTTCCTCAGCGCCAAGTACCAGATACGGAAGCCAATGATACAAAAGCCAGGGAGCGACAGAATACGCGTCCGTACTAGAGTTTCAGATTGATTTTACTGGTGAATTATGCTATAATACTAAGCGTATTAAGTTGATTTTACATCTGTTAATAAGTATAAAATCAGTGTATAATAAAAACGATTATGGCAAAAAAACGAAAGAGCACGAAAAAATCCGCACCAGCCAAGCCGCAGCATAGTTTGCCGGCGGGTTTTTGGTCACAAGTTGGCGCGGTGATGCTTATTCTTTTGTCGCTACTACTCGTCGTGTCGTGGTTTGGCGTCGGTGGTCCAGTTTTACAATGGATTGATATGGCAACCGTAAAAACAATTGGCTATACGGCGTATGCCTTGCCGATATTGCTGATTTATTTGGCGGTTGAGACTTTCCGAGCGGAAGAAAATCAATTGCCTACAGTGGTGAAATTTGCGGCAATTCTGGAAATTGTATGGTTTTCTGGATTGTTTGGATTAATGAAGACGGCTTCGCACCCGAATTCTGGTGGATTTGTGGGCGATATATTGAATACGGCTACCCTGAAAATGGTAGATTCGGCAATTGCTGTGATTATTTATCTAGTTTTGGCATTTATAACGGTTCTATTTATTACCCAGACGTCACCGTTTACAGTTTTCAGTAAACTTTGGGAGATGATTAAGAGCAATACCAGGGAAGACGATAATAATCGTTCTATTATGAAGAAGGCGTCAATTGCTCAGCCAGCAGAAGAAGAGAAAAAGACCGACTTGGGAGAAATTAAGCTAAACGCTGGTGTGCCAATAATTGATACAGCCAAAGAGAAAAAGAGTCTATTGAAGAGAGTAGAAAAGCCAGAGAAGATTAATGAAGAGCAGGCTTTGGTAGCAACTCGTGATCCGAATTGGGAGGCGCCAAGCTTGGATCTATTAGAGAAGAACGAAAGCGGTGCTGATGCTGGAGATACGCGCCAGAACGCTCAAATAATTCACGATACGCTGTCAGAATTTAATATTGAAGCGGCAATGGGTGATATTAATGTTGGCCCAAAGGTTACACAATATACATTAAGACCGCCTAGCGGTGTTAAATTGACAAGGATTACGGCGCTGGAAACTAACATTGCGCTTAATTTGGCGGCACAAAGTTTAAGGATTGAGGCGCCAATTCCTGGCCAAAAGGCTGTTGGTATTGAGGTGCCTAACCGCAAGGCTGCCGAGGTGCGACTACGAAGTATGTTGTCGTCGAAACAGTGGGCTGCTGCTCGTGATCCTTTGAGCTTTGGAATTGGTAAGGATATATCTGGTCAGGTTGTTGTGGGTGAGTTGGGAAAGATGCCTCACCTGTTGATTGCTGGACAAACGGGTTCTGGTAAGTCTGTGATGATTAATACTTTGCTTTGTAGTTTGTTGTATCGTAATAGTCCAAGTGACATGAAGTTGATTTTGGTCGACCCGAAGCAGGTCGAAATGGCGCCGTACGCCGATATTCCACATCTTCTTACGCCAGTGATTAATGAGCCAGAGAAGACTATCTCAGCCTTGAAGTGGGCGGTGAACGAGATGGAGCGACGCTACAAATTGTTGGCGGGCGAGAAAATCCGTAATATTAAGGAATATAACAAGAGGTTACAATCCCGCGCTAAGAAGATCGCGATTGCTGATGAAAATGGCAATGTTCAGGAGCATGAAGATGGATCGATGCCATATATTGTGATTGTGGTGGACGAGATGTCTGACCTCATGATGATGGCTAAAAAGGATGTTGAGACGTTAATTGTTCGTTTGGCGCAGAAATCGCGAGCGGTGGGTATTCATTTGGTATTGGCAACGCAGCGTCCTAGCGTGAACGTGATTACTGGTTTGATTAAGGCGAACGTGCCGGCGCGAATTGCCTTTACAGTGGCTAGTCAGGTTGACAGTATGACGATTTTAGACCAATCTGGCGCTGAGAAATTATTAGGTCAAGGAGATATGCTATTTTACGTAACAAGCATGAGTAAACCAAAACGTATTCAGGGCGCCTGGGTGACAGATGACGAGGTGAATAAAATTGCCGATCATTTGCGTATGCAGATGGCTCCGCAATACAATGACGAAGTAGTGGCTCAGCCAGTTCAATTGGATGGCAGGGGTGGCGTCGTGATGGACTTATCTGAAGGTGGTGATGATAAGTTTAAAGACGCGGTTCGTGTGGTAGTCGAACGTCGTAAGGCCTCGACGAGTATGCTGCAGACGCGTCTGGGAATTGGTTATCAGCGAGCAGCGCGAATTATTGAAGAGATGGAGGAGCGGGGAATCATTGGTCCGCAGAATGGTTCAAAGCCACGTGATGTTTTGATTTCTAGTCCAGAAGAGCTTGATGAATTGCTGGCGGAATAGTAATTGCTACGATTTATCAGTAGTGAGATTGGCAATATAAGTCATTTAGTGATATAATAGCGATTGAATATTAACCTAAGCTTGTGTGAGACAGCATAAGCATCCGTAAATGGATTCCAGAGGAGGAAACATGAACGAATACGAACTAACTGTTCTTATTCATCCGGATTTAGAGGCTAATCTAGATTCAGCGTTGAATAAGGTACGTGGTTTAATCACCGATAACGGTGGTGAAATTACCAAAGAAGAAAACTGGGGCAAGAAAAAATTGGCCTACACAATCAAGCGTGAAGATTTTGCAGTTTACGTTTGTTTTGAGGTTAAATTGCCAGCACCAGCTTTATTGAAGATTTCAAATACGCTTAATATTACTGACGAAGTTTTGCGTTACCTATTGGTAAAAACTGATGAAAAAACTCGTCAAGCATTAAGCGAGCAAAAAGCGCGCAACGAAGAATCTGATTCAAGCGAATCAAGTAAATAAGCCTAACTGCCGTAAGGTAAAAGAGGGGATAGAGTATGGCACGAAGTATCAATCAAGTGATTTTATTGGGTAGATTGACGCGCGATCCAGAGCAACGAACAACTGCTTCTGGTAAGAACGTAGTTAGTTTTAGCATCGCTGTTGATCGACAATCTCAAGACGATCAGGCTGACTTTTTCAATATCACAGCCTGGGATAAACTTGGTGATTTGGTAATGCAATATCTAAGTAAAGGTCGTCGGGTTTTAATCCAAGGACGACTACGACAGGATAGCTGGGAAGATAAGGATACTGGTAAGAGACAGAGTCGAATTGAAGTCACTGCTTCAGATGTAACGTTCTTAGACGGTCCAAGCGGCGACAATTCAGGTTCTGCAGCACCAAAGACTACTAAAAAAGAGGAAGTTGTAACGGAAATTGACGATAAGCCAATTGACCTAAGCGAAATTCCATTCTAACAAGGAGATAATAATGGCACAATTGAAGAAGAATCCACCGATTATTTTTGACTATAAAGATGTGAAAACTTTGCAACGCTACATCAATGTTTACGGTCAAATCGAGCCAATCAGTAAAACTGGTTTGAGCGAAAAGCAGCAGCGAAGCTTGGCAGTAGCAATTAAGCGTGCTCGCCACTTGGCTTTGTTGCCATTTGTCAGTAGCAACTAAGAACGTTTAATGCGCAATATCTCGTTGCTATGATGTATTTGGCAGCGAGATATTTTATTGAAAAGGAGAAAATATGTATCAGCCAACTGATTTGAAAAAAGGCGTAGTTTGTCAAATTGACGGCAAGCCATATCGCGTTGTAGAATACGGCCAAAAAGTTATGGGTCGTGGCGGTTCGATTGTTAATGTGAAATTGAAAAACCTAATTGACGGAAGTGTTATCCCAAAGACTTTTAAGGGTCAAGAGCGAATCGAAGCTGCGGAAGTAAATAATAAAACTGCGCAATATTTGTATAACGACGGCGACCAGTTCTATTTTATGGATCCAGTTAGCTTTGAGCAATTTGAGCTGGCAGCGGAAATAGTGGACGATGCCAGTAAATATCTGAAAGAAGGCGACGAATTAAGTCTTCAGTTCTTCGACGGTCGAGTGATCAACGTTGAACTACCAAAGAATAAATATTTGGAAGTTACCTATACGGAAGATGTGGTTAAGGGTGATACAACATCCTCTGTGCTTAAAGACGCAACTTTGGAAACGGGATTGGTCGTTAAGGTTCCTGCTTTCATTAAGCAAGGTGACGTTATTAGTGTTGACACTTCAACTGGTGAATATCGCGAACGAAAGAAATAGCTCTATTTAATGAAACAGCGGTTAGATAAAGCTCTAGTCGAGCGCGGTTTGGCGACAACAAGATCTCAGGCGGATAATTTTATTCGCCTGGGCTATGTTTTTTTGAATAAGAAAATTGTCCAAAAATCAGGGACTATGGTGTCTGATTCGGATGAGATAAAATTAGAGAAGAAAGAAACTTACGTTTCGCGAGCTGGTTTAAAGCTGGCTAGCGTGGCAGAATATTTTAATCTTAATTTTCAGGATAAAACGGTTCTGGACATTGGCTCGAGTACGGGCGGTTTTACTGATTATTCATTGCGCCACGGCGCCAAAAAGGTGTTTGCTGTTGATGTTGGGACGGATCAGCTCCATCCAAGTTTGAGGCCGAATCCAAAAATTGTTCTTCACGAAAAGACCGATATTCGTGATTTTTATGCCGATGAATCAATTAATATTATTGTGGGCGATGTGTCGTTTATATCTCTGAGGGAAATTTTGCCACATGTAGCATAAAATTTGATGAATACAAATCGGGTGTTGATTGCTAGGGTGAAACCTCAATTTGAAGCGGGGCGACATCAGGTTAATAAGGGAATTATTAAAAACGACAAAGTACGTCGGCAAATTTTATCTGACTTTGAAGATTGGTCGAAAAAGTATTTTGTTATCTTAGATAAAAAAGATAGTGAAGTGGCTGGCAGCAAGGGCAATCTTGAGCGATTTTACAAATTGAAATTATCTAAACGTTAAACCGAAACTCAACAACGTCATTTGGCTGCATAACGTAAGTTTTTCCTTCGGTGCGAATTTTGCCGTTTTCACGAGCCTTAACTTCCGATCCCGCGGTGACTAAATCGTTAAAATCAACAATCTGTGCGGCGATGAATCCACGTTCAAAATCCGAGTGAATTACGCCCGCGGCTTGCGGTGCAGTCCAGCCTTTGTGAATTGTCCAAGCTCGGACTTCTTTTTCGCCCGCAGTTAAGTAGCTTTGTAATCCGAGCGTATCGTAGGCTGCGTGAATAAGTTTGGCAAGTCCAGTTTCTTTGACGCCGTAGCTTTCTAATAGTTCTTTGGCATCATTTTCGGATAGGCCTTTCAATTCTTCTTCCAGTTTTGCGCAGACAAAAACGGTTTTTGCAGGACTTACGAGTTCAGTCAATTGACTCTGTAGATCGGAATTGTTCAATCCTTCCTCGTCGACATTAAATGCGTAAATTACTGACTTGGCGGTAAGAAGGTGCAGGTCGGAAATTGCCTCAAAATCCACATTTGACAGGGCGGAAATTGGTACGCCTTTTTGTAAATTGTCGATTAAAGACTGTAGATATTCAACTTTTTGGCGAGCTTTTGGATTTGCTTTGGCTTCTTTTTGAAGCTGGGGCAGGCGTTTTTCAAGGGTTTGCAAATCAGCCAGAATCAGCTCGGTATTTATAACCTCAATGTCTTTCTTAGGATCAATCGGTGCTTCGTCGTGACGCAAAATTTTTGAATTTTCGAACGCACGGACAATGTGAACAATCGCGTCACACTCTCTGATATTGTGTAGAAACTTATTTCCAAGTCCTTCTCCCTTGCTTGCTCCACGAACCAGTCCTGCAATATCAACAAAAGTAACGGTGGCTGGAATAATTTTTTGAGCATGATAAAGATCTGCTAAAATTTGCAAGCGATTATCTGGCACGGGAACAATTCCTGTGTTCGGCTCAATTGTCGCAAATGGATAATTAGCCGCCAAAATATCATTATTTGTTAAAGCGTTAAAAAGTGTCGACTTGCCGACGTTCGGTAAACCAACGATTCCAATAGATAAACTCATATATTTATTATATCATCTGCGGAATCTTTGATATAATTATAAGCATGAGAAGAAAATACTCATTGCCTAAGGTGGGCATGCTGGCAATAGTAGTGGCTTTAGTTATTTCAGTAACGGCTTTTTTTATCTATACGTATGCGGCGCCAAGCTCGCCAAATTGGACTTTATGGGGTGAATCTTGGGTAACTAAGAATTTTAATCCGGCAGACACTGAAAATTACGGCTCTGATTGGAAGAGTGGACCGAATAGATTAAGAAATGTAAAGCCTGGAGATACTGTTGACTGGTGGCATGGTATTCGCGTTCAGAATGGACCTACAGATAATGTTATAGTTGGTGTTCAACAAGACGTTTTTGACCTAAGAACGAATCAGCCAATAGATAGTGATACGAGCTTAAATGGGCGAGGTGCTTGGCATAGTGAAGGTTCTGCGAAATTTGAAAATAAATCTAAATGGAGTGACTATGCTTGGATTCGTAAATATAATCCAGCAGATTATCATACAACCTCTATGGAGGCGTTGAATGGTAAATCCCGACTGGAAGATCTTCATGGTGAACTTGGCAAGAACAAATTTATGTATACGCGAGTTATTAAGAAAGAAGATATGGGAAAGCGCATTTGTCAGCGAGTTTATTGGAGTAAGGGGAGTGCTCGATCAACTGCTGGTTGGACGTATTCGTCTTATGCTTGTGTTGAGGTGCCATATGATTATGATGTCGAACCTTCGGTGAACGTCAATTCAGATTACATTAACGCAGAAAGCGCTACTAGTGTTGATGGTATAAATGCTGGTTTAAGTAATAAAGGACCAGCTAAAACACAAGGCTCTTCGTATGCACTTGCTAGGTTTATTTCTCGGGATACAGAAGTTTCGAGTATGGATGGAGCATCAATTTCATTAGCAAGCGGAACGACTCATGATTGGTCGTGTGCGGTTGTGCGATTAATAAAAGAACAACATAGGGAGCTTAATATTGACGGTAGTACGTGTAAAGAGATTGTCGGCAATGGTGGAAATAACCAGCTTAATGTTGGATTAACGACAATTGTGACTAACGCCACCGATACGCTTGGAGGTGTGAAATTGAACTCCAATGATAGTTTATGCTATGTTGCGATGGTTAGCGGCTATAATGGCCTGGTTTCTTCGACAGATTTTAGGTATGCGATTAAGTGTGTCAAAACTTCAAAGAGGCCAAAAGTTCAGGTTTGGGGTGGAGATATAAAAACAGATAAAGATGTAATTACCAGCACGACGTCTAATACTATAATTGGACCAGATAGTCAGACTATTGTAGATAAACCTACGATGCAATCAATGGGACTATGGGGTACAGGTTTAGATAGAAACGGTAATATTCTTAAAGGAGATAAGGTTGTTAATTCTAGTAATTATGGATATAAAGATGGTGATAAGTCGGATGAACATTGGTCAATAATTTGTTCGGAAGATTCATACGGAGGTAACGGTAATCAGAGGGCGTATAATAAATCCACCAATACAGCTGAAGATTTGCCAAACTGCCGAGGCAATGCAAATAACCTAATTAATGAATATGAAGCGAGAACTGCCGTAACTACTTGGTGGCGTGATGGAAGCGGACTTCATCAACGCGAGGGTTTTCTTCCGTGTGATGCTATAGCTGATAAAAACTTAGTGGGAAAGTCTCCAATTGTTCCGGGTAGCCCATATTGTCATCAAGGCGTTTGGGATGCAATTCCTAACGCAAAGTGGATTAGCATTAACAGCTATGGGCGACACACTCACTCAAGCGATAAACCAGATCCGTCTTTAAAAAAATGTCTTTTTACCACTGATTCAAAGATATTGGAGTGCGGAAATACTTATGTTTTTAGGTTAAAAAATGTCAAATTAGGTGAGCTAAAAAATGCTAAAAAATTAAGCCTTAATTTTGCTGGTGCCGCCGATAACTATGTTAGGGTAAAGATAAATGGTTATGAAATGGATGCTGTAGGAAATGCAGGAGGTGTGTCT
>CAUTQX010000031.1:0-9363 GCA_963540705.1 uncultured Candidatus Saccharibacteria bacterium
TTGGCCTTCAGGTCAATCACTTCCTCAACGCCACCAAGTTGCTGATTTACCCGCGCAACCAGCTCATCAACTGGCGGCAACTCAAAATTAATCAATTGTTTTATAAGATTTAAGCTAACTTTCATACTGATATAATTATATCATTTTACTATCAAGGATTCGACCTTAGAAAGATACAAATAACAAAGGCAAAAGCTCTAGGGTAAAATACAGCCATCCTTGAGCAAGCAGGAGACAATCCTCAAGGACGCACCTCCCCACATTTAGAGAGGGTCCGTTCTCTGAATTATAATATAATTATGGACTATGGTAGATATCTAGAATTGCAAACTCGCCTAGAATGGTTTTATGATTTTCATCCAGAGTTTTTTAATGACATTTCACCCGAACAGAAGAAGCTACTGCAGGATACTTTCCTATACGATACACCCGACGAACATTATCCGGCGTTATTGCGGAATTTTTATGATAAGAATATTGACAATCAGCCAACACTTCAGAACGATATGCTCTTAGCAGTAGATGCTTTATATAAAGCGGCGGGAGCTGGAAGCTTGTTTGACTATGATAAATAAAGCTTTTCTTCGTACGAACACGCCACCGAGCTTATAAGATTTAGGCTAACTTCCATACTGATATAATAAACTTATGATCCACAACTTGCATTCAGCATATTCTTTACCAGCAGACCACGACACATGCCACTTGTTTGAGCATCTGATTATTAGGCGATTCTTAAAGGAAACGGAAAAAATTGGCGGTAACCGGGCTTTCGTTGGAGAGTTGGATGGCACGACTAGCGAATCAAGCGTATTTTTTACATCCGCACTATTCACAAGCGAGTCTAATACATTATTTGAAAAAACCATCAACGATATTACGCCTTTTGAGGTGTCTCTTATTCAACAGTCCATCTCACACATAGAAGCCGAGATGCAATCCAACATTGATATAGCAGATATAACGCTATTACAAGAACAGCTCGCTCTTTGTCAAAAATATTTTATCGATAGTCAAAAAACTGCTCCCAGCAATTCACACCCAAAATCTAAGATTTCTCCTCTTGAAATCAGCCATAGTCCGAGGGATTTTACAGACATTAAGATTGATATAGAAATTGCTGACGCCAGCGATGAATTGACTGCCGCATTTTTCTGCACATACCCAATACTTTTAGGTCTAGTGCGCGACATTTGTTTCGATAAAATCTCATCCTACCCGTCCAGCCCCGGAAAGTTTATAGCGTACTATGACGGCAATTACACCAGCCAAACCTATACCGTAAAAAATACAGGCCTTGCTCGACTGAGCTCAAGTGAAACTATACAGACATATTTACAAAGCTTTAACATATCCTCACACGCAACCGACCTAAGAAACCTTGCCGAAGCTTTCACGTCTGACCCATTTTACATTTCAGTGCCCATATATTTTTATCAACAAACCGCCACACCACTATCCAGAAATGACCTAGCGAAAACTATAAACGTCGCAAATATGGACGCAATCCTAAAACAGGTAAAGGCGACGATAGTCCTGGATTATTAGCTCTAGCCGATTTTCTGGTAGAGAAAAGATTCTGAAGAGGAAATATTAACGCCACCAATATGCAAGCTTATCGACAAACCTTAAACTCAATACCAATCACGCCATAAATCTTTTGGTCTTCAATAGAATAAAATTCAGAAATTTGATTTTCTAACCATTCGACATTATCACCGCCGAACTTTCGCGGATTATTATGAGAAAATAAGTCACGAAATGTCGCGTATCTCAGCAAACCAACAACCTCAGTGGCAATAGTTTGCTCAGAATTATCTCTATTTGTAAAAATAATCCGATCCCCGATCTGGATTTTCTGTCGTTTGGTATCATATAGTCGCGACTCGATAGTCTTATTGCCAGAAATAATAGCATTAAACGGCTCGGTCGCCAATTTTAATTGGTGTGTGGTCATAAAATTATTTGCCTTTCTTGCTATAATTAAACCATCATATAAATAAATATTCAAATATCTACACTTCTATAAGAAAGGCTATCAAATGACCAAAAAACTACTAGAAATCGAACGCAAGCGCCAACTAACGGGCAATATTGAAGAGCTAATCGGGCGACTGCAAAACATCGGTTTTGAGCTAAAGAGTAATCTACGCGAAATTGATACGTATTATTCTCGTCCTGATGTCGATTTTATGCAGACGGTTGAATGCTTGCGGATTCGCCAGCGTGATAGTTTTGCTGAGGTAACGTATAAGCCAGCAACGAACGCTGCGACACATACGGAAAATAATGTAATCATTAAGCCCGAGACAAACCTGCCAATTCAGCCCGAAGATGCGGCAACCGCCAAGCAGCTACTGGCAAACCTCGGTATGATGCAACTGGTCGAGGTCAACAAATATCGTCGCTCGTTTCAGTCCTCTGATTTTCCGCAAACAACGGTAGCCATCGACGAAATCAAAGGCGCCGGGACTTTCGTGGAAGTTGAGGTTTTGTCAGATGATGAGGCTAGTGCACTAATGATGATTAGTAACATTGAAACCAAACTCGGTCTGGATTCAATGGAAATTACGACGCGACCTTATAGAGACATTTGTATGGGCTATTAAGAAGATCGCCACAAAACTTCACAACTCCACTCGCAACCAATATAATATGCTCATGAATACTTCACGAAAAAATCGCATTATAAAAATTACTATTTGGGCAGTCTGCTCAATCGCTCTTATCGTAGCTCTACTTGCGGCCGCAGCTTTCTTTTTGCCAGCAACATCCAAGCAATTGCAATCTTCAAGCTCTGAGAAATTGAGCTACAACGACGCCATCGCCGCTGCAAATCGTACTGTTAGTGAAGACACTTCAAATACCGACGTTAGACCAGAATGTCGATCGATTGTTAAAACCCACGGCAAAAAAACCGCCAAAGCCGTCATGATGATTCATGGCGTAAGCGCATGCCCACAGCAATTCGCAGACCTGGGCGACACCTTTTTTAATGCCGGCTATAATGTCTATATTCCCCGCGTCCCCAGCCACGGTCTGACGGACAACAAACGACACGGAGAAATCACCATTCCAGCAATGGCACAATTTATGAATTCCAGTACCAGCATAATTAGCGGTTTGGGCGATGAAACGGGAATTGTCGGACTTTCTGGCGGCGCCAATATGGCAACCTGGATTACTCAGTACAATAGCCAGACGATATCACGAGCGCTATTTCTATCACCTTTTTATCAGCCTTCAGCGTCGGAAACTCCTTCCTGGAAAATTCCGCTTTTACGAAATCTTTACGGACGTAATATTCTTCCAGATTCGTTCACAGGTAGCAATTTGTCATATCGCGCTCTTGGAAAATATATAATAATCGCCAAGAACTACAAATCCGACCTCAAAGCTCCAGGATTAAAATACGTCGGGGTTGTAACGAGCGAAAACGACACTGCAATTGATAAAAATCTCGCGGTTAATATACCTAAGCAAATGGCTGCAGCTTCTGGCGCCAAATTCCAATATTATTCAATTCCGGCCTCATTTGGCATTGGTCACGATATTGTAGCCTTAAACCAAGACGAGGTTAAAAAGCACGCCGACAAATTATATCCGTTCTATTTGGATATGTACGAAGGAAAAGACGTAAAATTAGAGGCGAACTAGCTATCCTATTTACCTTGCACGGCTAAAATTCGTGCCTGAATTTCATTCAATTGAGCATCATCCATTTTTGGACCTTCTGCAGTCGTTAGCCAACCACGATACACCTCGCTAAACTCAGTTTCTTTGCTCCACACATCGGTCTGGCTAGCCAAATCACCATGAAGCGGTATCAATTTGGCGTGCACATGCGCCACGCCCGTGCCTTCAAAAATCAATGCCACTCGCGGCGTATCAAAGGCTTTTTCCAAGATATTTGCAACCTTTTTCACCGCTAGCATCATCTCAGAATATAGCTCGTCATCCAGAGAAAATACATAATCACCTGGGTTTTGTTTTGGTATCACCACAGTGAATCCTGGAGTATTTGGGAATGGAGTCAAAAATGCCAAAAACTTCTCATCTTCCCAGACTTTCCAGGATTTCATTTTTCCAGATACGATGTCGTCAAAAATTGTGTGATTCATAATTACTCCTTTTGAAGTAATTATAACATTTTACGAGGTTTTCAGGTCAGACAATTTAAGCTCAATTCGTCGACAAACCAAAAATAGCCATGCTGTTGAAAAAATTCCCAATAAAACCTCAACTATCACAAACCAAAACTTGCCCATAGCGTAACCTTGCGTCGTCAGAATTGCCGCAAAAATCGGAAAGCCAAACGACATTAATCGCTCGCGATGAGTCAAATAGCTCAAGCTTGACGGCAAAATAAACATCAAAAGCACCATCAATATCACGATGCCGCGCGAGAAAACAAAATGCGCCGCATGCATCGTATCGTTCGGGCAAAGCGCCACCCCTATCATACAAATCGCAAACAGTGAAAGTATCCAGCCAGATATTCGGGCAGAGCGAATTTGACCAAGTTTAAGATAACTACGATTCATAAAAAACCCAATCGTCGCCATAATCAAACCAGATAAAAATACTCCCGAATTGAACGAAAACGCAGACAAACGATTAGAGGTAGTTTCACCCAATCTACTCAAGCTCCAGTTCGTCCACCGTGTATCGTCGGATAATATTACGGCAAAAATCAGACCTATCGCCAACACTACGCCATTGAGAATACATAACGCCTGAAGACGATTTTTATGAAAAAAATTCTTAACTTGCTGAGGTCGCATGTTTAATTAAATTGCTCCAAAAAATCCAATTTGCCACTTTCAAAATGCCGAACATCTTCAATTCCATATTTCATCATAACCAAACGGTCAATTCCGCAACCAAAAGCAAATCCCGTATATTCATTCGGGTCAATTTGTGCCGCCCGAAGGACATTCGGATGAATCATTCCGCAGCCCAATAACTCAATCCAACCTTCACCAGAGCAGACTTTACAATCAGGATTTTTTCCTTCACAAAACGGACAACTCAATGCAAACTCAAAGCTCGGATCGGTGAACGGAAAGTAAAATGGATTAACGCGAACGTCAAGTTTCTTGCCGTAATATTCCTGCAAAAATTCCTGCAGCGTGGCAATCAAATTGCCAACATTAACCCGACGCGAAACGTACACGCCTTCGACTTGATAAAACGTATGCTCGTGACGCGCGTCCAAATCTTCGTTGCGGAAAACGCGATCAGGAACGATAGCAGCAATAGCCTCGCCTTTTTCCAAATTGTCGCGATATTTCACCAACACGCGGTTTTGCATAGTTGACGTGTGTGCTGGAGCAATTAAACGATCACCATTAGAATCAGTTTCCTCGGTCATAAACGTATCGTAATCGTCGCGCGCTGGATGACCTTTTGGAAAATTCAGACTCTCGAACATATGGAATTGATCGTCAATCTCTCTGGACTCTTCCGTGACAAATCCCATGCGATTAAAGATCTCAGAAATGCGCTCAATTTCAGCGCTCAGCGGATGAATCGTGCCTTGTTCGCTCGGCAGAAGTTCAGGCTTGGGCGAATTCACATCCATCGGCGCTGTAACGTCAATCGGTTTCAAATCAACTTTCTCCAGCTCTTCCAGTCGCGTGACAATAGCCTGTTCAACAGCTTGCTTCAGCTCGTTAATCTGCTTGCCGAACGGGCCACGCTCAACTGGCGGCAATGACTTGATTTGATCATACAATTCCCTGAGTCGTCGATCACGTAAAAACTCACGCGGAGATTTGGATTGCGAAACCGCCAAAACTATTTCTCTTCTCAATTCGTCTAAGTCAACCATTTTATCGTCCTTGCATTAAAAACATTACAATCACCACACCAGCCATAATAGCAATTAAAATCCACGCCCACGCCAAAGTCGTCGTCTGTTTCGTGCCTTCCAAATATCTTATGTCGTCGACGCCGTCCATAGTTGCCTTTTCTTGCAAACTCGAAGCTTTCGCCTTCTCTCTTAATTCAGCCGCAATTCGCTCTTGCAATTCACTACGCTGATCTTGTTGATTTACAAATAATCCCATAACTATAGTATAACAAATTATGTTATAATAGTCGTGATATTACTTTAAGGAGGGAATATGGCTACGAAGAAAACTTCAAAGAAAGCCCCAGTTAAGGCCGCAGAAAAGAAAAACGCTGTTGCTAAGACTGAAACCAAGACGACCGTTAAACACGTCGTTGCCGAATCTACTACCGCCAAAAGCAAGCGCGTAAAGCTAGATTCTAAACTACCAAACAACCTAATTAACATTGTTATCGCGGAAGTTATCGGTACATTCATTTTGACGCTTGCTGCACTATTTGCGTCAGATATCTTATCATCAATGTACGTCGGCTTCGCACTGATGTTTATCGTTGCAGCTATCGGTGGGATTTCTGGCGCACACGTCAACCCAGCCGTTACGTTCGGCCTCTGGACAATGCGTAAGCTAAAGACCGTACTTGTACCATTTTACTGGGGCGCACAATTCCTCGGTGCAATGGCGGCTATCGTACTTGTAGGCTCATTGACTAACGGCGGATTCGCCCTAAGCTTCGACCAATTCACTGCGTTCTCTTGGGATATCTTCGCAATGGAAATGGTCGGTACTGCTGTATTTGTATTTGGCGTTGCTGCAGTTTTGCAGCGTAAAGAAATCAAAGCAGCCGGACAAGCTTTCGGAATTGGCTTAGCACTAATGATTGGTCTTGTCGTATCTGGCTCAATCTCTTCATACATTAAAAGTACTGCTATTGCAAAAATCCAAAAAGAGCAAAGTACTGCTCAAACTGAGAAAAATGGCCGCACTTACCCACGCGAAATTTACATTTCAGGTGCAACATTAAACCCAGCAGTAGCTTTGTCAGTTACAGAGAAAACCGATTCTCAACTACGTAGCAACGGAGTATTGCCAGCTGAAGGCGAAAAAAGCTATTCACGCTTTAGCCTGGAAGTAATTGCCGCCACCCTAATCGGTGCAGCATTAGGCGGTAACCTATTTCTACTCGTCAATTATCGCAGCAAAGACGAAGAATAGATTATAACTTCACAATAAATATCCCGCTTAATCGGCGGGGTATTTTTTATATCAATCTTCCTGAGTCGGCCTATCAATCAGCTCCGGCTGTGCTTGGTTATCACCGCCAGAAATTCGCACGACATCCTTATCGATCTTCCCCAATTCCTTGTATGTATTATTATAATGACCGACAGTCGTACTTAAACTCTTGCCCATTTTCACCATCAACTCATCAAACTTTTTAATGTGAACACCCAATTGACCAACTCGAACTTGAATATCCTTAGCTTGCTCCTCAATCTGCAAACTACGAAGCCCCTGAAGAACGGTCTGCAGGTACGCCAGAAAACTAGTCGGACTAACAATAATCACCCGCTTGTCCCGAAACGCATATTCAATCAGATCGCGACTCGAACCGCCCTGACCGACATTATTAATCAGAAGATCGTAATACAAAGATTCGCTAGGAATAAACATAAAAGCAAAGTCCATGGTGTTTTCGCGCGGACGAATGTATTTACTAGTTTCGTCAATTCGCCCCTTAAGGTCAGCCTTCACCTTATTTAGCCACATCTCACGCTCAGATTTTGTCTCGGCGTTAATCATGCGATTGTAATTTTCCAAAGAAAACTTACTATCCACCGGCAATATCTGTCCCTTGTCCAGGAAAATAACCGCATCGACAATTTCCCCATCCTTGAAGCGA
This sequence comes from uncultured Candidatus Saccharibacteria bacterium, assembly GCA_963540705.1. Classification (GTDB taxonomy): domain Bacteria; phylum Patescibacteriota; class Saccharimonadia; order Saccharimonadales; family Saccharimonadaceae; genus Nanosynbacter. Next base: position 7,756 of record CAUTQX010000031.1, read on the forward strand.
TATTGCATTTGGTATTGCTTAGCGGGCAAAACATTGTCCAGTACACTCTCCAGATAAAACTCACCAAAAACCCCGCGTTGCTTTGGATTTTGTAACACGTTTTGCAAGGTTTTAAGATCGGTCGCCACATCAACCACACGCTTATTGGTCTCATCCAATTTCGCCAATCGCTGCGTCACGTCAGCCACCAACTTCGCGCTTTCTGACAATTGCTTCTGCACGGAAGTCTGGACTTGCGCGTTACTTCGCTCCAGCTTATCGCTAACGGATTCATTCAGTTTCGCAATAGTCCGCCCCAACTCCACGACATCGGTTTTAATCAACTCGACCGATGATTGATTTTTCAGCTCACTGATTTTTGATTGTAGGACAAATAAAGTCGCGCCCAAACCAATAGTAATAACAATTAAGAGAATAATGATAATGATTTCCATACACTTAGTGTACAGTGGCTATAAAGATAAAACAACTCGCGCTAAAATTGCAAATATTGTCATAAATAAAATCGCCGCGCCATTGCCACGAATTCTATTCAACCAAATTAACGACAAATATACCAAAACTGTCGCCAAAACTACCCATAGCAATGACAAAATCCAAGATCCGCCAGCCCATAATGTAGCACCCCACAATGACACAGTTGCCGCAATTACTACCAACAGAGGTCGCTTGACACCAAATACCGCCAACACCGGCACCAACATAATTCCCGCCAAAACTAACGCAACGTAAGATGCGATGCTCGTGCTATTTGCGCAAATGGAAATGTGCTCAGTGCTCGCGCAAAATACGGGTGTGATCATAAATTTATCAAACGCAAGAGCCAGCAGCCAGATAGCTATGCCGCTAGCAACTAAAATCGCCAAAATCTTCAAGAAAACTCGCCTTGAAAACGGATATGTGTAATCTGATATTTCTTCACGGAAAATAGCTGACAATAATTTCATACGTAAATTGTAACGTAAACTTGTCAATATTGCAAATGTATATGCTTAAATATTTTGCTTTTTAGGTCGTTTTATTGGCTTATACCAAATAATCCCTACGCAAGCAATCAATAATCCGCCAACAACGTCAAGTGGCGTATGCACCAAAGCGATGACTCGACCGACACATATTAAGATTGTCATAACCAGACAAATAACAGCCAGCCGCCAACTCTTTGCTCCGAAAAATACCGCCAAAGTAATCGCCATTGTAAATAGAGCGTGATCAGACGGAAAACCCGGATTATTAAGGAATGACGCGCCGGCAGATACGCCCAGAATCTCGAACGGACGCATCTGATCTGGCTGATAAATTGACCCGATAATTTTTGCCGCCACGTAAGCAGTCAAGCCAGCCATCAAAACTTGGCTATAAACTTGATACTTCTCTTTATTTGGAACCAATTTTATCAGCGCGTACACACCAATTAGCACGACCGGTACCACTAGTCCATCGGCAATTAACTTCACGATCCATTGCAAATCCATACTACCAGTATATCGCGTCAACGCTGGCCAGTAAACGCTTGCGGAAATCATTTTTCTATAGTACAATTGTGTTTGCCGTTGGGATGTCGCCAAGTGGTAAGGCAGCGGGTTCTGGTCCCGCCATTCGGGGGTT
>CAUTQX010000032.1:0-8838 GCA_963540705.1 uncultured Candidatus Saccharibacteria bacterium
CCTAGTACTAACGCTCGTACCATCATACTAATGCTTATTATAGCATTTTATTCTACGTTTCAATCGCAAAAACTGTGTAAACGCCGCTTGCGGTAACTGTAGCTTCAATAGATTCTTTTGGTATGCCAGATTTTTGGAGCAATTTAAAGCCTTCTCTAATTGAGCGCATCCTAACTTTTGGAACCCACCCCATTAGTCCATGCAAAAATTCTTTTTGTGGGCGATTTACGTTCATATTGCCAGTGATCATTAGTCCACCAGTTCGTAAAAATTTCAATGATTCTCGCGTCAATTGTTTATAAACACCGTCTGGCAAATATTCTCGCAAGCCAGAATCTTCCGCAATATCCAGTTTACGATCATCCAAAACTCCCTCCAAACTCAAAGGCTTGCCAAGCTTACTGAATAATCGTTCGCAATGAACTTCAATCTTATCTTCCAAATTCCATTTCTTCGCCAAGCTCTGCGCTGCTGCTAGAGACAACGGATCTTGATCTAGCAAGATAACCGTTGGCGCCTCACCCGTTTCATCCTTAAGTTTTTTCAGCATCTTCAAAGTCGCCAGTCCCGTTCCGCAGCCAAAACTCATCACCAGCATATCATCAATCGAACGATTCTCTTTTTCCGCCACTTTCTTCAAATGATCAATCGATAGACTATTCACTGTTTCCACTCGCTCACGAATACCAAGCGAATCCGCACAATGCCGAATGACGTTAGAAAACTTCTCCGTCACCGGTGCCTGGATAAACTCTCGGACTTCACTAATTCTCTTCTCTACTTCTTCAATAGCCGTCGCTTTATCTACGCCGTTGTTGATTTTATCTTGAACCATAACTTCCGTCAGCGGCAAGCCATTAATCTTCTCATCAAATACCGACTCGTCCAGCGGACCGCTCATAGTCGGATATTTACCCTCTGACAATATTCCATAATTTTCATCAAAAACACTTAAGTCCCCAGCTTCAGAAATTGTCAAAAATGTCAGTGCGGAACCTCGCTGATTATGCCATGGTTGCGAATCAGTCTGATCTTTACCATACAATAACTTATCACGAGAAATCTCCAGATATGAATCTATTTTTTCGCCCCACTTGCCCATCTTCACGAAAGGAGTTTTATCTAAAACATTCGCGATTGCTGCGGTAGCTAGATTTTTATGAATAAAGTATTTACGAACCTCTTTTAATTCTTCATCGCCTCGCTTCAAATAATTGTATATGCTCTGAATTTTATCTGGATTATTATATGCAGAATCGGTTTTTTCTCCAATTTTAACCCTACATTCCTCACTCCTAAGATCCGCAATTTCCCTATTTAACTTTTCATTAGCTTCATGATCAACTCCATTAAGAAAATCACCTGTTTCTGTAAAATACTGTTCGCCTCTAAATTTTTCCATGCCAAAAATTATAACATAGTTTATGTGATATACTTAAAGCATGATAAAAATTGCTATCATTGAAGACGACCCAACCATTAGTCAGATGTACCGCATGAAGTTTGAATCGGACGGGTTTGATGTTCGATTGGCAGCTAACGGACAAATTGGCATAGAAGTAGTCGAGAAGTTTCAGCCAGATATTATTTTGCTAGATTTACAAATGCCGGAAATGGACGGCGCGGAGGCTTTGAAACGAATTAGATCTAAAGATTGGGGAAAAACTATTCCCGTTATCGTCCTCACTAATCTCGGCGAAGAAGAAGCTCCGCACGATTTGAAGAAATTAGGAATTCATAGCTACATCGTAAAAGCAAATCTCACACCGCGCCAAGTTGTCGAGCAGGTCAAAGCTGCCATAAAAGCTGCTTAACTTTTTGATTGATTCGCAATTTTTAAACAAGCCGTAATTACATTATCAAACAGTGCAGAAACCGTTAATGGACCAACTCCGCCTTTTTTTGGTGTAATAATTACATCATTACGCTGACGCACTTCTTCAGATACGTCGCCAACAATTTTTCCATTTTCCGAAGCAGTTCCAGCGTCAACAACGACCGCCTTAGTCTTAATCATCTGGCTTTTAATCAGACCTGGAACTCCAGTTGCCGATACGATAATATCGTAATTTATCAATTGAGATAAGTCGTCACCTTTTTCAAAAACCGTCACATCGACGTCAGACTTCAGCCACATTTTCTCAAGAGGAGCACCAACCAAACGACCTCGCCCGACAATCGCAACTTTCTTACCCTTCAAGTCAACGCCATATCCAGCCAGCAGCCAATTGATAGCTGTTGGTGTGGCCGCCTGAAAAATCGCCTTTTTACGCAGACCATCAACGTCTTTATCTTCTCGAATACTCTCGAGCAACTCCTCAGTCTGCTCAGAATTGCTAATCGGCAATTGCAGAATTATTCCTTGAACGTCGTCTCGATTGTTCAATTCTTGAATCATCTCCAAAGCACCGCCCGCAGGGACTCGATGAATCTCCACGTCAATCAAAATATCAGCGCCATATCTCTGTTTCAAACGCATATACGTTTCAATAACTGGATTTTCGACATCAGTAACAATCGCCAAACGAGGATTAATATGCCAAGCCTGCCTTAAAGCTCGCACCTGTTTCGCCTGGCGCTCCTTGATAAATCCAGCTAATTCTGAGCCATTTAGTTCTCTCATTGTCATTAAGTATAGCAATTTTACCATCTTGAGTACAGATATAGTGTGTGCTATAATTTGAGAAGCTTGGATCATGGCGGATGTAGCTCAGTTTGGTTAGAGCGCTGGATTGTGGCTCCGGAGGCCGTGGGTTCGAACCCCATCATTCGCCCCAAGTTTTACGACAATTTATTCACACCGATAAATTATTTTCAATAAAACGGTAGACATTTTTATTAATTGTTGTATAATGAAATTGTGGGCCAGTAGCTCAGCTGGTTAGAGCACCTGCCTCTTAAGCAGGGTGTCGAGGGTTCGAGCCCCTCCTGGCCCTCCAAGAAAATAACCTCACATTGAAGTGAGGTTATTTTCTTATCCAAACGGATTATACCCGCGAGAAGGTGGTTCACGAAAAGTAGTTCGATTAGCGTTAAACGATTGACGAGAATTGTTCACACCCGACGGAGCGTTGTTATTTTGTAAACTGTTAGCCCGTCGGTTCCCATCAGATAAACCAGCACCATCAAGATCATTAGCACTCCTCAATCGAGACGTCGCACCAATCTCTGTACCAATTTGCCTTACTTCACCAACCACTGCCGAGGATTGGTATTTTTTAATATATTGACGTTCCGAATTCACTTTACGATTAGCTTTCAGAGATCTACCAGTCATTCCATATGTCTTAAAACCATCAATTGACCTTCTCAAGGAACCAGATAATCTAATCATCATTTCCCGCGTCATCTGCGGTTTTTTATTCGCATCCATATATCCCCCATTAGTTATATGAAGTGGCGCCCCGAGTAGGATTCGAACCTACGACCTTAGGCTTAGAAGTCCTCTGCTCTATCCAACTGAGCTATCAGGGCGTATTCACATTATAACATCTTTCTGCTACAATAGTAAAAGCTTGCGGGTGTAGTACAGCGGTTAGTATGCAAGTTTTCCAAACTTGAGATGGGAGTTCGATTCTCCCCACCCGCACCAAGTTAGACAATTTCAATCCATAAAGGGCATCGATGGATCCATATATTTATACAGAAAAGCCAAAATACCAACCGCATGACATTGAAGATGTGTCCGAATTTTATGATGTAATTGAACGAAGCAACCTAACACATCAATTGTCCGAAAACCGACCATATGTCTACTGGACAATGGAAATTTATGACAAATCCAATGGTATTAAAGGTGGCGGCGGGCTTGGAGTTTTGGCGGCAGACACGCGACGTGTAGCTGAAAAATTAGAAGTTCCATTTGTCGTAGTTACGCCATTTTATCGTAGTGAATCACACCAGAAAATCACCGATCTCGCACAAGAAGAGTTTTCGGAATCCGTTTCACCTCAAGATTACGGATTTGAATATATTGATGAAGTTTTCGTAAGTTCAAACGGATTCCCAGATGCAAGCTTAAGTATTTTTAAGAAGACACTTGGATCAACACAATTTGTTACAATTTCAGAACCGAACTTTGGACAATTGTACGAAGGCGACGGATCTGGTGACCATAGACTATACCAAGAAGTAGCGCTGGGTTTTGGCGGCTATAAAGCATTGAAACTCCTCGGCATTAAGCCGGCTGTTATTCAACTTAATGAGACCGCAACAATTTTTGCCGCATTGGCACGACTAGACGAACTGTGCGCTAACGGAATGAATTTATACGAGGCCATCGTTTACGTTCGCAAACACACACTTTACACAAACCACACACTTCTTCAAGCGGCCGAACCGGAATTTCATCGTTCGCAATTTGAAAAATTAGTTCTGCCAAATATAAAAAGCAATGCTGTACGTTGCTGGCTAATGGAACAATTCCGCAATGACAGACTGAGGCCGAATCTTTTGGCAATTGAACTTACTGAAGCGAAGAATGGCGTAAGTAAACTACACGCCCGTGTAGCAAATTTCCGCGACCGTAACAACGACAAAGTGAAATTTCAAGCCATTACTAATGGAATAGACCTTGAAACGTGGGTGCTACCTGAAATACTACAAACGTATCGCAATCATGGCATTATCGATAAATTTGGGCTACCCACAAATGATTTTTCTGAAAAATTAAACTCGCTGAGTAGCACGGATTTGAGATATTTGAAAAAACTCGGTCGAAAGGAATTAAATCGAGTTCTATTGAATCGCCAAGACCAGTACGGAAAATCCATACAAATCCCAGAAAATGCAATATTATTCGACTTCAAGCGAAGATTCGCCAATTACAAACGACCATATATGCCGTTTGAAAACCCAGATTCATTGCGCCAAATTCTCATTAGTCACAACGCGCATTACATTCTGACAGGAAAAGTTCACCAAGGCGACGTGACGATGTACCAGAAATTGCTCGAAGTATTAAAATTGATTGACAGCGATCCAGTCCTCAAGGAGCGTGTTCATTACATACAAGATTACGACGAAGAGCTAGGGCGAGCGTTAGCAGTCGGTTCGGATGCCTCGATAAATATTCCTATCGTTGGATTAGAAGCGTGCGGCACTTCATGGGAGAAAGACGTCGCCAACTTGAAACTCCTCATCTCCACTAGCGACGGCGGCGTTGCCGATGTCCAGCCAATCGCTTGCCTCGAGGTTACCGGAAGAAACTACGAAGCCGAAGTTTCATCTCTGTACGTCAACATGCATAAAGCTGCCGCTATTTTGAAAAATGACCAATTATTGGAAAAACACATCCGCCACCAATTAAGCAACTATTTGCCAATTATTTCTGGCGCTCGAATGATGAAAGATTATCTCAAATTTATTTTTCCAAAACCGCAAATCCAGCCTAAAAAAGAACCGCAGATCAAGCGAATTCCTATTCAATAATCACTTCAATATCAGCACCTAGCGAATTTAAGCGTGCCGCCAATTCCTCATATCCGCGATTAATCGAATATACATCGCGCAGAATCGATACACCTGGAGCAGCAAGCATTGCCAAAAGTATCACAACGGACGGACGAAGCGCCGGCGGAGCAACAACGTCAGCTGGCTTCCATCTTGTTGGACCAGTGATATAAACACGGTGTGGATCAACCAACTCGATTTGCGCATTCAACTTGCTTAGTTCTGTAAAGTAAATTGCTCGATTTTCGTAGCTCCAGTCGTGGACCAACGTGCGCCCCTTAGCCACCGTCGCGATAAGTCCCAAAAACGGCAAATTGTCCATATTGATTCCAGGAAACGGCAAGGCGTGAAGTTTATCCTTGGCTGCCTGAAGTTTGGAGCGCTGCAATTTAATATCAACCAAACGAGTTTGCCCGTTATTGGCAAAATACTCCTTGCTGAGTTCAAACTTAAGACCCATTTCCGCCAATGTCGCCAGTTCAATTTCCAAGAACTCAATCGGAGCGCGGCGAATGGTAATTTCCGAATCCGTCACCACTGCTGCCGCAATAAAGCTCATTGCTTCAATTGGATCTTCGCTCGGATAATAGTCCAGATTTTTACTAATGCGTTTACGACCCGTAATTTTCAAGGTTGTCGTACCAATTCCCTCAATTTTCACACCCAATTTCTTCAAGAAGAAGCAGACGTCTTGAACCATGTAATTTGGGCTGGCATTGCGGATGATGGTAGTGTTTGGCGACAACGCCGCAGCCATAATGATATTTTCTGTCACCGTATCGCCACGCTCCGTCAATAAAATCGTTCTATCGCCAGAATTGACATCAGTTTTTGCATGATAATAATCAGTTTCCGCCGTGACATTCATTCCAAAATGCCTCAAACCACTAAGATGCGGCTCAACCGTGCGCTTCCCTAAATTACAGCCGCCAGCAAACGGCAATTTGAAATCGTCATATTGATGCAGTAGCGGGCCAAGGAACATAATTACCGTCCTAGTTCTCTTTGCCGCGGCAATATCCATATCTTCAAGTTTCAAGCGCGCTGGCGGAACAATTTCCAAATCACTGCCGTCCAACCAGCGAGTTTTAACGCCAATCGAGTTCAGAACCTCGATAATTCGGTTAACTTCTTCAATTCGCGCCACTTTCCTAAGCGTCGTTTTCCCCTTATTCAATAAACTCGCACAGAGAAGACCTACTGCAGCGTTTTTACTAGTCTTAACTTGTATCTCACCAGACAATTTTTTGCCACCAGTTACCTTAAAATTCATTTTTCCGGAATGGTTTACCGTCACAATATTGTTATTAAGCACTTCACTAATTCGAGCGATCATATCAATACTAATATTCTGACCCCCGTTTTCAATGCGATTAATAGCGCTTTGTGACGTACCAATCGCCTCAGCTAATTGTGTCTGTGTCAAACCTTGTTTTTGACGATTTTCAGCGATTAAATTGCCGATTTTTTGAAGATACTTGTCTTTTATCATGCGTAAATTATATCACTGATGATATATATAAGCAATGATATAATAAATATTAATGGAGGTTTAGTCATGAAGGACAAGCAAATTGAAGAACTTATAAAAGCAGAAAAAAAGCGCCAAACCGACGGTCTGGAACTAATTCCTAGCGAGAATTACGTTTCATCAGATGTGCTTCAGACGCTCGGTAGCGTTTTCACTAATAAATATTCAGAAGGCTACCCTGGTCGACGTTATTACGGCGGACAAGAAAACACTGATCAAGTCGAGCAGCTGGCAATTGACCGCGCTAAAAAACTTTTCAAGGCCGATCACGCTAACGTCCAGCCACATTCTGGAGCACAGGCTAACGAGGCGGTTTATTATGCTTGGTGCGAGCCTGGCGACACCATTCTGGCTATGGATTTGGCTCACGGCGGACATCTTACGCACGGCGCCCCGGTTACTCGTAGCGCCAGAGAGTACAACTTCATTCGCTATGGTATAAAAAATATCGACACTGGCGAAATTGACTATGAGGAAATTCGTCAATTGGCACTTAAGCACAAACCAAAGATCATTTTGGCGGGATTTTCGGCATATCCACGAGAACTAGATTACGAAAAATTTGCTGAAATTGGTAATGAGGTCGGCGCTATGTTGATGGCGGATATGAGCCACATTGCAGGGCTAATTGTTAGTGGCGTTGCCAAAAACCCGTTCGATTATGGCTTTCATGTAATCACCACAACAACTCATAAAACCCTGCGCGGGCCGCGTGGGGGCTTGATCCTTAGTCGAGGCGTAGTTGGCAATCCATTGAAAAAACCAGAGAAAACTCTCGAAAACTTACCTACGCTGATTGATCGAGCAGTGTTCCCTGGCACTCAGGGTGGACCGCACATGCATACTATTGCCGCAAAAGCTGTAGCGTTTGGTGAAGCTTTGCAGCCAGAGTTCAAAGATTACGCCGAGCAAATCGTTAAAAATGCAAAAAGATTGGCGGAAGAGTTGCAAAAGCGCAGTTTTAAGCTAGTAACTGGCGGCACCAGCAACCATTTAATTCTGGCAGATATTCACAGCAGCTTCGGTATTGATGGCAAGGAAGCGGAAATCGCTATGGATAAAATTGGTCTGACCTTAAACGCCAATGCGATCCCAGACGACCCACTACCAAGGTTTAGACCAAGTGGTATTCGCTTAGGCACTCCAGCCGTCACGACGCGAGGCGCCAAAGAAGACGACATGGAAAAAATCGCGGAGTGGATGAAGCGGTCAATAGATAATCGCGACAATGACGAAGTGTTAGCCGAACTTCGCAAAGAAGTTGTAGATTTCTGTCATACTCTACGAGATATTTAACATAAAACTTCGCATAAAAAAACTCCGACATAACGCCGGAGTTTTTTTACTTACATACTTAGCCGATTAACAACCAGTACCGACTGTTCGATCCTCTACAGTGTCCTTTGAGAAGTTGTAGTACTTAATCTTTGCACCCTTGTTGCCTGTACATACTTTATACTCAATAGTGTTAGCTTCTTTAGGAGCAGTACCAGCAGTAAGAGAAGTACCGGTAGCAGGCTCATTAACTGTCTTTGCATCCAGGTAGTATGGTTCGCCAGAATGAGCAGTATTTGTTAAGTCTGCCAAGCTAGCTGGGTACTTACTCTCTGCTGTGTTGTATAGCTCAGCTTTCTTAGCAACGGCGTCAGCAGCAGATTTAGCAGCAGATGTCTTTGCCTGGTTTTGCAAACCGTTGTATGCAACCAAAGAAACAACTGTCAAAATTGCGATGATCACGATAACGATCAAAAGCTCAACTAGTGTAAAACCTTGATTTTTTATATTCTTTGTAGTCACGATAATGTGCCCCCTAAATATATTATTTTAATTTGTAATTCGATAATACTACAACGTTT
>CAUTQX010000033.1:0-8831 GCA_963540705.1 uncultured Candidatus Saccharibacteria bacterium
ATTGTCGCCACTTTGCGTAGGGAATTCATAAATAACGTCGATATTATCATCGGTCATTCTATGGGCTCACTGGCCGCGGTAGAGCTCGCCAAGCAATATCCTAAGTTAAGCAAGTCGCTAATTCTTTGCAGTCCGCCGATATATTATCCGAGGATTGATGAAAAGATCCATCATCCAGAGAAGATTTTGCGTGCACTTTATGAGTTTTTCAATAGTCATCCGCGCAGTTCGAAGCGCTTTTTGCAATTCGCTGATCGGCACAATATTTGGCCTGACGCAGGATTTAAGGCTGATGAGGTTACCTCTGAGTCGTTTTTAGTCGCCCTGAACACCGCAATTATCAATCAGACAACAATGACCGATATAGCCAATCTAAAGCTTCCGATTACTATTCTATCTGGAAAACTTGACCCGCTAATTGTCGAGAGAAACCTGAAGAAATTAGCAAAAGATCATAACAATATCACTCATACGTCAATGGCAACTCAGCGACATGAGGTAACTAGCACATACGCTAAAAAAATATCTGAAATTATAAAACAGCATTTGGCGGGAAAATATTCACCAAAAACGAGTCATCCTATAGCAAAGTCCAAACGAGGAAGCTTATGATTGAAATCGAATCCAAATTCAAATTAGCGTCTGATATTACTCGCGATAATCTCATCGCCATACTAAAAAGCCAATTTATCACGTCAATCTCAAGCAAACGCCAAATTGATACAGTATTTTTATTGCCTGAACAAGTTGACGCACCTATTGTTCCAGGCTCTAAAATTATGCGAGTGCGCGATGTTCTTAATCCAGAAACTGGTGAGTTGCAACAAAGCTTGATGACGCTGAAGGTCGAGGGGCAGGTGAAACTGGCCTCTGAAGAATACGAATTCACGGTTGGCGACGGTAATGTGGCACGTCAAATACTCACCGCGTTGGGCTGGCAAGAAGTTGTCACTGTTGATAAAGTCCGCCTTGAGTCAAAGACTGAAGATTACACGATCTGTATCGACGAAGTTGCTGGACTAGGGCTATTTATTGAATTGGAGATTTTGACCGAAGACAGTGCCGACGTAAAAAATATTCAGCAGCAAATGTATAGTTTTCTGAAGAGCCTGAATATCGACGGCAAATTATGGAAAATTCCGTACGACACAAGCATTAGAAATATGCGAAATTAAACTTAGGAGGTCTTATGTCGGTTGAAATTAAAAGATCCAAAAAAGACATATCGGCTGTCTTTACGCGCGTGAAAAATAAAGTAGCGCTAGTGCTTGCGGATAGTTCGCAAATTCATCATGTCGGCAGTACCGCGGTACTTGGTTTGGATGGTAAAAATATCCTGGATATCCTTATTTCCGCTAAAGATAGCGAACACATGAACGAGCTGCGGGACAAATTGGTAGCAATTGGATATTTTCCTTCATTAAATCCAAGTTCCCGTCAAGGGTATATCTTCCTGGCGTCCCGACAAGAAGAAACTGGCGAGGGCGATATTCATATTCACCTCGCGGTCGCGAATACTGAAACGCACGATAACTTCTTAATTATCAGAGACTATCTAAGGTCTCACAATGACGAAGCTGATCAATATTCAAAGATAAAATATCAATATGCCAAGCAAGCAAATTACGACAGGTCAGCGTATAAAAAACTTAAAGCAGCTTATGTCGATAAGTTATTGCAACGTGCCAGGCAGTGGAAAAATGGCGGCTAATCTCCTCATTCATATTCCGTACGACACAAGCATTAGAAACCTGTAAAATAACGTTAGTTAGCGTATACTTATTAGTATGAGACAAGAGAATAGCCCAATTTATTTTATCACTTCCAATCACAGTAAATTCGCCAGCCTCCAAGAACTCCTTCAGCCGCTTGGTGTTGATTTAAGGCAGCTCGATTATGATTTTGACGAGGGGCGCAGACTAGATATTCAAACGATTGCCAAAAGTAAATTATCTCAAGCCAAGAAAGCGTTTCCGAACAAGCGCCTGGTCGTTGATGACCGCGGTTTTTTCATTCCGGCGCTGAAAGGATTTCCGGGGCCGTTTGTTAAATTGCTACTGAATAGCTTTAGCTATCCCGGCATTATCAAGTTAATGAAGGGTGAGACTGATCGTCGAGCTATTTTTTCTTTTGCGGTTGGCTATTTTGACGGCGAAAAAGACCACATTTTCGTAGCCAACGAAGAGGGATTTATCGTTGACGAGCCACGTGGCGATAATCTCCATGGCTGGACGGAATTGTTATATATTTATGGACATCCGAGCTTTCCTGGTCGCAGTTTGGCAGAATTGAACGACGAAGAATGGCAGGAATATCTGACGATAATTGAGAAAGTTGACGGGCTCGCGATGTTGAGGGATTATTTAAGCGGAGAGAATAATGACTAAAACCGCCATCTGTAAAGACGTCTTCGGCAATCAATACACCGTTCCCGTTGACGAACTAAATATTCGCGTCGGCGTATATGCAGTTATCGTTGAAGATAATAAGATTCTTTTGACTAGGCAATGGGACGGTTATAGCCTAATTGGCGGCGGCGTCGAGAAGGGCGAAACGATTGAGGAATCGATTGTCCGTGAAGTTAAGGAGGAGACTGGACTGACTATCACGCCAGATAAAATTATTCACCAAGCAACTACTTTCTTCAAGCGCAACGCTGAGTCGCAAGCTAACCAGTCGATCCAACTGTACTTTACTCACAGTCAGCTGCACGGGCAAATCAATAACGACAACATAACCGACAGCGAGAAGACTTATACTAACGGCACGCCAGAGTGGATTGATCTGGATAAGATTGACGACATAAATTTCCGCCACAGCGTGGATCTAAAAACAATTTTACAGGCGTATATTTCGCAATCTCGCACCCGCTAATAGTCGAATAATGTTATAATATATCTAATGAAACCATCAAAACCTGTCATCCTCACTGGCGTGCGCGCCAACAATAACATCCACATAGGTAATTACTTTGGGGCTATTTTGCCAATTATCAACATGGCGAAACGTCGCTCGGACGAATACGATATCAATCTATTCATCCCAGACCTTCACAGTTTTACGACGCCAATTGACCACAGTAAGTTATACGACAGCATTCTGAACAACGCGCGAGTTTATACCGCCGCCGGATTGCCGCTGGACAATTCTTCCATTCATCTTTACCGCCAAAGTCGTATTTCGGCGCACAGCGAACTGGCGTGGATTCTGGACTGTTTCACTGGATTTGGCGAGATGAGCCGAATGACGCAATTTAAGGATAAGGGAAGTAAGGGAGATGCTTCTGTTGGGCTATTTAACTATCCCGTCCTAATGGCTGCCGACATTCTACTTTACGGCGCGACTTACGTGCCAGTTGGCGACGACCAGACTCAGCATTTGGAGTTCACTCGTGATATTGCTGAGCGAATGAATCGTAAGTTTGATGATCTATTTATCGTTCCAAAACCCGTAATTCAGCAGCATCAATTCTTCGGAAAAGACCAAGGATTGAGGATTAAAGATCTCGTGAATCCAGCGAAGAAAATGAGCAAATCTGACGAGAGCGGCAAGGGAATTATCTTTCTTTCTGATGATCCAAAATCGGCACATAAGAAAATAATAAGCGCAACAACAGATTCAATTGGCAAAGTTCAATACGATAAGGAAAATCAGCCGGGAATTTCTAATTTGCTGGAGATTTTAACTTTGGTTCGACAAGATGCTGGCAGAGAAGTTACTCTGGAGCAGACCGTCAACGAGTACTTCGGTATGGATCGTTATGGCGATTTCAAGCGAATTGTGGCCGACGAAGTTGCGGAATTTTTGGAGAATTTTCAGAATCGGCTTGCGGCGGTTGATGAGCGAGCAATTGAAGAAAAGCTGGCTTCCAGTGAAAAAGACATGAATGTCGTCGCTAATGAAACTTTGTATCGCGTTCAAAAAGCTGTAGGGCTTCGAAAATAGGGAGCAAATCGCGTGAAAATATTACCTCGGACAGTGCTGAAAATAGCTAGATTGTACAAATTAGCAGACGACAATACGCCCGTCAAAGCGCTGCGTCGATTGGAAATTCAAACAGACAAATCTCATGTTTTTGCGGATTTTATTTTGAGTAAGCAGCATTTTGCACTGCTTTATGGTTCGATTGTCGACGAAGAATCCATTGACGAATTATGGACGGAAAAGCCAGATAATGCCGAGATTTTGCCGAATCCGCTAGACCCAGAATTTATCGAAACGCCATTCCAGGGAAAATATGCCATAATGTTCAAAATTTCGCCAACTAAGGTGCGCTTGGATATTTATTTATCGACCAAATTCGACACGACAATTTCCCGAAGTCTTTGGCAAAAATATATAAAAGCTGGATACGTTTCGGTCAATAATAAAGCCGTGACGACGCCAAAATTTGAGGTTGATGAAACTGATGAAATTGCGCTTAATTTGCCAGAAAAAGAGCAGGCGGACGTTGACTTGCCGATTTTATACGAGGATGACGATGTGATTGTCGTCAACAAACCAAGCGGGCTATTGACGCACGCGAAGGGCGGACTTTCTGACGAACCAACGGTTGCGGAGATAATTCGCCCCAAAACCTCATTCGCAACGGATACCGATCGTCCGGGAATTGTTCACAGGCTTGACCGAGACACTTCGGGACTACTGATTATCGCCAAAAACCCAGAATCTGCCGCGCATCTACAGAGGCAATTTGCCGAGCGAACCGCCAAGAAAACTTACATAGCGATAACCGATGGCAAGCCGAAGTTGAATGCCGCAAAAATTGATCTGCCAATTGGTCGCAATCCTTCAGCGCCGAGCACTTTTCGTATAGATCCGAACGGGAAACCAGCTCAGACGACTTACCATGTTTTGGCGGAAAATGATACTCAGTCGCTTGTGGAATTGAAGCCGACCACTGGTCGAACTCATCAATTGCGCGTCCATTTGGCTCATTTGAATGCACCGATTCTTGGTGATCGAGTTTATGGAAAGTCTTCGGATTGTCGTATGATGTTGCATGCTCAAAAATTAGAGATAGCTTTGCCGTCTGGCGAGAGAAAAGTTTTTGAAGCCGCAATTCCTGACGAATTCAATAAATTCTTCCCAGAGGATTTATAGATGTCTGAAGTGATTATATCCGCTCGAGATACTCAAAAAATCAGCCAGATTTCATCGCAATTGCCTCACGCGCTTTTGGTGATTGCGGATTACGGGATTGATGGACTGGGTGTGGCCCAAATATTAGCAAAGAATAGCGATACTTTTCACTTGAAACCGCTTCCAGAAAAGCAAACTATATCCGTTGATCAAATCCGCGAACTCATCTCTAAACTCCGAACTTACGCCATAAATCGTCGAGTTATTATCATTGACGAAGCCGATTCAATGACCGAGCCGTCGCAAAATGCATTCCTGAAAGCACTGGAAGAACCGAATAAAAATACCAATTTTATCCTTGTCGCGAAAAACCCGAAGCTGATGCTTGACACTGTTAGATCTCGTTGCCAGACATTGACTCTTCATAAAACGACGTCTGCTCAGGATAAAAAACTGCTTGAAAAGTACAATTTAGACCCAGCTTCCAGCCAGCAAATCCTTTTTTTGGCGGCTGGGCGACCATTGCTAATTAAAGAATTAGCAGAAAATCCAGAAAAATTCGCCGAATATCGACAATTAGCCACCGACGCAAAGCAAATTTTAGCCACAAATCAGAAATATGACACATTCAAGAATCTTGCCAAATACTTTTCTGACCGCCAAAAAGCGATACTACTAACGGATATTATAGTAAATATGATTCGTTTTCAATCTTTATCGCGCGGAATAAATCCGTCAATTGAACAACAACTTGAAAAAACTACCTCTGTTGCAAGCGCATTAAAATCCAATGCCAACGTCAGGCTGGCGCTGACGCAACTTGTGATATAATAGTATAGATATGTTTGGACTACTCCTCATTCTGATTTTAATGATTTGGGCGATTTTTTATCATCCGTCAATCAAAGAAACTGGCGATTTGCCAACAAAGATTACTGAAAAGCTCGACCAATTATGGGGAATTGCTCAGGAGTCAATTCGTGAAAATAAATATTTGCGAGCAGAAAAAGCTTTACTGACAATTTTACGAGTAGACGAGAAAAACGCCACTGCATATAACCGTTTGGGAATTTTATACGCCAAGCAGCGTGCGTATAAAGACGCCATTGAATGCTTTGAAATTGCTCAGAGTTTGGAGCCAAGCGCTTCAAGTCTTCATAATGTCGGCTTAATCTATTACGAAACAGAGAATTATGAAAAGGCATCGCTAGCGTTTGAGCAGGCGTTGGAGATGGAAGATGATCTGGCAGCGCGTTACATCGCTTACGCCAAGGTTCAGGAAAAAATAGGGAATACGAAGAAAGTTATTAACGCTCTGGAAAAGGCCGTCGAATTAGAACCGATTCCTCAGACTCTGAAGATTTTAGCGGAAGCATATGACAATGCTGGACAGACTGATCTGGCTGAAGAATTGCGTAAAAAAGCCACAAAAATGCTAACTCCGACAGCAGCATCAAAGAAAGTCGACGCACCACGTCCACGCCAGCAGCGCAAAATACATCAACCACGAAAAATAGTTATGTAAACTCTTGTCACAGAGAGAAAAAATTGATAAAATAAATTCAGTTGCCGCTTTAGCTCAGTTGGCTAGAGCAACGGTTTTGTAAACCGTAGGTCCTCGGTTCGAGCCCGAGAAGCGGCTCCACATCACGCTGGAATCGTGTAGTGGCAATCACAGGAGACTGTAAATCTCCCGCCGTAAGGCTTCGTAGGTTCGAGTCCTACTTCCAGCACCAAGATTGAATTATCGCCTTTACGGGCGATTTTTTGATAGTACAAAATATTAAAAAGTGTGATCCACGGATTTTCTGGTCGGGGCGCTATTGCTTTAACAGTTTTGGCGGAGCTTATTCTATAAGCATGCAAGAAATGATATAATAAAAAACAGTAGATTATAGAGAATGGAGGGGGAATGTCTAGTGGAGGTTTAACGGTCGCAAATATTGCTACAACTTTTGATATAAATCTTATTTATGCTCGTCGCCTTTTTCAATCTGTAGACACAACTGAAGACGTCGATGAAGTGCAAAAACTCATAAGCCAAAAACCTAAGCCATTTGTAAAATGGGTTGGCGGCAAGCGTCAGCTATTAAAACAATTTCGTGATTTAGGGTTATATCCGCCAGAACTTTTTGACCCTACTACGAATACTTATTACGAGCCGTTTGTTGGTGGTGGCGCCGTCTTTTTCGATCTCCTGCCTGAACGAGCAGAGCTTTCAGATTTGAATAGAGAATTGGTGATTACTTATAATGTAATCAAAAATAATATAGATGAACTTATATTCTCCCTAAAGCAACACATATACGATAAAGAATACTACCTTGAAGTCCGTGCCAAAAATGTTAACGAACTATCAGATATAGAGGTCGCCTCACGCTTTATTTTCCTCAATCGAACAGGATTTAACGGCTTGTATCGCGTCAATAAAAAAGGACAATTTAACGTGCCTTTTGGTCGCTACAGCAACCCTGTTATCTGCGACGAAGAAAACTTACGCCGCGTGTCAAAAGAATTACAAAACGTAATCATCAAGCACCAAGATTATACATCGGTGCTAAAAAACGCACAAAAAGGCGATTTTATATATTTTGACCCGCCATACTATCCGCTTAATCGCACCTCGTCGTTTACAGCATACACATCTGAAAGTTTCCTGGAGAAAGAACAAACCGAACTCCGAGATACTTTTGTAGAATTACATAAGCGAGGCTGCTATGTTATGCTCTCCAACTCAGACACGCCTTTTATTAACGATTTGTATTCAGAAATTGACGGCGCGACAATCCATAAGATTACCGCTGGACGAGCAATCAACTCAAAAGGTTCTGGACGAGGTAAGATAACAGAATTATTAGTAACTAACTATTAGATTATGACAAAAGATTTTAACCATTTAGTATCAACATTCAAAAGCTCAATTAAAACGTGGGACTACTTTGTGAACTGGAATAAGGTTTTTGCGAATAGTACTGAACTAGAAATATCACTTAACAAACTTAACTACTTACTTGGCAAGGATAACTTGCGCGACGAATTTTATAAACTTTACCAGTCAAATCCTGACATTGTTAAGACACTACCAGTGCTGCTTGCGGTTCGTGAAAAGAAGCTAGAGATATACGATAAGAAAACAAAGGAGTCGGAGTTTTATAACTTCGCAAAACCTGGAAATGATCCCGAAAAGTACTATGAGTTTTTGGAAAAATCGGGATTAGCTCGATTATTCCAGCGTGACGGTGTCAAAAATCTCGTCGACTATGTTATAGGCGTCGAAGTCGGTCTTGATAGCAACGGTCGTAAAAATCGCGGCGGTTCACTCATGGAGGAAATCACTGGCATTTTTATTGAAGAGTTTTGCAAACAAAATGGCTTTGAATATTTGCCGCAAGCATGCGCAAGTGCGATACGCGCAAAGTGGGATTTTGAGGTAAAAGTAGATAAATCAGAACGGAGCTTTGATTTTGCGGTCTACAATCCGCAAAGCGGTAAGCTAAAACTTTTTGAAACAAATTTCTACAACGGCGGCGGATCAAAGTTAAAGGCTGTTTGCGGCGAATTCCGTAGCCTAAATGACGAGTTAAAAGCACAGAGTATTGATTTTATCTGGGTGACGGATGGCTTAGGTTGGCATACAGCAAAGCGACCACTTGAGGAAACTTTTAATCACAATGACCATGTTTTCAATCTTTATATGCTGGAAAATGATGCACTAAATAATCTGTCATGGTAGCTAAAAAGGTAAAAAA
>CAUTQX010000034.1:0-7675 GCA_963540705.1 uncultured Candidatus Saccharibacteria bacterium
TTTTTCACCTGGCTTGTATAATCCAACCAGATTTAGGCTGCCATCTTTAACATTCACGTTTTCTTCTCTATTTCTGTAGCAGCTTTGAACGTTGTTTGCACCCCATCCACTATTATATATACTCCAAGATTTGTCATCTAATGACGTGCCATTAAATTCATCACGCCAAATAGGGTTTAAGTTCCAATTGATGCTATCATTTAATGGATAACTATCATCGACGACACGCTTAGCATGCACGGTTGGCAGGGTGAGCAGAGATCCACCGACAACTAATCCAGCGACCATTACACCAGTTAATATTTTAACTTTTGTATTTAAAAAGCGTTTTCTTATTAACATACACTCCCCTTAAATTTAATGCTAGACGTCAATTATAACAATAAGCACAATAAAAATAAAAGCAAACTTAATCAATTTACAGCAAAATTAAAGTTTTCTTATTTATTATGAAGTTACTATCAACAGAAGAAAGGATTGTTATGAACAAGATTCAAGCAAAAGAAGTTAATTTAACAACAAATGAGGCGTTAATTTTACAACAAGTATATGAAGATGGTGGCGACGATGCTACGATTCTAGCTGGGCAGGTCGGGCTGTCGCGTCGAACGGCAATGAATGTTCTGGTGGATCTGCGACGTAAAGGATTGATGGCAATTGATCAGGCGTATGGTGATGCTTGGGTGAAGCTGACGGTACGAGGTAAACGTTTGGTTCAACGAATTTGGCCAGAAGCTCAAGCGATGGCTATGACAGTGTAATATTGCTGGTAAAATGAGAAGGATTTATAATAGTAAATGTGAGAATTTTATTAATTGAAGATGATATTGCAATTTCTCGACTGTTAAAAGAAGGCTTAGAGGATGAGTCTTACGCGGTTGATGTAGCACACGATGGCAGTGAAGGTTATCGAACTGCTTCGGCTGACGAATATGATGTCATTATTTTAGATATAATGTTGCCGGAAATGAACGGCTATGAGGTCTGTCGAGCATTAAGGAAAGATGGCAATAAAACTCCGATTTTGATGTTGACTGCGCGTGATGCAGAGCGTGATATTGTTGAAGGTTTGGATACCGGTGCTGATGATTATTTGGCTAAGCCGTTTAGCTTTGACGTGTTGTTAGCTCGTATACGAGCGCTACTTCGTCGGCCTAATGAAAAATTAGAGGAAGTTCTTCAGGTAGGGGATTTGAAACTTGATCCGAGTCTGAAAAAAGTTACGCGAGATTCTCAGGAAATTAACTTGACCGCAAAAGAATATGGAGTCCTGGAATATTTAATGCGGAATAAAGGTAAGGTTTTATCGAAAGAACAAATCATATCACATGTTTGGGATTTTGATGCGGATGTACTACCGAATAATGTCGAGCTATTTATTATGTTTTTGCGACGAAAAATTGATAAGCCGTTTAAGTCAAAATTGATCCACACCGTTTCAGGTTTTGGTTATAAATTAGAGGAGAAATCGTGAAGCAGAAGCGCGTCCAGCGATTGGCACTAAGTTATTTGACCGTAATTATGACGCTGTCAGTGTTGTTCAGTGGAATTATTTATGTCGTTACATCATCACAATTAAATCGGTCGTTGCCACCAGATGATCATGTTAAACAAACTTCGGAAATTGAAGATCAATTTAATCATCGATTGGAACGGCGCGATAATAAAACGCGGGAAATGGTGATTATGTCGCTGGTGGTTTTGAACGGTGTAATGTTGGTGTTTGGCTATTGGTTGAGCTTACTACTGGCGCGAAGAACGCTGGCGCCAATTGAACGGTCAATTGAACAGCAAGCCCAATTTGTGTCTAATGCTAGCCACGAACTAAAAACTCCGTTGGCGGCGTTGCTTTTGAGTAATGAAATAGCGATGCGTAAGCGTGTGCTGACCGACGGAAAAGCTCGTCAGGTTTTGAGCCAAAATGTCGAAGAAATTAAAAAGCTGACTAATCTCAGTAATTCGTTATTGGAGTTGGCAAAGTCAGAAAATGCTTTGGGAGAGCCAGAACTAATTGATGTGTCTAATATTATTGGTGAGGTCGTAGATCAATATTCTTCAATTGCAAAAGCGAAGCAGGTTAAAATTTTACAGAACACTCCAGATGGTCAAAAGGTAGTTTTACAGGCAAATGCGGTTCGTCAGATTTTATCAATTTTGGTGGATAATGCTATTAAATACGCGCCGCAAAAGGTCGGTGAAGTAAAGATTTGGGCTAGACTGAATAAAAATTCTGTGGAATTTATAGTTAAAGATAATGGACCAGGTATTTCGTCAAATGATCAAAAGCATATTTTCGAGAGATTTTATCGTGCAGACGCAGCACGGACTCGGACCGACGCGTCGGGCTATGGTTTGGGCCTGGCAATTGCTAAGACTCTGGCGGATCGTTGTGTTTATACTATTCGCATCAAAAGCAAGCCGTCAGCTGGCGCGGAATTTATACTAGTCATTCCAAATTAATAACAGATAGGACGCGTAATTTTTGTTGTATTTTATACAATTATGCTTGTAAAGTGCATTTAGTAATGATATTTACTAAGCGAGTTTAAGTTGTCTGATGTTATAATTTACACATGGAAACATTGCCAGATCGCGATAAATTATTAACCGACAGAGCCTTGCGGTGTGCGGCGACGGAGCTGAACGTTGATTCATCTGAATTACGGATCACGTCAGTAAGTGGCGGCTTTTCGCTTAATCGTCGAGCATTGGTGTCGTCTGGCGATCGAACGATTTTTGTTAAAGAAGTTGATGTTAATTTATTGTCGGATGAGGGCGAGCGGGAATTAGGCTGGCTAAAAAAAGATTATGCAGTAACGCGTTTGTTACAGAAAACTTATCCGCAATATGTTGCTGATTGGACTGAATTGGCTGATGACGGCTACGTGTTGATGACGAGTAGTTACGCTTCGTCAGACGGGTGGTTGTGGCAGCCTCCGACGGATAACTCTGTCGCGGAACATTATATTTCGACGGTGATAACCGCGGTTCGCGAGTTGGAAAAAATAAAATTGCCGCAGGAGCTAATTGAAGAATTGCAATTACAACCGTTTGCGGCGAGAGAGCTTGGCTTAGATGATGGGATTGATCAGATTATTGCTGATGCTGATATTCGTCGTCGGTTGATTAATAGCTATCAAAAACTATTGCCAAATCAGTTGGAGATTAATCAGTGGCGTTGTCAGGCTATAATTGAGCTGTTAGAAAAGCGCGATGAGTTGATTGATATTTCGGTGCGCGCTAAAGAATTTGCCAAGCAGACGGAAGATTGCTTTAATCATTCGGATGTTCGTAGTGATAATTTGGCATTTAATCCGCAAACTGGTGAGTTGAAGTTGGTTGACTGGAACTGGGCTTCCTATGCGCCTCAGAGGTCTGGTGCGACAGAATTTCTGGTTGATATGGCGCGCCATGGTCATGACGTAACGCCGTGGCTAGGTGAGTTGAACGCGGAAATGCTGGCGTCATTTGTCGGATTTTTCCTTATACGTAGCCTCAAGCCACCACTTAAGCCGGGTGATAATCTTCGTCAAATGCAGGCGTTATCAGCGGCTGTTGCTTACGATTTGCTGGAGCGTATGTGACGGCCTCTCATCCGCTAATCATTCTCCGCGGTAATTCTGGTTGCGGCAAAACCAGCACGGCGCGCTTACTCCAGCGTCAACTAGGCTACGGCACAATGTTGGTGTCACAGGATGTGGTGCGCCGGGAAATACTGCGCGTGAAAGATAGCGAAAACAATCCGGCGATTCAGCTGATTTA
The DNA here is from genome assembly GCA_963540705.1 of uncultured Candidatus Saccharibacteria bacterium. GTDB lineage: Bacteria > Patescibacteriota > Saccharimonadia > Saccharimonadales > Saccharimonadaceae > Nanosynbacter. The sequence continues at coordinate 3,763 of CAUTQX010000034.1, forward strand.
CGATCTATGCATGTATGGCAATAACGTTGGTTATACGGTGATTTTGGAGGGTATTTTGAGCAATAAAAAATACGGCGCGATGCTGCGCCAGCTGCTGGATGATTTTCAGGGTGAAAAACTGATTTATTATTTTTATGTATCGTTTGAGGAAACGGTGCGTCGCCACGCTACCAAGCCAAACGCTCATGAATTTGGCGAATCAGAAATGCGCCAGTGGTGGAAAGATCAAGATGTTTTGAATGTGCTAGGCGAGCAGCGAATCGGTGAACAGTTGTCTCAGGCAGAAATTGTCGATCTGATTCACCGTGACGTTTTGGTATTATCAGGGGGAGCAAATACTTCCGCATCTCGTATGTAAATAATACAATGTACTTTCATTGACAGACGCTATATATCGCGTGTATATTCAATATTAAGCACTACATATGGTGTTTTAGAAAATAAATAACGTTTTTTGCAACATGGGCTCGCTGGAGAGGTTGGGCTGGTTTGCTGTTTTTATAAATAAGGAGGGGGAATGTATAAATCAATTAAAAAACGCGATGGTCGAACTGCTAAATTTGATCGAAAAAAAATTGAAAAGGCAATTGAAAAGGCAGGACTGGAAACTGGTGAATTTGACGCCGCTCAAGCAGTTGAATTGACCGACAAAGTTTTAGGTGTTTTAGAAACTCGTAACCAAAAGCGCCTACCAAGCGTTGAAGATATTCAGGACATTGTTGAGGATGCGTTGATTGACTCTAAGTTTAAGAAGACTGCAAAGGCGTACATTATTTACCGCGATCAGCATAAAAAATTGCGCGAAATTACCTCTAATGCACACGTTGATTTGATTGATAAATATCTGGAAAATTTGGACTGGAAAGTTAATGAAAACTCTAATATGGGCTACAGTCTTCAGGGCCTAAATAACTATGTTTCAGCGGAAATCACGAAGACTTATTGGCTGGATAAGATTTATACATCAAAAATTGGAAAGGCTCATAAAGAAGGCGACTTGCATATTCACGACCTCAACTTGCTAAGCGTTTACTGTGTTGGTTGGGATTTGACTGACTTATTACAAGAAGGATTTACTGGCGTGGCTGGTAAGGTTGCCTCTAAGCCAGCTAAGCATTTCCGATCAGCGCTTGGTCAAGTCGTAAACTTCTTTTATACATTACAGGGTGAAGCGGCTGGTGCGCAGGCTTTCTCTGATTTTGACACACTATTAGCGCCGTTTATTCGCGCCGACAAATTGAGCTATGAAGAAGTAAAACAGGCTATTCAAGAATTCGTTTTTAATGTTAATGTGCCGACTCGTGTTGGTTTCCAGACGCCGTTTACCAACATCACACTTGATCTTGAGTGTCCAAAGCATATGGCAGATAATCCAGTGATTATTGGTGGCGAGATGCAGGACACGACATATGGTGAATATCAAGAAGAAATGAATATGTTAAATAAGGCGCTGCTGGAGGTCCTTTCTGAGGGCGACGCTAATGGTCGCGTGTTTACCTTCCCAATCCCAACGGTTAATATCACCAAGGATTTCAATTGGGATAATCCGGTGATTGAAAGTTTGTGGGAGGCTAGCGCTAAATACGGCATTCCGTACTTCTCAAACTTCATTAATTCCGACATGGATCCAGAAGATGCGCGCTCGATGTGCTGCCGATTGCGTATTGATAATCGTCAATTGGAATATCGTGGCGGCGGTTTGTTTGGCTCAAATCCGATGACCGGCTCGGTTGGTGTGGTAACGATAAACTTGCCACGACTGGCGCTAAAATCTAAAAACGAAAAAGAATTCTTTAAGGGATTGGTTGAACTTATGGATATGGCAAAAGATAGTTTGGAAACTAAGCGTAAAGTTTTGGAGCGATTGACCGACGCTAATTTGTACCCATACACCAAGTTTTATTTGCGAAACATTAAACAGCGTTTCAATCAATATTGGAAGAACCATTTTTCTACTATTGGTTTGATTGGCACGAACGAGGCGGCGCTTAATTTACTAGGTGTTGATATTGGCACGGAAAAAGGTAAGGCTTTTGCTGAGAAAACGCTTGATTTTATGCGCGATCGTTTAGTGGAATATCAGAAGGAAACTGGCAATAATTACAATCTTGAGGCAACGCCAGCTGAGGGTACAACTTATCGATTGGCACAGCTCGATAAAGCTAGTTTCCCGGATCGAGCGCACTTTGCCAACGGAATTGGCGCGGAAGTTAAATGTCCGTTCTATACCAACTCTAGCCACTTGCCAGTTAATTACACGGACGATTTGTTTGAATTGATGGATCTTCAGGACAATTTGCAAACCAAGTACACGGGCGGCACGGTGATTCACTTCTTCTTAGGTGAGCGCATGGACGATCCGCAGACTTTGAAAAAATTGGTGAAAACGATTTGTGAAAATTACAAACTGCCATACTTTACTTTCAGCCCGAGCTTCTCAATTTGTAAGAATCACGGCTATATTGTCGGCGAACATCCAGAGTGTCCAAAGTGTGGCGAAACAACTGAAGTTTACTCACGCGTGGTTGGTTTCTTGCGTCCAGTTTCTCAATGGAATAAGGGTAAGCAAGCGGAATTTGAAATGAGGGAACATTATGACAATGCCGCCGAACACCAGCGACTTAGCGCCGTCGCGGCAGCTTAAGGTGTCAATTGGTGGAATTCAGAAGCTGTCGCTTGTGGACTATCCGGGGCATGTGGCGGCAGCTCTGTTTCTCTCTGGTTGTAATATGCGGTGCGGTTATTGCCATAATCCTGAATTGGTATTACCTGAACGGTTAGCACCGAGTATTCCAGTTGATGAAGTGATGATATTCCTGAAGTCGCGAGTTGGTCGGCTGGACGGAGTGGTGATTTCTGGTGGTGAACCAACGGTAAATGAAGATTTGCCGGAGTTATGTCGGATGATTAAGAAACTTGGTTTTGATATTAAATTGGATACCAACGGTACACATCCAGATATAGTTCGCGAAATGGTTGAAGAAGGGTTGATCGACTTTATTGCGATGGACGTGAAAGGTCCGCTGGAAAAATATGTTGAAATTGCGGCGCGACCGATTGATTTGGAAGCGATCAAGGAGAATGTTCGGTTGATGATTGATTCGGGAATTGATCACGAATTCCGTACGACGATTGTCCGCGAGCAACTAGAAGTTAGCGATTTTGAGAAGATTGGCGAGCTAGTTAAGGGCGCGAAGAGATTTGCCTTGCAACATTTTCGCACTGGCACGACAATTAGTCCAAAGTTTGCGAATTACCATACTTTTACTGACGAAGAATTTAGAGAAGCTCAGAAAATAATGGAAAGGTACGTTGGAGAATGCGTGATTCATTAACGGTTGAAATTGTGCGTGTACGTCAGGAGAATCCTGAAGTGAAGACATTATATTTTGCGCGACCGTTCGACTTTACCGCCGGACAATATATTACGGTTTTTATTGATGGTAGTAGTGTGCGTGAAGGGAAGGCTTATAGCATTTCTTCTGCTCCTGACGATGAACTAATGTCAATTACCGTGAAGAATGTTGGTGGTGAATTTTCTAGCTATTTATGTTCACGGAATGTTGGCGATAAATTACAAATTAGCCACGCTTACGGCGATTTTAATCCGCAAACAGAAAGTCCTTTGGTCGGAATTGCTGCGGGCTGTGGGCTTAGTCCAATTTGGAGTGTTATGGCAAGTTCTAGTCAGCCGACGTTTTTATATTTTAGCCAAAAATCGCCAGAATATATGGTTTTTGGAAATGAGCTAGCGGCGTCAAATATTAAAGTGAAGAAGTTCAGTACTCGCCAGCAAGTTGAAGAAAAAGACGGTTGGTTTAACGGTCGATTTAATGTGGAAAAAATTGTTCACGAAACGCCAGAAGATGCGCATTTTTTGGTCTGTGGAAGTTTGCCGTTTGTTAGAGATGTT
>CAUTQX010000035.1:0-7608 GCA_963540705.1 uncultured Candidatus Saccharibacteria bacterium
TCTGCGTGCAGAATGGCAATAAACTTATGTATATCTAAGATACTATCATAAATACACAAAAAAGTCAATACTTAGAGCAATCTACCCCAGAGTTTTCTTCACTAATTCCCTAGTAAAGAACTCCAGCTTGTCGCCAATTTCTAAGGTAATTTTTTTCTTTGTCCTAAGACTCAGTCCGCACATTTCACCTTCAAAGACCTCTTTTGCTTCTTGCTGCTGACGTTGTACGGAAGAAACTTCCACTTCAGCAATTTGCTCTCCATCACGTTTTACGCGCGCCAGCAAGTCCTTAGCGACTTTACCGCGCTTCACTTCACCGCCAGCAATTATTTCTTCACGCATTGTCCTAAACACGCCCTTAACCTCCAGCTCGCCAATTTCAGTTTCAACGATTTCTGGCGCTAGCAAAGCCTCCATTGAAGCCTTAGCATCATCCAACAGTTCATAAATTACCTTAAAAATCCGCACTTCCACGTGTTCACGCGCCGCTAATCGCTTAACTGCCGGTGGCAAATCGACATTAAAACCATAAATCACCGTATTCTCGCCAACCGCCAAATGAATATCATTCTCGGAAATATTGCCCACTCCAGTTCCAACAACATGAAGCTCAACTTCGCCATTCGTATCAATCAGCTTCAAACTATCTACAACAGATGTCACCGAACCCTGAACGTCAGCCTTAACGATTACGTTAAATTCTTCCGCATCAAGCTTTCGATTCATCATCTTAAGAATATCTGCGCCAGTAACATTGGTTGTGGCTGCCATTTTCTCTTGTTCAATTTTAGCCTTTTGCGCCAGATTGCGAGCTTCTTTTTCGCTCTTCGCAATCTCAAATCCATCACCGAATTGTGGCAATTCCTTAAATCCGGTCATATTCACTGGCATACTTGGACCGGCATCTTTAACGGTTTTACCACGGAAATCTTGAAGCGTTCGGACTCGTCCATAAGCCGTCCCAGCAACCAAATAATGACCAGGCCTCAAATGACCATTCTCCACTAGCAAGCCAACTACGGCGCCACGACCAGTTTCCATGTGCGCCTCAATAACCAAACCTTCAGCCGGAACATCTTCATCCGCACGTAAATCTTCCATATCCGCCACCAATAAGACCATATCCAAAAGCTTGTCTAAGTTCTGACCAGTTTTTGCGCTAACCTCAACCATCACAGTGTCGCCACCCCATTCTTCAGGATTCAAACCATGCTCAGATGCCAATTGAGTTTTTACTAGTTGCGGATTAGCTGCTTCTTTATCAATCTTATTAATCGCCACCACAATTTTAGCGTTAGCCGACCTGGCAAATCGAATAGCCTCAACGGTCTGCGGCTTAACGCCATCATCCGCCGCCACCACGATAATCACCACATCAGTCAGTGTAGCTCCGTGCTGCCTTAGCGCCGCAAAAGCCTCATGGCCTGGAGTGTCCAATAACGTGATGGTCCGTCCATTACGCTGAGCTTGATAAGCGCTAATATGCTGAGTAATTCCTCCGGCTTCACTAGCCGCTGTTTTCTTATCAAGAATCGCATCTAGTAAACTCGTTTTACCGTGATCAACATGCCCCATCACAGCCACAATTGGCGGACGAGGAACCGCCTTGTCCGATAATTTGTGCGCATGATGATGAATTTCCGCAGAAACCGTCTTTCGCTTTAGCTGTACATCTAGACCCAATTCTTCAACAATAATCTGTGCAGTCTCAAAATCTAGTCGCTGATTAATTGTTGCAGCGATTCCGTTCTTAAACAATTCACCAATCAGCGTAGTTACTGACAATCCCAGAGTTTCGGCCAACTCGCCAACCGTTACCGAATCCGCAATATTGACGATTTTTTCTGCCATAATAAGCTCCTCTCACCTCTGGGCGTAACTACGCTTCAGGGGATTTGTATTATTTTTTCTTTGATGATTTGCCGAGCGAAAGAGAAATCTTACGATTTTCCTTATCGATATCCAAAACTGTAAATTCTTTACGCTCGTTCAGCGTAAATACCTTTTCAGGATCAGTACCGTCACCGCCAAGCTCTGACACGTGAACCAAAGCTTCAACCGCTGGACTCAACTGTACGAATGCACCAAATGGAGTAATTCGAGTTACAGTTCCTTCAACTTTCTCGCCAGGCTTAAATTGCTCAACTTCATCCAGCCATGGATCTTTGGTCAATTGCTTCATACTCAAGCTCAAACGCTCTTTGTCGATTGCGATAATCTTAGCTTCGATAGTTTGGCCAACCTTTACGTAATCAGATGGGTTATTAACACGCTCCCAGCTAATTTCTGAGATGTGAATCAAACCTTCAATACCTTCAACATTAACGAATACGCCGAAGTCAACAACACCTGTAACAACACCTGTAACTGTGTCACCAATTGCCAGCTTCTGGAATCGCTCCGCCAAGCCTTCTTTAACCGCCTCTTTTTCAGAGAAGATCAATTTGTTAGCTTTGCGGTCAGCATCCAAGATTCGCGCTTTAATGTCCTTCTTTACCAAGCTGTTCAATCGCTGCAAGATTTCGTCCTTGTCACTAGAACCTACACGAGGATAGTGTTCAGCTGACAATTGCGATACTGGCAAGAATCCGCGAATGCCTTCGTATTCAACCAATAGTCCACCGCGGTTAGCGTCGTATGGTACAACCGTGATGATTTCACCAGATTCCAATTTGGCCATAACTTCATCCCAACCGCGATCTTTCGCAGCTTTTCGTAGTGAAAGTAATGAATAGCCGTCTTCCAATTCGGTATCAATTACGCTAGCAATTACTGAATCGCCAACATTGTAGTTCTTTGAAAGGCTAACTTCGCGGCGCGGAACCAAACCAACGCCCAAAGGTCCTAAATCGATTAAAATTTCGTGCTTCTTTACTGATAAAACAGTACCGTCAACTGTTTCACCGACAGTAAGTTGTTTAACATTATCACCTGCTTGAGCCAGCAGGTCATCCATTGTAATTTTGGCATCTGCCATAAGTCTTCTAAAGACCCCTTCCTTAAAATTGATATTATTCTTCAGGGACATAATAAAAATATCCCCACAGATTATCACAATTATATCACAACAGATAGATAGAAGTCAAAGCTAGATAAGATAGCGAGATCGCTGATAAGCTACCGTCAAAAACGCCAAAATACCAAAAGCCACTGCAGAAACAGCTACATCTTCTGGTCCAGTTTTTGGTAATCCTTTATCAGATTGCTTAGAAGGAGTAGAAGGAGCTGGCGTTGTAGATGATGGCGATTGTTGAGACTGAGAGGATTCAGATGTAGGAGTTGTCTTTTTCGACTCTTCAGTCTTCACGTCGGTTCGAGCCTCACCTCTTCCACCCGACTGACTATTCGTTTTTTGGTCTGTCGACTGCTGAGATGTGCTGTTGTTTTGTGAATTCTTGTTACTATTCTCTGATGCTATCAAATCACTAGAGATCGGTGATCCATCTTGTGATAAATTATTTTGCCTAATGCCGTAAAGAACAGCCAAAGATATAGCCACTAAAATAGCGCCTACTATTACAAAAACTCCAATTGATCCAGCCTGATTTACTCGCTTCATATTACATCTCCACTCAAATTTTCTTTATTATATCATAATGACCTCTTATAAGTAAAGCTGGTGATATAATAAATATATGATTATTACGGTTGACACAGGTGGGACCAAAACATTAGTAGCCAGCTTTGACGAGGAAAAAAATCCTAAGCATATCATTAAGTTCCCCACCCCTAAAAACGTAGACCAATACATTCAACGCGTCGCCGATCAAATTCACCTGATTACGAATGATAGACCAATTGACGCAATTTCTGTGGCTCTGCCAGGAGTAGTTAAAGACGGTGTAGCGGTGTGGTGCCAAAACCTCGGCTGGAAAAATCAACCTATCCGTGAGCTACTTTCCCGATATTTTCCTAATATGCCAATATTCATTGCAAATGACGCCAATATGGCAGGACTGGCAAGCATGCTCAGATTGCCCAAAACCCCCAGATGCGGTCTATATATAACCCTAGGGACCGGCGTTGGCACTTCCCTAATCCTGAATGGAAATCTACATAAAGAGCTTAGCGACTGCGAAGGCGGACACATGTCTTTGAATTACAATGGCAAGATTACCACTTGGGAAGAGATTGCTGCAAGTAGGGTTTTACAGAGAATTTTTGGCGAATTATCATCAGACACGCCCCTGGAAGTCTGGGAAGAGGTCGCCAATAGAATAAAAGCTGGATTACAACCCCTCATCGCCTTTACACAACCAGATGTCGTTGTTATTGGCGGGAGCGTGGGAGTGTTCACATCTTATTTTTCAGATATTTTAAGCGGTCTTCTGGCAGAAAACTTACCCGCTGCTATATCGGTACCAAAAATAATCAGCGCCCCTAACCCAGAAGAAATTGTATTATACGGATGCTACGACAATGCTATCAGTCAGCTTGCCTCAAATTGAACACGATTTTCCAGAATTGCAATTTAATAAGGGTGAAGTATTTTCCTGGAACCCCAATTCACAAACAGTCTATTACGAAAAATTAGATTCGCAAGAAGATTTAGTGCAACTTTTACACGAAATTGCCCATGCTAAACTTGGTCATAAAAATTATCAATATGATGTCCAGCTGATCGAGATAGAAAGATCCGCCTGGGAATATGCCGTTGATACTTTGGCGCCAAAATACGGCTTAGCCCTCAGTATGGACGACGATAACATTCAAGATTCTTTAGATAGCTATAGGGATTGGCTACATAAACGCAGTCTTTGCCCTCAGTGTGGCGCAGTTGGATTACAGACCACTTCCTCATCTTACAAGTGTATTAGTTGCCACTCAGAATGGCGCGTAAATCAGGCGAAATCCTGCCAACTTAAAAGATATCAAATAAAATAAGCCTCTCATACGGAGGCTAATTTTAAGAGATTGGAGCGGTCTTATTCTGCAGTTTTTTGTACGTCTTTTTTCGTACGGCGTGAAATGCGTCCGCCCTTAGCACCAGCGATACGAGCCAAAGCTGGATTTGCAGCAAAGCCACCAGTTCGACCATTTTTACCGCCCTTGCGTCCGATTTTTGCGTAAAAATCTGGATCGCGAGCTAGATTTTTTTGAGCAGCCTTTAAGCCGCCAGCCTTTGTTCCTGCCATAGGAAGGTTTTCCTCCATTTTTAAAAAAGATTTCCACATAAATTTAAGTGGAAACCCTCACCTTTATATATCACACATGATATGTGTTATGTTTATATGCTAGCATATTACTAATACTTTGTCAATATTTACATAAGTAGTTTTTATTGTGAATAAAATATTGCATTTTACTGACGCGTTAGCTATACTAATAAAGTCAGTTTTGACGGCACCTGTTGGAGCTTTAGAAATTATGAGTTCCACCACAAAAAATTCTCGTTTTCTGCGAGATTCGAGAAGAAAAATAGCCCATCACTCAGAGGGCTGTTTTTTATTGTAGATTTATTCTAAAATTCCCTTAATAGATTGTCTATTCTAAGCTGAGATTCTTGCGTTAACTCATTTTGCAAACCAATCCAAGCGTTAATAGCTACAGTAAATTTATCCCTAGCTATAGTAAACTGATCGCTGTCTTTCTTTTCGTTAGCCGATCTTAAATCACGCACAGCTAATAAAATAGCATCTATTCTCTTCGTCACCAACTTACGTAAGTCAGTCTCATCTTCTCCAGATTCCAACCTCTTCTTTACACCAGTCCATATTTTCTCCATAGCAATAAAGTCATTTTGCTTGGTCTTCGATAGACTATCTGACACCGTACGTATTTCACCGCTCAATTCATTATCAAACTCCATAAAGCTGACAATCTTCTCCATGCTCTGTATAATTCGGTTTATCTTCTCTACTGATTTATTACATTCTTCTGAATACTTTTTAAATCTAGCATTAACGTTCTTCTGCCAAGATATAAAAAATACCACATCGCAGCTTTGGCGTTTATTCTTTAAATCAACCAAATATTCGTTCAATTTTTCAGTAGATAGTTTGTCTTTTTGCAAATTAATAAACAGCGAACTTTCCACTTCATTAGTGTTTTTTGTTACATTTTGAACGTTTTCCCAAGATTTCCAACTCATGAATCCATACACCAATATCATTATCAGCGTTATGAAACTTATGACAATAGCTAGTTTAAGCGTGTGATAATTTTTTATCGATTTCATAGTTCTATCCCCAGCGTAGTTGACCACAATTCACTATCAAGTGGCCAAGGATTAAAGACACACCCTTGTAAGTCAATCGATTGCTGCTGCATAACCGCCGCCGGATTATTAACCCCAGAACAATTCAAATGCCCATGTCCCAACCAGTGCCCAACTTCATGATTGATCACCATATGTCGATAATTACGAATATCGCCACCCGCTTTATTCCACGCTGTAGTTGCGCCAGACCATCGATTGTCATTGATAATGACAGAAGACCCGACTCGACAGCTCCAATCCGCATCACAACCTGACGAGAACGACGACATTAATTCAGCTTGCGACAGAACTAGATTGAAGTTTCCATCCTCCTTCACTTCTTTAAAAACAATTCCCATACGCGCCCAGCCTCGATTATCATTTAAAGTTTCATTGACTAGTTTCGAGAATTCAGACAAATTTGATCGGACATTGCCCTTTGTTGATATTGTATATGTGACTTCTTTTTTCACTCTAGAATTTGATTTTTTTGACGATTGAGATGTGGAGTGCCAATCTGGAGTCTGGATATCCGACACCTTAAAGCTGGATAGCGACGACGGAGATTTTATTTCAGAGAAAATTTTAGCACTAATAGCCTTCTTTGCATTGTTCTTAGTCTCGTTGGGTGCTGTTATATTAACCGTTGGCGTTAGAGCAACAGCAATCGCCATACCGCCAGTAGCCACCCTACACACTATACACATACTTATATTCTATCACCCACCAAAACATACCACAAACGTTTTAAAATAAAGAAGAAAGCCACCCTATTAGGATGGCTTTCTTATAATTCGGCACCGTGCTAGTTTCCCACTTTCGCAGTATAATCGCCGCTGGGGAGCTTAACTTCTGTGTTCGGAATGAGAACAGGTGTTTCCTCCTCGCTATGGGCACCGAAGGAGGGGGTTACGACGCTTGGTTCCGTATATTCTCCACGGTGGGCCAAACCCCTTTCTTCGATGTCCAACATCAGCACGGGATTGATTTTTAATTGACTGGCACTTTTGAAAAGCACCAATTACTAGTTAAGTCTACCTTATCCGCAATGTTTATGCAAGCATAAACTCCACGGACAAGGACATAAAAAGGCAATGGGACTATTAGTACGCTTTAGCTCCATACGTTACCGTACTTCCACCTTGCGCCTATCAAACAGATAGTCTTTCTGTGTCCTCATAGGGAAACCTTATCTTGAGGTTAGTTTCGCGCTTAATATGCTTTCAGCGCTTATCTAGTCCGCACATAGCTACTCGACAATGCAGCAGGTGGCCACAATCGATACACCAGAGGTGCGTCCGCCCCGGTCCTCTCGTACTAGGGGTAGATCCTCTCAAGTTTCCTATCGTCCATACCGGATATAAACCGAACTGTCTCACGACGTTCTGAACCCAGCTCGCGTACCACTT
>CAUTQX010000036.1:0-7456 GCA_963540705.1 uncultured Candidatus Saccharibacteria bacterium
AAGAATACCTTGATTTCCTAATAAGTAATCCCTTGCCTCTGGTCAATATCGGATATGATAAGCGCGGCGACCTAGCGGTTGAGGCTACGGGAAAATGGCCCCTAGTTACATTCTGGGAAACCGTTATCATGAGTGAGATAAATGAAATATATTTTCACAACAAACTCGCACGTGAAGGTCGCTCTTTGGAAGAAGTATATGCCGAAGGAGATCGCCGATTAGACGAAAAGATCAAATTATTAAAAAGCCGCCCAGATATTAAATTTTCTGATTTCGGCACACGACGACGCTTTAGTTATGATTGGCATAGGCATGTAATTGAACGAGTTGCAAATGAACTTCCTGACAATTTTGTCGGGACTTCAAATATATACCTAGCGCATAAATTAGGATTAAAACCAATTGGAACTTTTGCACACGAGATACCAATGGTTTACGCTGCACTGGCAGATAAAGCCGGAAACAACCCACTAAGTGGTCACAATCAGGCACTAAGAGACTGGCAAAATACCTACGGCGACGAGCTATCAATTGCCCTAACAGACACATTTACAACAGATTCTTCTTCGCCGACTTTACGTCCGAACAAATGACTTCGTGGAAAGGACTACGGCACGATTCTGGCAACCCAATAGATTTTGGGAATAAAGCTATTGAATTTTACAAAAATAACGGAATTGATCCTTTAGAGAAAACTATCGTCTTTAGTGATGGACTTGATGTGGATGAAATTATTCAGATAGCTGATTACTTTAAGGATAAAATAAATGTAACATTCGGCTGGGGTACAACTTTGACTAACGACCTTGGAATTACACCTAATAACTTTGTTATGAAAGCCACAGAAGTCGATGGAGTACCTACGGTCAAATTGAGCGACACTCCTGGCAAACATACAGGTCCAGATGATAAAATTAGAGAGTATAGTGAACGTGTAAAAGCAGCTTTGGCGGAAAATGCACTGAATAATGCTCTAGTTGCTGTATGAAAAAACAATGCCAATATCTATAAATCGTAAATTATGGTATGACGGTCCAAATTACACCGCAGACAGTGTAATAATCAACCCAATCGCACAAAAAATTCTTTTGATAAAACGATCCAGCGGTGAATGGGCACTACCTGGAGGATTCATCAACTCCAAAGAAGAATCCTTTACCGCAGCAATTCGCGAAACAAAAGAAGAAACTGGAACGATAATTAGTGACAATCCAATATTAATATATAAAGGATTTGTTAACGATCCACGCAACAGTCAGACGTCATGGATCGAAACCAGTGCGTACTTGTTCATAGTCAACGAACTATCAGAGGTGTCAGGACAAGACGATGCTATCGACGCAGCCTGGCTACCGCTCAATAATTTGCCTAAATTATACGCATCACATGATGAAATAGTAGCCAGAGCTATTGATTATTTGTCTTGTCGGTCGCTAATTAAGATAGCAGAGTTTTCCGAAAATTATCGCAATATTAACGGCGGTCATATGCAATATGACAAAATTATCGCCACAAAAAATGATCATTCGGTATTTATTAAGCGAACATCGGCTAGATACGATGATATTAAGCGAAATAGACTGCGCCAATATCTGAGAAAAGAAGCGTTCACGATATCCTATCTGCGATGCCATGGATATAGCGGAATTCCACTCAGATCAATATTACGAGACGATGACACTTTCATCATGGAGACAATGACATCCAACGAAGGTTGGCTATGGCGAGCAAATCACGACACATTAGACACCTACATCAAATCAGCGAAGGAAAAATTTGACGAATTGGAAAATATATCATTGCCGCCTGATACTTTTGATATCGAATCGTCACGCGATAGTTTTATTAAAGAAGGGTGGGCTTCGTTAGACGAGCAGAAAATAGCTAAATTGAGAGAGTTGTCATTAGGATTCTTAGACAGATTAACGCCCCATAGCCAAAATATAGCTAAGAAATTATTGACAGACTTACCCGCCTTACTAAATGCCGGAGGTCGACATAGCGATATAAAAAAATTAGTTTTTTGTCATCATGAAATTCGACAATCAAATATGGCTTGGCATCCCAAACGCGGCACTAAGTTAATCGACTGGAGTTGGTCTGGACCTGGAGAATCCGGTAGCGACATCACTAGCCTACTAATCGACCTACATAAAAGCGGTCATAATATTTCAAACTATTACAAAGAAATAAATTTAGATCATTGCCTAACCTTAATGGGTTTCTGGCTAAACCATGCAACGTGGCCATATCGCGGCGACGACACTCTTAGATTTCAACAATTTTTATCGGCGTTAAGTGCATACGAAATATATACAACTATTTAAGCATTCACGGCTTCAATTTCAACTGACAGTACTTCTTTTTTGATTGGCAAAGATTGACCGGGCTCGAACGTATAAACCAGTAATTGACCAAATGGCATCTCTACATTCGCCATCTCAGCTTCTGGAACTTGGTCAAGATGTTTAATTAAAGCTCGAATAGAATTGCCGTGAGCCACCAATAAAATATTCTCACCATTCTGCAATTTCGGCAAAATCTCTTGCTCAAAATATGGAACAACCCGTGCATAAACATCTTTCAAAGTTTCGCCGCCCGGCACTGGATAATCCCAACCGCGCCGAATACCATTAAAAGCCTCTTCGCCAATCTCCGCTTTAACTTCCCATTTATTTTTTCCAGTTAAATCGCCATAATCACGCTCGTTTAACTCAGTTGCATGCGTTGTTGGTAGATTTTCGACACCGCACCCTTCGAGCAGCGCAGCCAAAGTTTGTTGTGTGCGTTTTAATGATGAAGTGTAAGCTTCATTAAATGACAAGCCTTTCAATAAAGCACCCAATCGCACTGTGTCATTATGACCTTTTTCCGTCAAATTAACATCCGTCCAGCCGGTCCACTTGCCGAGCAGATTCCACTCGCTTTCACCATGTCGGCTGATAACTAATATTCCCATTATTTCCCTCCAATCATCGGCGCAAAAAATTCTACAACTTCTTTTTTCACGCCATCATTATCAATAATTTTCGTATTTACGTAACCAAATTTATCAATTGCCCAAAATCTAATTGCCCAGAGCAGCGACATATCTTCAAAATCAATCTCATTTTTGGCAGTAAATTTACTAGCCACAATTTCCGATTCCTGCAATTTTATCTCAGAAAAAGCATCGTTTTCTAACCTTGTAGAAAACACAAATTGATGCGTCAAAAACTCATCAGAATGACGCGAAGCAACCATGGCAAGTTTCAGATCCTTAGGATCAACTTGAATATCAACTTCTTCTTTCACCTCGCGCACCGCCGCTTCCAGCGGAGATTCTCCAGCGTCAACAATGCCACCAGGCAGCGACCAATGGTCTTTATAACCAGCCTTGACGATCAATAGCTCGCCCTGCTCATTTTCAATCAGCACCGCCGCACTGGAAAAACGCCTATCCAAACTTGCCAGCCAAGCCCGTCGCTCTTCATCTGTAAATTTCATTATTTAGCAAACTCAATTGCTCGCGTTTCGCGAATCACGTTAACCTTAATGGTGCCAGGATATTGCATTGTCGACTCAATTTTCGTCGCAATATCTCGCGCCAATTTAATCGCCGACAAATCATCAATCGCCTGAGGCTTCACGATCACACGAACTTCACGACCAGCAGAAATCGCATAGGCCTTATCAATTCCTTCAAAGCTGGTGGCGACATTTTCCAAATCGCGCATTCGCTCTGCAAAATTCTCAGCAGAAACGTTACGTGCACCTGGGCGCGCCGCCGAAGCCGCGTCACAAACTCGGACAATAATCGCTTCTGGAGTTGTCGCTTCGATATCATCGTGGTGTGCTTCGATTGCGTGAACAATTCTCTCATCCATGCCATATTTACGAGCCAATTCCGCCCCAATGTGATGGTGCTTGCCCTCAATTTTATGTGACACAGCCTTACCAACGTCATGAAGAAGTGTAGCAATTTTCGTAATACGCACGTCCGCACCAATTTCCTCAGCGATCATCCCCGCAATTTGTGCCATCTCTGTCGAATGCTTCAAAACGTTCTGTCCAAAGCTGGTGCGAAACTTCAATTCACCAAGCAGCAACAACATTTCCTTCGGAATGCCAACTACACCAGTTTCACGCATAGCATCTTCACCGGCTTGTCGAACCTCTTTTTCAATCTGCTTCTTAGCCTTAGCAACTACTTCTTCGATACGCGCAGGGTGAATACGACCATCCTTCATCAGCATCTCAAGGCTCAGGCGAGCCACTTGTCGACGGACAGGATCAAAACTCGACAAAATAATCATGCCAGGTGTGTCGTCAACTAAAATATCGACGCCAGTTTCGCGCTGCAACGCCTGAATATTACGCCCCTCCTTACCAATAATTCGACCTTTCATCTCATCATCTGTCAACTTAACGGCAGTCACGGTGCGTTCAGCGGTAACTTCACTACTCATTCGTTCCATCGCGGTCACTAGAATCATTTGTGCCCGCTCTTCAGCGTCATCCATTGCATCATGCTGTAATTTTGACACCAAACCGACCAAGTCTTGCTTAATGTCGCGCTCAGTCATTTGCATCAGCTTGTCAGCAGCATCTTTTTTCTTCAATCCAGCGATTTTTTCTAATTTCTCTTGCTGCCTGGAGCGGATGTCACGAATTTCATTTTTAAGATTATCAACTTCATCCTCATGTGCGCGCAGTTTTTCTGCTCGTCGATCAAGCTCTTCCAATTTATTGTCCAGAGTTCTCTCACGATCCGCCAATCGATTTTCAGTCTTCTGCCATTCCTTGCGACGTTCATTTTCAATCTTAAGCGCCTCATCTTTAGCCTTAAGAACAATATCACTCGCCTTGGTTTTTGCATCCGCCAGATCTCTCTCAATCTGATTTTTACCATTAATTTGGCGAGTTCGCTGATACCCAACAAGACCAGCAACGCCCGCGCCAGCTCCAACAGCCGCAGCAATAATTACTTCTATCATTATCATTCCTTTCCGATCAGCCGCCCCTGAGTGTTCGTCTCAAGGAAAAATATCAACAGCCAATCAACTTCAAACTATCTAATTCGGCGAATCAAAAATCACAAACCGCCGTAATTTAATTATACACGGTTTTGGTCGTTTGAGCGATAAAAATTATTTTCGCGGCGCAGTGATATTTGCAGCAGCGCCGTACTCTGGCATAACAATTTTTTCATTCTCACCAGAACGCAATTTGTCCAAAGCCAAATCACGCCAATTATCACCCATCGCACTAACAATAGGAATATTCAAGCTATCCGCCAAGGTATTCACAACCGTCAAACCAATTCTCAGCCCCGTAAAACTTCCCGGCCCTTTCATCACGCCAATGCCGCTTATCAGATGTAAATTGCCAGTCTTTTCTTCCAAAAATTTCAACAAACTCCGCGCCAACGTTCGCCCAGCTTCCCATTCAAAATCCTGACGATTTTCTCCATTGACTATTGTCAAAAAACATGTTGATGTTGAAGTGTCCAATAAAATTATCACGCCATATTCTCCTTTATTTTTCCCAAAAGTTCATCAGATTTTTTGCCGCCAGGATAAAATTCCACAAGCCGCCCTTCTTCGCTAATCGCAGTAATTTTTATCACCAACCGATCACTCGGCAATACATCGTCAACAGCGCCAGCCCATTCAACTACAACCACCGAATTAGAAGCCGCCACTTCGCGGATCTCCTCGCTCATAATTCCAGCATTTCCCAATCTATAAAAATCGTAATGTGCCAAACTCAGACCGCGAGGTGAATCGTACACGCGCGAAATCGTGAAAGTTGGACTCTGAACTGGCTCGTTGATCTCTAAAGCTTGCGCAATTCCCTTCGTCAATGTGGTTTTCCCCGCGCCAATATCACCGACCAATTCCAGCACTTCCCCGCCAGAAACAGCCCGACCAATTGCCGCGCCCAATTCTCGCACTTTCTCTTCACTAGAAATATTCACTCTTATATTATACTATGCTAGCTTTTTTTTGGCGATGATAGTACAATAACCATAAGAGTTATGCGTGTTTCAGACCAGACAATTGAAAGCATTCTGAAACAAGGTGGGGTTGTTGATGAGCCGCAGCTTGCTGATTTGAAATTGATCGCTGAACGGTCGAAGCAAACATTACAAGAAACCGTTATTGAGCAGAAAGTCATTTCTGAGGAAGATTTGACAAAGTTGATCAGCGATTATATTGGCGTGCCTTTCGTACGAATTGAGCCAAAGGATATTCCCGAAGATATATTGAAACGAATTCCCGAACATATCGCGCGCCAGTATAATGTTGTGCTTTTTGAGAAAAATGAGGACGATAGCTTGTCGCTTGCGATGGAAGACCCAGATGACGTGCAGGCGTTGAACTTTATCCAGAAAGAAATTGGCTACAATACTAAGGTTTTCCTAGCGACAAAAAGCAACATTTTGGACTGTTTGGAAAATTATCGTGGCAATATTAACGCCGAGCTCGACGAAGTCATTGCAGTACAAAAAGACGCGTCTGCCGAAGACCAAAACGTTAGCCAAGACGATTTTGCAGAAAATTCACCAATTGCCCAAACTGTTAATTTGTTGCTGGAATATGCCATAAAATCCAACGCCTCCGACATCCATATCGAGCCACGCGAAGATTACGTTCAGGTTCGTTATCGAATTGACGGTGTTTTGAAGGAAGTTAACAAATTGCCACGAAACGTTCACGGTGCTTTGGTGAGCCGCATTAAAATTCTCTCTAATCTGAAAATTGACGAACGCCGCGTACCGCAGGACGGCCGATTTAAGATAAAAGTTTCAGGAAAACAATACGCGCTTCGTGTTTCGACATTGCCGATTGCCGACGGTGAAAAAGTGGTTATGCGTATTTTGGACGAATCTAACCAGGCCGTTAAATTGGATCAATTGGGTTATTGGGGCCTGTCGCTCGCAACCGTAAAAGACGCAATGGCTCAGCCGAACGGAATGATCCTGGTGACTGGACCAACTGGATCAGGAAAATCGACCAGCCTGTTCAGTATTCTGTCAGAGCTAAATACTCCAGATGTCAATATTTCCACAATCGAAGACCCGGTGGAATATAAAATCCCAGGAGTTAATCAAACCCAGACCAATGCCAAAGCCGGGATGACTTTCGCCTCAGGACTAAGAGCACTACTTCGTCAAGACCCAAATATCATCATGGTCGGAGAAATTCGCGACGGCGAAACCGCAAACCTCGGCGTTCAAGCGGCGCTAACTGGACACTTGGTATTCTCCACTCTACACACAAATAACGCTGCGACATGTTTGCCGCGTCTGCTGGATATGGGAATTGAGCCATTCTTGATCGCTTCAACAGTGAAGGCGGTGATTGGACAGCGACTAGTTAGGCGCCTGTGTATGAATTGCCGCCAAGAATATACCCCAAACGAAGAAGAAATAAAATATATTGCCGAAATGTTTAAGATAAATACAGAGTCG
>CAUTQX010000037.1:0-6827 GCA_963540705.1 uncultured Candidatus Saccharibacteria bacterium
ATTATCCGCCGCTGGTGTAAGTGAATTGAAAATTTCAACGGAGACGTTTTTTGAGCAATGAACGAAGGTTTGGCGGATGGAGCGGGCGATTTTAATATTTTCTCGGCGTTGAATGGTGGTGCTAATTTTCAGGGTTTATCTTCAGCAGAAATTGATGATGCTACTGCTGAATTAAATTTGGTAGAAGCGGTTGCTAGCGGTGAGAAAATTGATACGTCATTTGCCGAAGAAAGCGAAGCGGAAACAACAGAAGAATGTTTGAGTGACGAAAGGCGATCGGAAATTTGCCAAAACGTAGTCAGCGCAGCGTGCGCCAGTTGTGCTGCGGCGGGAACTTGCTCAATACTAAGAATGCGAAATTTTGCCAAAGAGAACTTACAGCCGGTAGCAGAAGAGCCGAAGAGTTATTTGTCTGACTTAATGAATGATGATTGTGATTTTGTTGTTGCTGGATATGTCAGTGCTGATAACGAAGAGAAGACATCCGAGTCAATTGAAAAAGATAGTCCACTGGAAAATGAAAAACCTGAATCCGTATCAGAAAAACCTGCGGTTAAGTCGGAAGTGAGCGATGATGATGCGTCGATGCGCGTGTCGGCGGAAAGTAACGAAGTGAATGAATCGACGGATGATGAATGTTTGGATAGTGAGAGTACGTTGTCGGAAAATATTCCAAGCGCGAAAATAATCAAAGAAAATATCCCGCCGAAAACTAATGAAGAACCGGAAGAGACTGAGGCGGCTAGCCAAATTAACTTGGTGGATCCGGAATATGTCGATGAAAAAATAGACATTCATAAAGAAGATACGCCTTTTGAAGATCAAACCCCGGTTGTTGATAAAGAGAATGAAGAATTACCTATAAAGAAAGATAGTTATATAGGGGATGAAAATAATATAAGCTCTGCACCGATTTTGGAAGATTCTACTCCAAGGGAAGGTTTGGCTGAGAAAGTTATTCCTAATGAGTCAAATTCCTTACCTGTGCACGATTTTGTTCAAGTCAATAATGAAATTGATGTGGCGATGGATGATGACAATAATAATGCGCCAGTTGAGATTGAGTTGAGTGATGAGGTTGTGTGTGAAAGAATTGAATCTGTTGAGTTGATAGAAAATAAGAAGGATTCGCCAATTTTACCGCAACGCGATTTTGAGGAGCGTGAAGTGTATTTCGAAGATTCGGAGAATGTTGTTGCGGCTGAGAATTATAATAGGTGTTCGGTAGTTAGCGAAGAAGGTAATGAGATGGATGATTTGGGTGATTGTATAGAGTTGGATAAAGAAGATGTGTGTGAATTAGAAGAATTGCCGACTAATAGGCCTGAAGTAATAAGACAATTTATTCCTAATTTGAAATTAGCCGATGATGAAATTGATCAGAGCAATATCGTCGATAAGGTTGTGAAAAAAGTCGCGAAAAAAACTCAATTGACTGAAGAATGTAACGGATTGGTTGCTGCAGATGATTACGATGAGGTAAAATGCTCTGTAAAAATTGAAGAGCCGAGCGATTATTGTGATGACATTGATAATGTTTTGAATAGGGGTTTAAATTTTCCAGTCCATCGGCAGACTTCTACTTCGCCAAATAATTCATCGGAGGAAAAAGATAATTATAATTGCGACGGAGATGGCGCCAATAATACAAATACGTCTGGTGCTTATTCGGGGCTTTGGGCTGATGACAGTCCGTTGAATCCGGAAGACGATAAGACTTCGAATAGCTATGGCGTCAGTATGTTTTTACCTTTAGTGGAATTGCTAGGTTTTTTGGCTATTAAGACCTCTTCGATAAAACAGTAAATAATCATAAGATAAGAATAGGGCATAGTATAATATTTAATATGACAACAGGTGATAATCGTAAAGAACAAGAACGTACCAAATTACATAATACTATTTGGAAGATTGCAAATGAGCTGAGAGGTTCGGTTGATGGTTGGGATTTTAAAGCATATGTATTGGGATTCTTATTTTATCGGTTTATATCAGAAAATTTGGTTAATCATCTTAATGCTGAAGAGCGAAAGACTGGCGCAAATGATTTTAATTATGCGGAACTTAGTGATGAACAGGCTGAGTTCGGTCGTGAGGAGACAGTAAACGATAAAGGTTTTTATATTTTACCAAGTGAGTTGTTTGAAAATGTTCGTAAGCGCGCTAAAAATGATGAAAATCTAAACGAAACTCTGAATAAAGTATTTCGTAACATCGAACAGTCGGCTAAAGGTTTTGATAGTGAGGATGATTTTCGTGGGTTGTTCGACGACTTAGATGTTAATAGTAATAAACTTGGCTCGACTGTCGCTAGCCGTAATGAGCGATTGGTGAAGCTGATGAATGCTATTGGTGAATTGGAACTTGGTAGATTTGAAGATAATACAATTGATGCCTTTGGTGATGCGTATGAATATTTGATGACCATGTACGCTGGTAATGCTGGAAAATCTGGAGGTGAGTTTTTTACTCCACAAGAGGTAAGCGAGCTTCTGGCTAAAATAACTGTTGTCGGCAAAACGTCGGTGAATAAAGTATACGACCCAGCGGCAGGTTCTGGTTCGTTATTGCTAAAGTTTGCAAAAGTTCTAGGTAAGGATAATGTTAGGCAAGGCTTTTATGGTCAAGAAATTAATATAACAACGTATAACCTTTGCCGTATTAACATGTTTCTTCACGACATTAATTATGAAAAGTTTAATATTGCGCATGGTGATACATTAAAAGACCCAAAACATTGGGACGATGAGCCGTTTGATGCAATTGTTTCTAATCCACCGTATAGTATTAAATGGGACGGCGATAGTAATCCAACACTTATTAACGATCCACGATTTAGTCCAGCTGGAGTACTTGCTCCACGTAGCAAGGCTGACTTGGCGTTTACTATGCATATGTTGAGCTGGCTGAGCGCTAGCGGTACAGCGGCGATTGTTGAATTCCCTGGTGCTTTATATCGTGGCGGAGCTGAGGCAAAAATTCGTAAGTATTTGGTTGATAACAATTATGTCGATGCCGTGATTCAATTGCCACCAGATTTATTCTTTGGTACGACGATTAGCACGTGTATATTAGTCTTAAAAAAGAATAAGACAGCAAGCGATATTTTGTTTATTGATGCCAGTGCTGAGTTTGTCCGTCGGGGTAATAAAAATAAGTTAAGCGAAGAAAATCGACAAAAAATACTGGATAGTTTCACGAATCGGCAAGATATTGATTATTTTGCAAAAGTCGTAACCTATGAAGATGTCGCCAATGACTACAATCTATCAGTTAGCTCGTATGTTGAGACGGAGGATACGCAAGAAGTTATTAATATTACTGAGCTCAACGCTGATATTGCGAAGATTGTGGCTCGTCAGTCGGAGTTACGGACGGAGATTGATAAGATAGTTGCAGATTTCGAAAAGGATAGTGATGATACAAGATAACGGCAATATCATTGTTTATGTTGATGATAATGGTAAGCCTCAAGTTGATGTTCGATTTCAGGATGAGACGGTTTGGCTGACGCAAGCGCAACTGGTTGAGCTATATCAGTCGAGTAAAGCTAATGTTAGCGAACATATAAAAAATATCTTTGACGAGGGCGAGCTTGATAAAAATTCAGTTGTTCGGAATTTCCGAACAACTGCCTCCGACGGCAAGAATTATGAAGTAAATTACTATAATCTCGACATGATTATCTCGCTTGGCTACCGCATCAGGTCAAATATCGCCACAAAGTTTCGTATTTGGGCAACTGATCGTTTGCGGGAGTATATCATTAAAAGCCTCAAGTTTTTGAGCGATTTTATAATAGTTCTAGATCGTGTAATCAATATGTTCGTATTGACATTTGTATACAGGTTTGTTAGTATAATAAGTGCATCACCCCGTGTTGGATTTTCCTCAGCGGGGCTTTTTGTTATAGCGGAGGGACATAATGTCTAGAAATCTACGTAGTAATCAAAAGAAAGTATTTATAGATGGTGAAAATTTTCGCCAAAGGGTAGTTGAATTGTTATGTAATCAGGATGCTATCGAAGATAAAAACATACACTTTTCACTAGATGTACGCGGTTTAATCGAGGACGTTTTAGGAATTAACGGCGTTGAAATTAATTACTATGCATCAGAAATTAAGATGCCAAGGGGCTATACTCCATCCACAAGGATTCAAGGGAGAGTGAATAAAATCAAGGAAAATTCACGTCGCTGGGTTGCAATGCTGAAGCAGCAAGATATTAATTATATCAAAGCTGGTAATTTGAAGGTGAAGGAGGGTAAGGAATGCAACCACTGCCACAAACCCCAAGAGATTTTGCAGGAGAAGGGTGTTGATGTCCGTATGGCTTTAGATATGCTCGAAATAGCATATAAAACTAAGAATGTGGATATTGTGTCTGTTAGCTCTGACACCGACCTCTGTCCAAGCTACCATAAGATTAGAAAACGCAAATGTAAAACAACCTATATTTGTTTTTCGGATAGCATCAATCGCGCTGTTGCTGCGGCAACGGATGAGATTATCACTATTACACCACAGAAAGTCATGAGCTATTTTCAGGAAGAATTGGTATGAAAAGTGTTCAAATAGAAATAAAAAACAGTTACGGTATTGTTGATTTTAAACATAACTTCGAATATAAAGGCGACACGAAGGAGGGCTGTTGTAATTTCTACGGTCTGTATGCTCAAAATGGCACCATGAAATCGTCATTTGCGAAGACTCTCCTTAACCGTAGCAAAGGATTGACGATATCTGATGAGATTTACAATATACTAGGTAGTTGTACTGTCTCGGGAATAGAACCAGAAAATATACTTTCATACCCTAGTTACGATGGGCGAGTGTATCTGTCTGAAAGCGCTACGCATCTTGTCGCCAATCAGGAAGCTAAGAAGGTTTACGCTGAGGCGTCGAAAGATGTTATTGAAGCGTTTAGTAAACTAAAATCCAAAATCTCAGAGGTAACAAAAACGAAAGACGATGACAGTGAAGTCGTCATCGAAGACTATTACCGCAGATTTGTTAGTAAAGAGCGGGTGAATAGTGTTACATTGCCTGCGGTTATTGCATTATTAAAAGCCAATCTTTCTGGGATCAAGCAAGGTAAAATACAGTTTTGTGATATACCATTAAGCGTATTTAACAGCGATAATTTTAGAAAATTTATAACCAAGGAAAAATATCGCAGGACTTTTGGTAGATTGGTAAAAGCTTACGATGAAATGCGCTCCTCTCCTACGTATTTCAGGGAAGGGTTTGATTCAAGTAGTGCTAGTAAATTAATAAAAGCGCTTGAAAAATCAAACTATTTTAATGCGAAACACGAAGTTGTATTAAGAGACAATGAAGATAGAGCGACAAAGAATATAAACAGTAAAGAGGAGCTAGAGAATTATCTCAAAACAGATCTTGATCGGATCATTGAAAAATATCCCAATCTTAGAGATGCGCTCAACCAACTTATAGCAGATTTTTCAGTTGGCACAAATGGCGAAGCGCGACGAATTATTGAGGATAAATCACGCAGAGATATACTGCTATTTATGGGTGATGAGGATCGATTTTACAAAAATATGTGGTTCGGTTACTTGAGTGGGTGCGTTGAAGAGATTGAGAATCTACTGAAAGTTCATGATGATTCTAAAACAAAGATTGAAGAAGCTCTGAAAGAGGCAGATAAAGCTGATACAGAGTGGCAGGGTGTCATCAATATCTTTAATGATCGATTTAGTTCGCTGCCGTATAGGATAGATATTGCGAACAAGAAGGACGCGATAGTAGAAGACTTGGTATCACCAATCTTTGAGTTTAAGTTTAGAAATCCACGTAATCCTAGTATGCCATACAGGGAGCGTCCAGATAATTTAGGTCAGCTAAGTGTACTTGGTAGAGTTTTAAGCAACGGTGAACGTAAAGCACTTTATTTGTTAAATATAATTTTTGATGTAAAAAAGAAGCTTAAGGATGGTGTAGATACCCTGCTAGTTCTGGATGACGTCGTAGAATCTTTTGACTACAGAAACAAATATGCATTTTTTGAATATCTACAGGAATTGGCATCTCAAAACAGTCACTTATATATTATTTCACTAACTCATAATTTTGATTTTTTCAGGCTTGTGTATGAAAAGTTATATCCGAAAAACGAGAAGCAGTTTAGGCTAGTTATTTCAGATGAGAATAATAACCTTAGTGCTGAAGAAATGTTTGATCCTCGTGTATTTGGAAATTATAAAAAAGATGCCGCTACGGACAAGTCTGCCTGGGTGACGATGATACCGTTTGCTAGAAATATTGTTGAATTTCAGCATGGCAAAACTCACGACGATTATAAAGAACTAACCAGGGCTCTTCATACTATGAGCAGCAACGTGACCGTAGGAGATGTTCAGCAATGCCTACAGTCCATAATCTCAATTACTGACACGCCATTCGATAGATCGCTAAATATCCATAAGGCTATTATTTTGTATGCTAAAGAAGTGGCAGCTGACACATCCGATGGTTTTAGCCTAAAAGATAATCTAGTACTGGCTATCGGTACGCGCTTGTGTATAGAGCGATATATTATCAGTAAGATATCAGAAGAAGATTACAGGAATGCTGTAAGTAAAGAGCGCGACTTAACTCGTAAGTTACTTATACTTTATAGTAATAACTGCTCAGATCCAAAAAAGCAAACCCTCTCAAAAATGTTTAATAAAGCTGCGGCTATTGTTGATGGTACTATACATATTAATTCATTTATGTACGAGCCTTTGGTTGATATTGGTACGTGGGAGATGAAAAAGATGTTTAATGAAATATATCACGAAACTAACCCTCTAGGAGAATT
>CAUTQX010000038.1:0-6379 GCA_963540705.1 uncultured Candidatus Saccharibacteria bacterium
AGTTTCGTCTTAATCTTCTTACATCTGCTTGTCAAGGTACGCTTTCGGACAAGGAATAAATCTCAACTTGTCAACAAAAGCTAATGTTATTTATATCACGCGATAATATTTAAGTCAAGTTTAATCAACTTTCCGTAAAATAATGCCCGTTCTGGCTGGCAAGTAAACTTTAAGATTGTGGCTATTATCAGCCGGGGAAGTGAAAAATCGGGAATTATGGTCTATTCGTTCCTGTCCACCGAAATTCTTATCGTCGCTACTTAATGCCAATTTATAAGAGCCAGCTTCTGCGGGTACCGCGTAATCTGAGTGGGATTTGTCTGGCGAAAAATTGATAACAAATAAAAAGTCACCGTGCATAAAACTTGCCATGTGATCAGATTGGCGAACCGTCAAATGGTGAACATTAGGATTATCAATTTGCCTAATAATCTTCATTAGTGCCGCGTCAAAATCTCCCAGCCATTGATATTTTAAGAAGCCGTTGTCGCGCAAATTCCATTGCCGACGAGCGTGCTTAAACGACCAATTATTACCTTCGCGCGGAAAATCAATCCATTCCGGATGCCCGAATTCATTGCCCATAAAATTCAAATAACCTCCACCATGCAGCCCAGCTGTCATTAGACGAATCAGTTTATGTAGGGCTATTCCACGTTCAGTCTTAAGATCTGGATCAATTTTATCCATGTGCCAATACATATTTTTATCAATCAATCGGAAAATCAGCGTTTTATCACCGACGAGCGCTTGGTCGTGACTTTCGGCGTAATTAATGACTTTTTCCTCTGGGCGATGCGAACTTAAAGTGTAAGCTAATTGCCCCAAATCCCAATTTTCATCACTTTTTTCTTTCAGAGTTTTTATCCATAAATCTGGCGCACCCATTTGTAATCGGTAATCGAACCCTAGACCGCCACTTTCCGTTGGCGCCGCCAGCCCAGGAAAGCCGCTCATTTCTTCCGCAATGGTCGTGGCGTCAGGGCGAACGGCGTGAATGGTTTCATTTGCCAGCCGTAAATAAGCGAGCGCGTCTTTGTCGACATTATCGCGGAAATAATCATCATAACTAGTGAAACTTTTTCCGAGCCCGTGATCGTGGTAAATCATACTAGTTACACCATCAAACCTGAATCCGTCAACGTGATATTCATCTAGCCACCAGCGGCAATTGCTTGCCAAAAAATGCAAAACTTCCGGTTTGCCGTAATCGAATAATCGCGAATCCCATTCTGGATGATTTGTTGGCTTGAAATATTGTGTCGGATCGCCAGCAAAATTGCCCAAACCTTCGACTTCGTTTTTGGCGGCGTGGGCGTGAACGAGGTCAATGATGACGCGCAGTCCCATTCCGTGCGCCGTGTCGACTAATTTCTTAAAATCGTCGGGCGTGCCAAATCTTGACGAAACCGCGAAAAAGTTGCTGACGTGATAACCGAAACTGCCGTAATATGGATGCTCGGCGATTGCCATAAGTTGAATGGTGTTATAGCCAGATTCTTTGATTCGTGGCAAAACATCCGTGGTGAATTCGCTGAAGCTGGCGACTTTTTCCTGTTGACTGCTCATACCAACGTGCGCTTCGTAAATCAGGGGAACTTTTGGCTTGGGCGGGGTTTTATATTGCCAATTGTAAGGAGTTTTTGGCGACCACACGACCGCGGAAAAATCGACAGAATTTTCGTCTTGGATAACGTAATTCGCATACGACGGCAGACGCCAGCCATCGCCACCAGACCAATAGACACGCAATTTATATTTCTGTCCGTGGCGAAGTGAATTTTTAGGAAGATTTACGCTCCATTCGCCGTTTTTATTACGATTTAAAGAGAATTCTTCGCGCTCTTTCCAATCTGAAAAATCGCCAATTAAAAATATCCGAGTCGCATTCGGCGCCCATTCGCGAAATGTCCAGCCAGTATCCGTTTTATGAAGTCCGAAATGTAAAAAACCCATCGCGAATTCGGCTGGCGTCTTGCCGCTTAAAACCGTTTTCAGCTTCGAAGAAATGTACTTCTCGCGCGCCTGAATTGTGGATTTGTGCGGCGCCAGCCATTGATCCAAATCGACAAGGGTTTTATTGCTCATGTTTCTAGTATACAGCATACGGAAGGGGCTATGCTTGTAAATATCGATTAAAGTTGTATAATATATAGCAATATGGAGCGCTCAAAGTCTGATATGGAACCTAATTCTTCTAAGTTGTTCTCTGATGAAGACTGGAAGCGAATTGCTGGTGCGAATTTATTGCTCGACGGGGAAAACGACGAGATTGCAATCGCTGAGATAGAACAAGCTGCGCACGCTGGTGATATTGAGGGCGAGAAGGTTAGAGTTGTTGGATATAGTCAATCTGAAGAGGACGATTCGTATCGTCTGCGGCCAGTTGAGGGTGTAGCGGATTTGATATCTCCCATGGAAATTGATCCTGATTCAGCGCCGTTTGCGACTTACACCAAAGAGATGGCTGCTTTGTGTGTGCGAACTTCACAGAAAGACTATTATTTTCCGCTTGATAAGCAGGCAATTGTATCAATAGAGTTATTGCCGGACGATAGCGGCGTTCCTCGGTGTGTGCGTAAATTACGCCACTATGCTGACAAAATTGAAGAAGTTGCTGATATCGGTGACATTCAAGATGCGGAGTCGAGGCGGCTTTTGATAGATGAGATGAATGATGTTTTGAATGAGATTCCATATGATGGCGGAATTCAAGTGAAATGTCAGGCGTATAAGGTTAAAATTGACGACAGGGAAAATAATATAGAAGACGCTAATTCTGCGGTTTTATATGGATGGTTGCCGAGTTTTGTGTGGCGCGATGATCGCCCTGTGTTGGAAATGTTTGATATTAAAAATCGATTTACGACTTTTTGTGTAGATATGAAAGATGTGCTTGATATGGAGCCAATCGATAAAGATGAGATCGGAGCCTCTATTGATTTATTTGAAACGGTTTTTAATGACGATTTTCAGGAGACCGCTTGGCAGCTAGCGACGGATCTTTCTTACGTTGACGAGTCGGAGTTTGATGAAGTGTCAAGAGAATATGCCCAAACATTAAACGACCAGTTGTCTGAGTTCTCTGCAACAAAACTTTATGGTATTAGCACCGTTGGTTTTACCGGTTTTGCGTTGGCTCCTGACACTACGAAAAATAATGAATTACAATATGAATTTATGGATATTTCTGGGGCGTGTATTGATGGGATGGGTTTTGTTAGCTGTCGTGATAAATTTTATGCGACGCTTGAAGCGACGATAGATGGTGAGTCTGGAGACTTTTCGAAGAAGGTTTATGTGATACCCGACAGAGATAAGATTATTCGCTTGGAGGGATTTGATGGTGAAGCTGAAGAGCTTAAAATGGCGGTAAATGAACTTCATAAAATTGCAAATTTTGCAAGTGAAGTAGTTAATGATGAGTATTTCTATAAATTGCCTCTTGATGAGCAGCTTGATGTATTGAGTCAGTATGAATGCGCCGCTCGTAATGTAATCCAGGATATTAGCAGAGTGCGGGAATTTAAGGGCGAATGTGTAGTTTCGGCATACCGATGCTTGCCTGGCGATTTACTGAATGCTGTTTCGTGGAATGATGTTCCGCTAGAAGAAGTGAATAGCCGTGAATATGTTGAAGAATTTGCGCTGCGTGCGGATAATTTGGTGATATGGAATCCAGAAATTAACGATAGGCCAGATATTGACGGTCGAATATTAAGCGTGTCGGAATTGCCGCTTAGTCGCGGCGAGCCTGTGCTAATAGTTAATAACGCGGAAGAGAATAAATATTACTTGGTACGATGTAGCGATGTGATTAGTTTGTCGCGAAACGATCCGTCGACCATTTCGTGATATAATCAAACAGATTATGCAGGAAAAACCTTTTTCTTTTGAAATAACCTCACGATTTAATGACACTCTGGCGCGTACCGGAATTATTCACACGCCACACGGAGATATTAAAACGCCGGCGTTTATTGTGGTGGGGACTAAGGCTAATGTTAAGGCGATGGTCCCAGAGATGGTGAAGGACGTTGGTGCGCAGGCGGTGCTGGCGAACGCTTATCATTTATATCTGCAGCCGGGGCATGAGTTGATTGAAAAGGCTGGATATCTTGGTAAATTTATGCACTGGGATGGTCCGACTTTTACGGATAGTGGCGGGTTTCAGGTGCTGAGTTTGGGTTCTGGTTTTAAGAAAGTTTTGGCAATGAGTACTGATGTTGATGAAGAAATTGCGATTGCTAAAAAATCGTCGCGCCATGCTTGGGTGGATGAAAACGGTGTGATGTTTAAGTCGCATTTAGACGGGTCTTATCATAAATTCACGCCAGAGTTGTCGATGCAAATTCAGGCTGGAATTGGCGCTGACATTACTTTTGCGTTTGATGAATTGACCTCTTTGATTGATCCGTATGAATATCAAGTTGAGGCACTGGCCAGGACGCATGCTTGGGCGGAAAGAAGTTTGGCGGAAGTCAAGCGCCTAAGGGCGGCTCGTCCAGATAAGCCGTATCAAGCTTTATTTGGCGTTTTGCAGGGCGCGAATTACGAGGATTTACGAAAGCAAACTGCCGAGTTTTTGGGCGCGATGGATTTTGATGGCTATGGAATTGGTGGCGCTTTGGAAAAGGAAACGATGGCTCAGACGATTCAGTGGGTCAATCAAATTCTGCCCGAAAATAAACCGCGACATTTGTTGGGGATTTCTGAACCTGATGATATTTTTGCGGCGATTGAGCAGGGAATTGACACCTTTGACTGCGTGAGTCCGACGCGTGTAGCTAGGAATGGCGCTGCGTATACGCCGTTTGGTCGGGTCAATGTGCGCGGTCAGAAATACCGCGAGATGTTTGCACCGATTATGGACGATTGCGATTGTTATACTTGCAAGAATTACACGGCGGCTTATCTTTGTCATCTTCTGCACGCCCGCGAGTCGTTGGCTGGAACGTTGTTGTCAATCCACAACGAGCGATTTATCGTCAAGTTGGTTGACGACATTCGCGCCAGCTTGGAGGATGGGACTTTTTACGAGTTTCGCGATTCGTTCCTGGCGAAGTATTATAGTAAGAAATAGGCTATTTACAACTGATTGGAAAATCGTTATAATTAAACTCATACGCCGTGAGGTCTTTTTTATGGACTGTACCCGCGTGAAAAATAATAACTAAATTAAGGAGAACTTCTACAAATGGCAGATGCATTTGACCGAAGCAAACCGCACGTTAACGTTGGTACAATGGGCCACGTTGACCACGGTAAGACTACGCTGACTGCTGCGATTACTGCAGTGTTGGCAAAGCGCCTACCAAGCGCAGTTAACAAACCTGTTGCGTACGACCAGATCGACAACGCACCAGAAGAGAAGCAACGTGGTATTACTATCGCGTCTTCACACCAAGAGTATGAATCAAAGAATCGTCACTATGCACACGTTGACATGCCAGGACACGCTGACTACGTCAAGAACATGATCACCGGTGCTGCTCAGGTTGACGGTGCGGTATTGGTTATCGCTGCAACTGACGGCCCAATGCCTCAGACTCGTGAGCACGTTTTGCTTGCAAAGCAGGTTGGTGTGCCAAAGATCGTTGTCTTCTTGAACAAGATGGACATGGCTGACGAAGAAATGGTTGAGCTGATCGAAGAGGAAGTTCGCGAACTTCTTGAAAAGAACGGCTTCGACAAAGACGCTCCAATCATCAAGGGTTCTGCTCTTAAGGCTCTTGAAGGTGATGAGAAATACGAAGACGCTATTATGGAATTGGTTGACGCAATGGACAGCTACATTCCAGAGCCAGCACGTGACATGGACAAACCATTCATTATGCCAATTGAGGACGTCTTCTCAATTAAGGGTCGTGGTACAGTAGCAACTGGTCGTATCGAGCAGGGTGTTGTTAAATTGAACGACGAAGTTGAAATCGTTGGTTTGAAGCCAACTCAGAAGTCAGTTGTAACTGGTATTGAGGCCTTCAAGAAATCTCTTGACCAGGGTCAAGCAGGTGACAACGCAGGTGTCTTGCTACGTGGTATTGAGCGCAGCGACATTGAGCGCGGTCAAGTTTTGGCAAAGCCAGGCACAATTACTCCACATACTGAGTTTGAAGCTGAAGTTTACATCTTGAAGAAGGAAGAAGGTGGTCGCCACACTCCATTCTCAAAGGGCTACAAGCCACAGTTCTACTTCCGCACAACTGACGTTACTGGTGAAGTTGAATTGCCAGCTGACAAAGAAATGGTCATGCCAGGCGACACTGTAACCTTCAAGGTTAAGTTGCTTGCACCAATCGCTATGGAGCAAGGTTTGAACTTTGCTATCCGCGAAGGTGGCCGTACAGTTGGTGCTGGTGTTGTTACAAACATCATCAAA
>CAUTQX010000039.1:0-6121 GCA_963540705.1 uncultured Candidatus Saccharibacteria bacterium
ACGCGCACTGGGGAAAGTCGCCAACCAATAAACAACACAAAAACAGTCGTAAGTCAAATTTACCAGCTGGATTCAAAAACACTACTGAGTGGCATACATACGGCGTTAAATGGACAGAAGGAAAATTGGAATATTACATTGACGGCGTAAAATTCCACACAATTGACAATTTTAATCAGCCAAATGCAGCAAACACACCTTATGGTCCGTTTGACCAACCGTTCTTCTTACGACTTAACTTAGCAATCGGCGGCGATTACATTGATGGCGTCCATGGCAAATGGTCAAACGCCTACAATGCCCTAGCCGAACACCCAGAATCATTCCCAGCAACTATGTCAATCGACTATGTTCGCGTATATGAAAGGCGAGTAGCTAAGGAAGTCAACGTGCCAGATAATAATTTGCGCACTCAACTTAATAAAAAACTAGCTACAGAGCTTAAGACTGCCCGTAAAGACGATCAAAAAATTACTGACGTAGAGTTGGAAAAATTGACAGACCTTAACTTAGATGCAGCTGACGGCACATCAGAAGCTGATAAGATTCACGACCTAACGGGATTAGAGACAGCCAAAAATCTTAAGTCTCTATCTCTTAAGAATAGTGCAGTATTCGACTTGAAAGCAGTTTCTAACATCAAATCTCTAAAGTCAATAAACCTAACGATTAATCGCTAATTGACTTAGGTGCTTACAAAAAAATTGCCATCTCATTATAGGGTGGCAATTTTTTATCGCAAATCATAGCTTTAAAGATAGATGCTATTAGCTACATTATTAAACTAACTATATACTAAATTTTACTTTTATTCCGCTTATTGTTATAGTGATGTTAAATATCAAAATGTTGGGAGAGATAAAAAATGTTGATAAAAAACGTTTTTTAAATACAAAATTTAAAATAGTAACTGCGGTAATGGCCGTTGGTGTTGTTATTGGCGGAGCGTTATTTACTCTGCCTATAGATAACGCTAAGGGCGCAGGAAGTCCATATCCGCCAACAGATAGTGAAAACTGGAATCCGGAACCTGTTTGGCGTGATGAATTCAATGGAAATTCATTAGATGATACCAAATGGGATTACTATATTGGTGGATGGAAAGACGAAAACCAACAAGTTCAAAACTGCTACAGACGTCAACCAGAAAACGTTAATGTTAGCGGCGGCAGTCTGAATTTGGTTGGATTATATAAACCAGGTGAAACTTGCACCGGCAACACTAAGACCGGAGACTTTACTTCTGGCTTCGTACAAACAAAAGGTAAAGCAAACTTTAAATATGGCTATATTGAAGCCCGTATAAAAATACCAAAGAACAAGAGCACCTGGCCTGGTTTCTGGATGAGTCCCTCTGATAAGAAGTATGGAGACTGGCCTAGTAGTGGCGAAATTGACATTGTGGAAACCAAAGGTTCTAATCTAAAATTTGCTGCTTCTGATGCACACTGGCGAAAGCAAAGTACAACACCTGGGGTTCCAGGATCTCATGGAAGTAGACAGCGCGTAATCCCACAAAACAAATTTGACAGTAAAGACACCTCCGAATGGCACACGTATGGCGTTAAGTGGACAGAAGGAAAATTGGAATATTACATTGACGGCGAATTTCACGGTGAAATTGACGGTTTTAAAAATAACAACTCCACAGGTAATCCAAATGGACCGTTTGATCAAGAATTCTTCTTGCGTCTTAACTTAGCCATTGGCGGTAACTACATTGACGCTCCGTGGAACGATGCACACAATTCAGTAGGTGCTGCAAACGATTTTCCGGCAACTATGTCAATCGACTATGTTCGCGTATACGAAATGCGAAAGCCTAAAGAAGTTGAAATAAAAGATACAGAACTACGCAAGCTGCTTAATGAAAAACTGGGAGAAAAACTTGGTACAACTCGCACAGCAAATCAAAAAATTACTGACGTAGAGCTGGAAAAATTGACAGACCTTAACTTAGACAACTCAAACATTACCGACCTATCTGGAATAGAAGCTGCTAAGAACCTTAAGAACTTGTCTTTAAACCATAACTCAATCTCAAACCTAAGCCCACTATCTAGCCTAACTTCTCTAAAAACCCTGTCCTTAAAAGAGAATGCCATCACCGACATAAGTCCGCTAGTTGGATTAACATCTCTAACTTCTCTACATCTTGAAGATCAGCGGGCTAATGTTAAGCCTAACGACAAATCGTTTGCTTCACCATTGAAGGATTTGGCAGGAAACGTAGTTTCCATAACCAACTCAGCAGACGTTATTAACAGCACGGCAACTCCTGGAAATATTCAGCTATTATCACTACCAGCCAACGGAATATCCCCTATCTTAAATACTCTTTGGACAAGAAGCGTAACAATCGGAGCAGTTTCAGCTACATTTAGTGGCACTCTGGCTATTGACACATCAGCAATCCCTAGGGCAGTGCAACCACAACCACAACCACAACCTGCTAATCAGTCAGCTGCCGCTCATAATCCAGCTAATAAGCCTCAGAATGCTGTAAGCGGTCTACTCGCAAACACAGGATTTAATGTCTTCTTAGGTGTTATAGCTACCTTAGCATTAGTTGCGGCAGGACTATTCATTCTGCGATAATCTGAGACTACATAAAATTACCACCCCGTAATGAGGTGGTAATTTTTTATTAAAGACTAGGTTTTTATTGTTGAGAGGATTGAGAAGTTGATTGAGATGTTGAGCCAGATTGCGAGACGTCTGACGGTGGCGTATTTGTCGTACCGTTTTGAGACGACGGTGCTTGCTGCGATGAAGATGGATCTAATTGTCCCGACTGGTTGGATTGAGTCTGATTTGAGGTGCCATTTGCGCCAGATTGTTGCCTAGAACCGCCCGGACCACCTTGGCTCTGACTCATGCCTGGAGGACCGCCAGCCTGACTAGTCATTGAGTTTCCGCTGGAGCCACCAACTTGCATGCCCGCAACAAACCCCAGTCCACACAAAACCACGCCACCAATTGCTATTCCTATTGCCGCACCGATGCCAATGGAATGCTTTTCGCCCGAAGAACTTCCTCCTGAATTATTAAAGACGTTTTCTGGCGTTGTTTGAGCTTCTTGATTTAATCTTGTCATAATAATTCTCCTTTGTTCAAATTACTTTCTATGCAGACAATTCGTATAGTGTTACATCGCTACCTCCATAATTAATAACTTTACCGTTTTGTTTTATCCAATTTGTGATTTCGTTATTACCGCCACCAGGGCCACCGCCACCGTGACCGCGCGAACTGGCTGCGTAATATCTCAATTTGCCCGAAGTCACCAATTGCTTAAATTGATCAAGCGTGAGTGGCGTATCACTACCATTAAAGCCACCAATTGCCATGACGGGTTGGCCGCTAGTTAGCTGAATTGCCGCAGATTCATTTGCACTATCCACCGCCACCAACCAAGTTGCGCCATTCTGATTTTGCAGTAAATATTCGACCAGCGCGCTATCGGCTTGCGATTTCTCATTATTACTTCCTTGCATCGCCGTTGAACTTGGACCCGCCGTCGGAATACTTCCCGTGTGAGCCACATTAACTGTTGATAATGTATAAATGACCGGAGAGAGTGTGCATACTGTAATAGAAGCGATGATAGCTGAGTTTTGAAGCCAATTTTTCGGTGAATATAGATTGACTAATAGTCCAATCATGCCGGCAAGCCCCAGCGCGCCAACCGTCCAAATCAGCCAAGTCATCGTGCCAGCGTAACCCAGAATAATCATTGTAGTCATCGTCGTCACGCCAATTGCCATTGGCAAGACCCAGGCATATGATTTTCGTCTGACGTACGCTCCCCACAAAAACGGCACACCAATCCCCACCAGAGCCGCCACTGCCGGCGCCATCACTACTACATAGTAAGGATGGATTACACCGCTAGTCATACTGAAAATTATGATATGAACAACTAGCCAAAGCATCCAGAATATCACCGCCGCTCGTCCACGATTTGTTCGCGGAGTTTTTCTTAAAATCCACAGGAGTAATCCACCACCCGCTAAAGCTAGCATTAATAGCCACGCAATGTTCGGACCAAAATCGTTATTAAATATCCTGAATAATCCAGTCTGTCCACCGAATCCAGTGCCACCAGGACCATGACCGCCACCGGGAGCGCCACCACCCATTCCGCCAGGACTTATTATTGCCATACCAGTACTACTCGGAAGAGTTCCGCCACCTCCGCCGCCGCGGTTTCCTAATAGCCGACCAAATCCGTTATAGCCAAAAATCAAACTCCAAATACTATTATCATTCGTACTACCAACCCACGGTCGATTACCAGACGGCGTCAGCCAAACAAGCACACTCCACCACAAAGTCGACACCGTCGTAATCACGCCCGCAAACATCAAATGTAGAAATCGCGTAACAATTGGCGGCTTAGCAAATATTAGATAAACGATCACCATCGCCGGCAAAACCATTAAACCTTGGAGCATTTTTGTATTAAACGCCAGACCCGTAAATAACCCCGCCAAACCAAGCCACAGAAGTGGACGCTTACCTTCTAATGATCTGAGGAATGCATAGCCACTAGCCGTAAGCATGAATGTCAGAATAGCGTCCGGATTATTAAACCCGAACATCAACGCTGCGGCTGGAGTTAACATTAAGGTAATTCCAGCAATTGCCGCACTGGTGAAGCCAAATTGTCGTTTCACGGCTGAGTACAACAACCAGACCGAGCCAACGCCAGCTAGCACGCTAGGTAAAAGCATTGAAAAGCTGGAAAATCCAAGTAGCCTAGCGCTAAGTCCCATTATCATCGTGGCTAGCGGTGGCTTATCGATTGAGACATAATTTGCCGCATCTAAACCACCAAATAACCAAGCCGTCCAGCTTTGGCTTGCTGCCTGAACCGCCGCCGCGTAATAACTATTCGCCATACCATTATGCATCGCACCAAACATATACAACGCGCCCGTCGCAATTAACAGAATCGGAAGAGTTATTTTTTCAAGCCAAGATCTATCGTCCAATTCCTTACTAACACGATGCAAACCCTTCAAATCGTCAACCGCCGTTTTCACAATCTTCACGCGACTATCCGTATCCTCGATCCAAGTAACGGGTTGCTCGTGGATTGGCACGCCTGCGCGCTCCGTCTTAATCAAAAGTTCGGTATCAAAGAACCACTCATTGTCCTTAATGTTTGGCAAAAATCTCTTCGCTACATCACGGCGAATCGCCTTAAACCCACATTGCGCATCGCTAAATTTGGTTCGCGATGTCAATTTGATAATCTTGTTATAACATCGTGAAATAAACTCCCGCTTAAATCCGCGGCTGGTTTTTGATTCTTTCATCAATCGAGAGCCAATTGCCACGCCTGCTTCACCCGCCACCAACGGCTGAATCATCGGTAGAAAATCGTCCAAACTAGTAGATAAGTCAACATCCATGTACGTCAGAATATCAGCTCGACTGTTTTGCCAGACCTGCTTTAATGCCCGTCCACGACCGCGCTCTGCTAGGCGCACAACTCGAACCGATTGATATTTTTGCGCCAAATTGTTCGCAATCTCTAAAGTCTTATCTTGACTGCCATTATCTGCAATTGTTATTTGATAGCGATATGGCAAATTTTCCATCATGTATTTGTCAAGCGTTTCAATGCTGCTTTGAAGAATTTTCTCCTCATTCAGCACCGGCACGACTATATCGACGGATGGATTGACTATCGCTCGAAACGGCGATGGGCTAGAGTCGGATTCTATAAGTCGCGACCTAGCTAATGGTTGGGGTGTGGTTATTGCTTTCATGCAAACCACTATAAACAAGCGTTCTGTAAAAATGCTTTAAAGGTCAACCAAACTATTTCAAGTCAACACTAAACGGCGTAAAGTTAGTCTTATCGTCATAAGCATCAACTTTTTCGACCTGTTTCATCTTATCTATTACGCGATATGTAATAGGCAAGAAAACAATCTCCACTACAGTCTTAAATATCCAGCCAATCAGAATATACGTCAGCATGTTCATTCCCTGAAGTATTCCACCGAACGCAACAAAGGCGAACACTACAGTATCACATAATTCACCAACGACTGTCGATCCAATTAATCGTAGCCATAGTTTTTTGCCCTTAGTTTTAACTTTTAAT
>CAUTQX010000040.1:0-5828 GCA_963540705.1 uncultured Candidatus Saccharibacteria bacterium
GGTGGCTGGGTCGCAATATCTGGGAGGTAAATAAGGAAATAGCGAAGACTTTACTGGAAGAAGGTCGGGCGCTAAAAATTGAATATATTCGCCACGAATATCCACATTGTCACCGATGTGGTACAAAATTGATGTATCGTGCTCACCCAAGTTGGTTTATGGATATTCAGAGCCAGAAAAAGGAAATGTTGGAGGCGAACGAGCAGACAAGCTGGACGCCAGATAATTTAAGGACCGGGCGATTTCATAACATTATCGAGCAGGCACCTGATTGGAATTTGAGCCGCGATCGTTATTGGGCAACACCAATTCCAGTGTGGAAGGGTGTGAAAAATGATGGCACGGAAGTGGTAAAGGTGATTGGTAGCTTTGCGGAATTTGAAGAGGTTACGGGTCGTAAATTGGATGATTATCACTTGCCACAAGTTATGGACGTTACGTTTGAGTGTGACGGCGCAGAAATGCATCACATCGGTAAGGTTTTGGACTGTTGGTTTGAGTCTGGCTCAATGCCATTCGCTCAATTCCATTATCCATTTGAAAACAAGGAAAAGTTTGAAGCAAGTTTTCCGGCTGATTTCATCATTGAAGCGATTGATCAAACTCGTGGCTGGTTCTATAGCTTAACAGCGGTGAATGTGGCTTTGTTTGGTAAATCTCCATGGAAGAATTTGATTTGTACTGGATTTATCAATGCCGCCGACGGTAAAAAAATGAGCAAGAAGCTAAAGAATTATACCGATCCGATGGAGCTTATGAATAATACTTCGGCTGACAGTTTCCGATTCTTGATGCTCTCAAGTCCACTAACAAATGGCGAAAATTTTGCCTTGGCGGATAAGGATGTGATGGATGTAGCGCGTAAGCTTGGTATGATCTGGAATATGTACGACTTCTTTACGATGTACGCTGAAGTTGATGGCTGGGAGTTTAATGGCGATCTTTCGGATCCGCTTCGTGATTTAACAAATCCGCTGGATGTTTGGATTGTGTCGAGGTTGCATCAATTAATAACAGAGGTTGAGCGAGGTCTTAATAATTACAACCTTCAGGATGCGACTAAGCCGATTTTGCCGTTCTTAGACGACGCAAGTAACTGGTACGTCCGACGCAGTCGTCGTCGCTTCTGGAAATCTGAAGATGACGGCGATAAAAATGACGCTTACCGCACGCTCCATTACGTTTTGGTGCGACTCAGTTATATGCTAGCGCCGTTTACGCCATTTTTAGCAGAAGAATTGTACCATAATTTGACGGGCGATAACGAATCGATTCATCTTAAAGATTGGTTGCCAGCTGATGAAATAGACAATTCAATGCTTCGCGACATGAATGCGTTGCGTACTGCGGTGAACGATGGCTTGTCGAAGCGCGCATCGGAGGGGATTAAGGTGCGTCAGCCGTTGGCGTCTGTGAAGCTTATCAACACTATTTCTCAGGATACACCAGCGGAAGTTGTACAGTTCTTGATTGATATCGCTAAAGATGAATTGAATGTGAAATCGGTTGAAATTGTTACAGATTCAGAGTCTGAGTCAGCGCAACCGAGCGTTGTTTATGATTTAACAATCACTCCTGAACTAAAGCGCGAAGGTTTGATGCGTGAAATCGTTCGCCACGTTCAAAGCGTACGCAAGCAGGCCGGTCTGCAGATAGATGATCGAATTGTATTGAGTATTTCTAGCGACGATTCTGAAATATCTCAAGCTGTTGACGCTTTCGCTGACGTCATTAAATCTGAAACCCTTGCTGTGGAATTAAATTCTGCAGTCGATGAATTGGAAAAATATGACGCCAAAATCGAGGGTAAATTGGTAGAAATTTCCCTGAAAAAGGCGTAAAAAACCAAGTTATAACGTCTATGCTTGCAAAAGTCAAGAGCAGCTAGTATAACAAGTTCATAGCATAATAATTTGAAAGGATAAGCTATGACTAACTTAATTAAGGTTGGAGCTATCGCTGCGTTGGCTACTGTTGGCGTGATATTCGGCAATGTAACCGCGTCTGCGCTAGAGACTACTCCGCCGGCTGCACCAAAAATAACAGTTTCCACCGCTCAATATAAGGGTGAGAAAAATACAATTAAATTTGAAGGTGCCGCGAACGACCATTATCGATTTGTAATAACTAGCGGCGCGAATAAGATTCAATTAAAAAGCGCTATTCGTCAAGAATTGATGCAAGGCGGTGAGTTGTCGATTGAAGAGCTGGTGAAGAAGTATTACCCAGATTTTGCCAACTCAATATACGATACTCCTATTTCAATTTACATATACTGGTTTGACAAAGAAGGCAATTACGATAACTCATTACATCAAACTGTCGCATTGACTGTTGGTGGTAATCTAACAAAGGCTGTGGAGCTGAACCAGACACAGGCAACATTGAAAAACCCAGAAAGCTTGCCAGAGGCTCCTGTCGCTCCAAATCCAGTTACTCCAGAAAATCCAGTAAACCCTGAAGCTTCAACTGAATCGGAAAACGTTAATGTAGCGGCTACTCCAGTTCTAGTAGAATCAGCCCCAGCTTCAGTTTCTTCTCCTCGCAAAGAAACTAAGCCTGCTGAGACTTTGGCCGAAACTGGTGTAAGTGTATATTCAGTTATTGCCGCTGCAGTTACAGTGATTACCGCTGGCGGTGCTGCAATCATTAAGCGATCGTAATCTTGTAGATTATCGTAAGAATTTCAGTAAAAATATCCTCCTCTTCATGGGGAGGATATTCTATTGACTTTTAATCATACTTATGCTAATATATCATTGTTAATTGATAAAAATAAAAAAGTTATGCAAAATTTATTCAACAAATTATTTGGTAGTAAAATAGGGTTTTCGTCAATTGATCCATTGGCGGATGGACTTGCTGAAGAAATTATTAAAGAGCAGCGGGAGCCGCAGGCGATTCGTCTGGATGCCGACGATATAGAGGATATTCGCAAGTTTTGGTCTCGTGCGGATGGAGATTTTGACGATTGATGATGTATAATTACTCTCACAAAGAACTGAAAACACAGGAGGTTCCATGATTACCAAAGCTATTATTCCAGTTGCAGGTTGGGGAACGCGGATGTTGCCGATTACCAAATCTATTGAAAAGTGTATGTTGCCGGTCGGCACGAGGCCGGTGATTGACTATATCGTGCAAGACGTAGTTCGTGCTGGCGTTAAGGATATCTACTTTGTGGTTGGTGAACAAAGTACTCAAGTACAGAGTTATTATCGTTCGAATATTCAATTGAACGATTATCTGCGCCGTGTGGGTAAAGAAGATAAATTACCTCTGGTGGCGCCACTTCGCGACGTCCGAATACATTTTTTAACTCAGCCGGGAACTGGTGGTTACGGTACAAGCATTCCAGTTGGTTTGGCGAGTGAATTTATTGGACAGGGTGAGTCGGCTTTTGTGATTATGGGCGATCAATTCTTTTGGCGTGACGACGGCGGCTCAAACGCGGCAGATTTGGCGGAGTTGGTGGAATCGCGTGGATTGTCGGCTGGACTACTAGGAAACCCTGTCGAAGAGGAATTTATTCCACAAACTGGCATTATTGAAACTGATGATCAGGACAATTTTGTGCGAATAATTGAAAAGCCAAAATTGGAAGAAGCTCCAAGCAATCTCAGCAATTCAAGCTTTTACGTCCTGAATAAAGAGATTTTTGAGTTGGCGCGAACCTTGCCAGCGAACCCTAAGAGGAGCGAGTTTGAGTTAACGGACGCGATTAATGCGTATATCGATGGCGGCGGCGTGATTGCTGTTGGCGAAGCTAAGGGCGAATATATGGAATGCGGCTCACCTAGTGGTTGGTTGAAGGCGAATAACGCTATGGCGAAAATTATTGCGCAATAAGGTTAGGTGTGGGGCTTGAATTGTTATCGTATCTCTGGTACAATAAAACAGATTGAAATTTAATTAATTAAGGAACAAAATGAAAGCAGTCGTAAAAATCTCTGGCAAACAATATCTTGTCAGCGAAAAAGAGTCCCTCTTGGTGGATCTCCTCCCTGAAGGCACGAAAGAACTCACTCTCGACGCACTTTTAGTGATTGATGGTGATAAAATCAAGGTTGGTACGCCAACTGTAAAAGGCTCTAGCGTTAAGGCCAAGGTCGTAGAGGCGGAAGTTAAGGGCGATAAGCTTCGCGTTATCCGCTACAAGAGCAAGAAGCGTGTTCACAAAGAGACTGGTCATCGCCAGAAGTACACGAAGATTGAAATTACGTCAATCAAATAGCATAAGAACCGCTTTCGTAAAGGAAGCGGTTTTTTGATGTCTGTTATTTATGTTCTGCTCATGCTATAATTAAGGCAGGTAAAAAGGGGAACGAATGACAAAAATCATTGCGGTGACAAATCAAAAAGGTGGCGTCGGTAAAACAACGACGTCAATTAACGTAGCATATTTTTTGGCAAAAGCTGGCAAGAAAACGTTGTTGGTGGATTTTGATCCGCAGGGCAATGCTACTAGTGGGCTTGGGATAGATAAGCAGAATTTGGGCGCAACAATATCAGAGGTGATTATGCGACAAATTGACCTGGCGAATATCATATTGCCGACGGAATATAAAAACTTGTCAATTGCTCCAGCTACACCTCATCTGGCAAATACGGAAGTGGAATTGGCGCAGGCGCAGGGAAGGTTTGTTCGCTTGCGAGAAGCTTTACAGAAGGCGACGGATTACGACTATATTATTATTGATAGTCCGCCGAGCTTGAGTTTGTTGACAGTCAACGGTATGATTGCCGCTAATTACGTATTACTTCCAGTTCAGGCGGAATTTTACGCTCTGGAGGGATTGGGGCAGCTTTTGGAAAGTATGAAATTGATAAAGAAGGGGCTTAACCCACCTCTGGAATTATTGGGCGTTTTATTGACGATGATGGACTCCAGGACTACATTGTCTGGGCAGGTTCATGCTGAGGTTAAAAAATATTTTCCAGATAAGATTTTCAAGAATAGTATTCCAAGAAACATTCGCTTGGCTGAAGCTCCTAGTCATGGCGCGCCAGTTGGAGCGTATGATCGTTTTTCAAAAGGTTCTCGGGCTTATAAGGCGCTGACGAAAGAAATTATAGAGAGGGTGGAACGATGAAAAAAGGTTTAGGTAGAGGTTTTGGGTCATTGATTCCAACCAATTTGATTGATGAAACGTTCGACCCGACAGCACAACAAGATGTGAAAGTTTCTCATTTGAGAGATATTGCTATTGACCAAGTCGTTCCAGATCCTGATC
Source organism: uncultured Candidatus Saccharibacteria bacterium (assembly GCA_963540705.1). Classification (GTDB taxonomy): domain Bacteria; phylum Patescibacteriota; class Saccharimonadia; order Saccharimonadales; family Saccharimonadaceae; genus Nanosynbacter. The sequence continues at coordinate 5,235 of CAUTQX010000040.1, forward strand.
AGCCGCGTCGCTTTTTTGATGAAAATGCTTTGAATGAATTGACGGAGTCGGTGCGCGAGCATGGTGTGGTTCAGCCAATTGTTGTGACGCCAAAAGGCGATAAATATCTGATCGTAGCGGGCGAGCGACGTTGGCGTGCGGCGAATAGGGCGAATTTAACAGAGGTGCCATGTATTGTCAGGAGTATGAGCGATCAAAATCGCCTGGAGACTTCTTTGATTGAAAACTTGCAACGACATGATTTGAATGCGCTTGAAACAGCGACTGCTTATCAAAAATTGCGCGATCAATTCAATATGACACTGGAGGAAATTGGCAAGCGTTTGGGCGGCAAATCTATAAGCGCGGTCAGTAATACGCTGAGGCTACTGAAATTGCCGAAGTCTGTGCAGCAGGCGTTGTTTGAGGGGCGATTAAATGAAGGGCAGGCAAGACCTCTAATCGGTTTGCCTGATGATGCTGCAGAAGATATTATGGAGCGGGCTATTCGCGAGGAGTGGTCGGCGCGACGGATCGAGCAAGTGGTGACTTTATGGAAACAGGCGAAGGATAATCCTATTGAGAATAAACGACGCCCAGCAGATATGCCTCACG
>CAUTQX010000041.1:0-4592 GCA_963540705.1 uncultured Candidatus Saccharibacteria bacterium
TTTATCATCGGTTACTTTTATAATCTGAGAACGATGAATAAGTAGCTCTGTGTCGCCAAAACTTTTCAAGAATGGTCGCCGAATCCGGAGTTGTTGTATAATAAAATTCCCAGCCGCCACCGTATCTCCGATAACATTTCCGATTTTCTTATTTGTCTCATCAATAACCAATTTGTCTTTTAATGTAAAATTGATGTCATAAATTTCTTTTATAGTAATTACGTCATAAATGCCGATGATCTCATCGGTTGAGTCGATAATCATACCGAGCGGTCCAATTTCTCTGACGTCATCAATGCGAAGTAAACTAGGGCGCTGGTCCAAAAGTCGTCCTTCAAGTTCATATGCGATTATAGATAGATTCTTTGGATTGATAATTTCCCGCGACGTTCGTGCCAGTTCAGAGCCCGTCTGAAGACTCATGACGGGAATATCAAGGAAGCGATCTGCGGATATAAGCATAACTATATTATAAACGGTTGTGTTCTATTCGGCAAACGGATTGGAGCGACCAGCTGGCAGACTAAATGAGTCGTTTGCTGAAGTTGACGGTCGGAAGTCTTTAATAATTTGCATGGTTTTTTTATCGAAGCTTATTGATGTAGTCTGTGGTTCTTCGGTAGGAACCGCTAAAAGTCCACTCAAGAGAAATATCGCGATTGCTACGCCTCCGATTACGACAACGCTATATATTATCACATGAAATCGCCATAGGAATTTAGACAGTGATTTTACGATTGGCTCGAGCTGTTCTGATATTGATGGACTCATCGTGTATAAACCTTTACTTCAAGTGATTGGATTGATATTTCATGATTATTTGCGCCTCTGGAAATTGACACACCTGAAAGCTGCATTCGAGTGACATTTTTTTCAATAAGACTAAGGAAATGTAGGAATTTCGTGTAATCTATATGATCTCCCAATTGGATTGATACGAAAGTGCTTTTCACTCCAGCAGGGCTGGCGGATGTTTGCTTGCTAGATGTCGCTGTCTTAGCAGCGGTTGTTGGTTCGTTTTGGAAAGAGAAGGATTTAATCGGAATGCCAGCGCGGTCGGCGTAGGTATTTAGATCTTGGATGATCTGATTTTGATATTGATAAAGTTTTGATTCTGAGACGATATTCTTTGCTTTTTTAACTGTGTCAGAATTGCGATCGAGCTGAGATTTCGACGCTAGCAAACTTTGTATTTTTGCATCAACTGCAGTCGCTTCTGTTTGCATTTTTCCGACTTCTTCTGATGTTTTACTTAGGAGTGAATAGGCGAAAATAACTAGCCCTACCATTGCTGATAATATTATGAGCAATAATAACGACAAGATAATTCGCGCGATACTGGCATTTAGAACTTTTTTCATTGTTTTAAGACCTCTGGTTTCGGTGTAACGCTAATTGTTATAGTGATTGGATAATCCGCAGGCTTGTCTGATGATTGGTTACCGCCGCTATAAACAACGGTCTCCAGGTGAACGTCGCTAAATATTTCTGATTTTTCTAAACTAGTTTTTATTCGGATGGCGTCATCCTTATTTTTTCCGAGAGCTGTTAATGACAATGGTTTATCTAACGCTGAAGTGTCTAGCGTCAGAGAGTCCAAAACCATACCCGATGGTATATATTGTGCAATTTTTGGAATAATTGTAGAGTAATGAGCCTCGCTGTCAATGATTATTTTAGCTGAATCAAGGTCTTTCTTAAACTCGCTAACTTCTTTTTGCGTCGATTGGTATTGAGCAAGCTTAGCATTTCCTTCGTCGATGTTGGCTTGAGCTGAGGTGCGGCTATTTTCTAAGAATAGATAAAATCCGCCAATAGTTAAGAATAGCAAACCTGCAAATATCAATGATATGATGCAATATCGTCTTAAGATGACGTTTACTCGTCCGGCGCTGATTTGCTTTTTTTCTTGAGGTGGGAGAAGGTTAATCATAAATATCCTCCTGCTTGATTAAGGCTAGCCCTGCGACTGGTGATAATTGGGAGCGAAGCTGTTTTGCCGGCTGCTCTAGTCCATCGAAGTTCAGCATTTGCCACGGGCTTGCCACGCGTGCTGGCATTAATAGCTCGTTTGTGAAAAAATCACCAATTCCTGGAAGATTGCCGCCGCCACCAACGATGAGAACTTGCTCGATTTTTTTCTCATCAGGGAAGCGGTCTGTGTAATATCGCATAACGCGCTTAACTTCGTTGGTCATTTTTTCCAAACTCGGGCGTAAGGCTCCTGCAATTCTGGCTTGTCTTGGTCCAGGATTTAATCCGTTTAATACCTTAAATTGATGAGCTGTTTCAATTGGTACATTCATTTTTTTAGCTAAATTTAAAGTGAGTGAATAGCCGCCAACATTTAAGCCGCCCGTCACACGTATATCAGAATCTAGAATCGCGATATCTGTAGTTGATGTACCTATGTCAACGATAATTGTAGGAAGCATTCCTTCTTCTGTGCGCTTCAGAAGTCTAGCGATTGCGCTGATGTTCGGCTCAATTATTGCAACTTCCAGACCGCATTGTTTTGTGGCGTCTAACATGCTGTCGATCATTTTCTTCGGTGCGGCACACATTAGCACACTAAGTTCATCTTTCGTGCGATTGATAATTCGATAGTCCAAATAAAGAGAATCTAATGGCGCTGGAATATATTGTTCGGCTTCCAAATTTACCGCACTGCGAATATTGCTTTCTTCTTTCACAGGTAAGCTAAATGTTCGCGAGAATGTTCGGTTGGTTGGTATGCCCAACGCCACGCGGTTGCTATTAATTTGTCCTACGATGTTTTTCTTCAATAATGTTTTGATATTCTGCGCCAAATATTCAGTGTTGTCCGCAGAATTTCCGTCGCTTTTTTGAGAATCGAGGTTAATCGATCCATACCCATGAACCAGCATCCGATTTCTATCAATCGACATTACTTTTATGCTTGTTCGGCTGATATCTAGGCCGATAATTGGTTTTTTTCTATAAAATATGCTCGACACGTTATTATTTTCCCACCTATATGTCAGTATTATAGCATAAGCTTTTTTGAAAAACTATTATTCCTTAACTTGACCCGCCATACTTGTAATTGGGCCCATAACACTAACCGCCACCAGGGCAATAACAACACCCATTGCGACGATCATCACCGGCTCGATAATAGAACTAACGCCGTCAATCGCGGTATCGACCTCTTCCTCGTAAAAGTCGGCAACTTTAACCAGAACTTTGTCCGTTTGTCCGGTTTCTTCACCGACAGACAACATCTGTGCTACGATTGGCGGATATAAATCATCCTGCTCTGCGATAATTTTTGACAAGACTTCACCATTTTGGACTCGTTTAGTGGCTTCTTTAAGGGATTTTTCGTAGGCGACATTTCCGACGGCGCGCGAAGTTACATCCAGCGCTTCAAGTACAGCCACACCCGCGCCGATAAGAGCAGAGAAGGTTCGAGTAAAGCGGGCGATTGCCACTTTTTTGACAATTGGGCCAACAGCTGGAACTTTGATGATGATATTGTGAAATTTTACGCGACCTTTTGGGGTTTTAATGTAGCGAATTAATAGCCAAATGCTTCCGGCAAATATTGGAATGATTATATACCAAAATGACACTACAAAATCGCTAATTCCGAGCATAATCTCAGTGAGCATTGGTAGTTTAGCGTCGGGTCCGCCCATATCTTTAATGGTTTTACCGATGACTGGAATAATGAAGATCATCAGGATGAAGAAGGCAATGATCGTAATAATTAAAAGTACGATCGGGTATGTCATGGCGCCTTTAATTTTTTTCTTCATGGATGAGTTTTTCTCTTGTTGCAGGGCCAGACGCTTTAAGATGTCGTCCAAAATACCTCCGGTTTCACCCGCAGCAACCATGTTCACGTAAATATCATTGAAGGTTTCTGGGTGTTTGCTCAGGGCATCCGCGAAAGACATACCACCTTCAATGTCTTTAATCACAGCGTTGATCGTGTCTCGAAAGTTGGCGCTTTCGGCATGTTTTGCCATAGAGTTAAGGGAGCGAAGAATAGGAACGCCAGCTGAAACCATGGCGCTTAATTGGCGAGTAAACATCACTAATTCTTCAGTCTTAGCGCCTTTCTTTTTCTTGCCGAAAGAAAAACTGAGCTCTTTTTTTGCGCCTTTTTCTTCAATTTTTATCAATTGTCCGCGTGATCTCAAATTGTTAATAGCAGAAAGTTTGTCGGCCGCTTCAATCGTTGAAGAGACAGTCTCTTTCTTTTTATTGACAAGCAAATATTCAAAAATTGGCATAATATTACTCCCTTGTTGCCCTCAAAACTTCGTCCACGGTGGTGATTCCGCGCAGTGATTTAATAAGTCCGTCCATCTGCATCGTCACCATGCCTTCAGAGATTGCTTGATCTTGAATATCATTGCTGGTGGCATTGGCGGTAATCATTTTTTGAATAGGGATGGATATGCCAAGAACCTCGTAAATGCCAACGCGACCCTTGAATCCGTTATGTCCGCACTCGTCGCAACCTTCTGGATTCGGTCGCCATAATCGTCCGATTGTTGAGTCTGTTGATCCCATGGGTGTGTCACCACCAATTTTATCTTCAAAAGCCTGCTCTTCGAGAT
>CAUTQX010000042.1:0-4516 GCA_963540705.1 uncultured Candidatus Saccharibacteria bacterium
GAGGGATACCGCTAATTGATCTATCGCCGGCCTCATCTGCGAAGAAGACTTGCTTGACTAGCTGCTGCGTCAGGGTTGATCCACCCTGAACTTGGCGACGTGAAGCGGTTGAGAGCATCGCGCGCAACATGCCGCTAATACTGATACCGTGGTGATTGTAGAAGTTTCGGTCCTCAATTGCGACAGTGGCCTTCTTCAAATAGTCGCTAATCTGGTCAGATTCGACAACCAATTGATAATTGCCCGTACCTTTATCTTCCCAAAGCAAATTATCGTTGCGGTCGTAATATTTAGTGACAGTAGTTTGGACACGCTTAGCAAGCTCGCCAGGGCGAATCTTATCGAGGTCTTTACGGAAGTAAGCGAACATTCCGCCGATAAGTAGCAACATCAATAAAATACTGACGCCAAGAATTTTTAGCGCCATCAATCCGCCACGCTTGGAGAACCAATATTTCGCTAGTCGCTTCGGATGTAATCGATAAAAGAATCGCTTTACGGGATGTTTCGGTAAAGTCGCCAAATATTCCGCTCGCTCGCGCGCGTCCTTATCTTTTTTAGTCTTATGTTTCTGCGCCAAATTGGCATATAAGTTCATCCGTTTCGACGGAGATTTCTTATCGCTTGAGCCGTGTCCGGCGGTGCTTATCGTAGTCTTTTTCTTCACAATTCTATTATATCACGCATATGTTTCGCTTCAATTATAAAATTGCTATACTAATATAAAGAAAAGGAGTGATATGAAATTATCAGAGGAATTACAATGGCGTGGGTTCTGGAATCAGACCACATTCACTGACGACAAACTTATCGATTCGGAGAATTTCACGCTCTATTTGGGGACGGATCCTTCGGCGGACAGCTTGCATGTTGGGCATTTGGCAGTTTATATGATGGTTCGGCATTTTTTGGAGCGCGGACATAAAGTATTTTTGCTTGTCGGTGGTGGTACGGGAATGATTGGCGATATGCGCGATACAGAAGAGCGAAATTTGCTATCATATGAGGAGATTGAGCATAATAAGCAAGCCTTAAAATTCCAGGTTTCGAGGATTTTTGCTGGGCGCGATTTTACTCTGGTTGACAATGCTGATTGGCTGGCTGAACTGGAATTGCTGCCGTTTCTTCGCGATATCGGTAAGAATTTCAATATGGCAGATTTGGTGAGCCGCGAATTTTTCAAGGCGCGCATTAACAACGGTAAGGGTCTGAGTTTTGCGGAATTCACTTACACTTTACTTCAGGGCTATGATTTTTGGCATCTATTTAATCAATACGGTGTAAATCTGCAAATTGGCGGATCGGATCAATGGGGTAATTTATTGTCCGGCGTGGATCTGATTCGTAAGAAAGAAAATACTGAAGTTTACGCAATGACTGCGCCACTGCTTATCAATAAGTCAACTGGTCGTAAATTCGGTAAATCTGAAGGTGGCGCGGTTTGGCTTGATGAAAATAAAACCAGCGTCTATAAATTCTATCAATTCTGGTTGAATGTCGATGACGAGAGTGCGATTGAATATATGAAGATATTTACGATGCTGGATCGCGATACAATTGAGGCTATTGCTGAAAACCACGCCGTAAATCCTGGTGCTCGTTCGGCGCAGAAAGTTTTGGCTCGCGAAGTCACAGATGTTGTTCATGGCAGCGCTCGTCGTGAATCTGTTGAGCGCGTAACTGAAGTTTTGTTTGGTGGCGGCGATTTTAAGAAATTGTCGGACGATGATTTGAGCGCTCTAGCTGAAGAGATTCCTTGCGTTGATGCTGGAATTGATGTGATTGAAGCGCTGGTAGAATCCGGTGCAGTTGGCTCTAACGGCGAAGCAAAGCGATTGTTAAAATCTGGTGCTATTAGTCTAAACGGAGAAAAACTTGCCGAAAACAAAGTCGTCAATGACACGTCGCTACTGAAGAAGGGTAAAAATACGTTCGTATTAATTATGGAAGGGGACAAATAATGAAGAAAATTATCGGTTTTGATTTGGATGATACGCTAGCAATTACAAAATCGCCAATTAGCGACCGTATGGCGGGGACTCTTAGTCGATTGCTTGAGAATTATGATGTTTGTGTGATTACTGGCGGCACGTTTCAACAGATAAAGAAGCAGGTGATTGACAGGCTGAACGTTGCTCCAGAATTGCTTCAGAAGTTCCACGCGATGCCGACTTGCGGAACTCGATATTATCGATTTAACGCCGCTGATAATGAGTGGAAAATTCAATACGCGAATGATTTGTCTGATGAGCAAAAAACTCAGATAACTGCGGCTTTGGAAGAAGTTGCGAAGGAAATGGGTATTTGGTGCGAGAATCCTGCGGGTGAAATAATTGAAGATCGACATAGCCAGATTACTATGTCGGCTTTGGGTCAGCAGGCTACACCCGAAGATAAATACGCGTGGGCTGAAAAATATAAGGATATTCGTCCGGTGTATCGTGACAAGGTGGCGGAGAAACTGCCTGGACTTGAGGTGCGAATTGGTGGAACAACGAGCACTGACATCACGCTTCCGGGAATTGACAAAGCCTATGGAATTGGGCGGCTACTCGAATTGAATGGCTGGTCGAAAGAAGAAACGCTATTCTTTGGTGACAAAATTGAAGAAGGTGGCAATGATTTTCCAGTGAAGCAAATGGGCGTAGATTCAATCGGCGTGAGAGGCTGGGAAGATACGGCTTACGCTCTGGAAGGCATCAACGCTGTTTCGTAGATGAAATTAACAACTCCTCTCGAGCAAATTAAAGGCGTCGGGCCGAAAACTGCTCAGGCTTTGGCGGTGGCTGGTCTTACGACGGTTTCTGATGCTTTGGATTTTTTGCCGCGGGCATATGACGACTATTCGTCTGCGGTTAATATTGCAGATCTTCAGCCGGGAAAAGTTACGGTTAAAGCGCGTTGTGAATCGGTTTCGACGCGTATTGTTCGGCGCGGACTCAGGATTACGACCGCAGTTTTGGCGGACAAATCAGGCAAAGTTAAGGCGGTTTGGTTCAATCAGCCGTACCGCGAAACGCAATTAAAATCTGATGCGGAATTTATTTTTTCTGGCCAATTTGGTATGCAATATAATCGCTATCAAATCAATAATCCGTCCGTTGAGTTAGCTAAAGAAATTGCCAAAACTGCTGCGGAAAATAATTCTGGAATTCAGCCAGTTTATAAATTGATCAAAAATATCCGCCCAAAAACCGTACAAGATTTGATGAAAAATCTTCGTCCAATTATGGATTTTTTGCCTGAAACTTTACCGGAGAGTATTATTCGGCGCCAAAAATTGGTTAGTCGTTCTGAGGCGGTTAAATTTCTTCACGCGCCAAAAACTCATGAGGAAATTTCTCGTGGCCGTGAGCGCCTGGCATTTGAGGAGTTGTTTGAAATGATATTGGCAGCGCAGTTTAACAAGCAAGAGCAAACTAAACTAGCTGGCTGGAAAATTCCGTTTAATAAGTCGGTCGTGAAGAGTTTTGTTGATCAATTGCCGTTTTCGCTGACAAATGCCCAGCGCCGCGCGGCGTGGCAAATTTTGCAAGATTTGGAGTCTGATCATCCGATGAATCGACTGTTGCAAGGAGATGTTGGCTCGGGGAAAACTGTCGTTGCGGGATTGGTGGTTGCGGAAGTGGCGAAGGCTGGTTTCCAGACGGCAATTATGGCGCCGACGGAGATTTTGGCGCAGCAACATGCGAAAACGCTTGACGAGTTATTGTCGCCATTTGGTGTGTCTGTTGCGCTTCTGACGGGTCACGTGAAAGGTGCGGCGCGCAGTCAATTGCTGGACAATTTGGCTAGCGGTAACATTGACGTTGTGGTCGGCACACACGCGCTAATTCAGGAAAAGGTTGCGTATCATAAATTGGGATTTGCGGTGATCGACGAACAGCACCGATTTGGCGTGAAGCAACGACAAGCTTTGTTAGAAAAGTCTGATTTTATGCCACATCTTTTAAGCATGACAGCCACGCCAATCCCGCGTAGTCTGGCATTGACGTTGTATGGAGAGCTGGATATTTCTATTCTGGACGAGTTGCCCTCTGGTCGTCAGCCGATTCAGACTAAGATTTGGTCACCAGCATCAGCTCCGAAGCTTTACGAATCGATTGAGAATGAGCTAGCTAAAGGTCGCCAAGCTTACGTTATTTGTCCGTTGATTGATGATAACCCAGATAACGATAAAAAATCGGTGGAGGCGGAATATAATAAATTGTCTAAAACTATTTTTAGCCATCGTCGAGTTGGGCTGTTGCACGGAAAGCTTCCTGCTGAAGAAAAAGCTGAAGTGATGCAGAAGTTTGCGGACGGCGAGCTGGATATGCTAGTTAGTACGACTGTGGTTGAGGTTGGTGTAAATGTGCCGAATGCGACAGTGATATTGATTGAGAATGCGGACAATTTTGGATTGAGCCAATTGCATCAATTGCGCGGGCGAGTTGGGCGCGGTAAACATCAGAGTTTTTGTCATTTGATGATGAGCGGTCACGATAAGCCGAGTCAACGACTTCGGGAGATTGAG
>CAUTQX010000043.1:0-4033 GCA_963540705.1 uncultured Candidatus Saccharibacteria bacterium
CCGAGTCCGACGATGAGCCCTACACCGGCACCCACGCCGGAACCGACTCCAAGTCCGACGCCGACCCCGGCACCCACGCCTGTGACGCCAACTGTGACACCATCGGTATCACCGAGTCAGTCACCGGTACCGTCGGCGACTAAGAGCCCGAGCTTAGTTCCTCTCCCGGAGGAATCAAGCACGCAGCCCAGGCTGGCGAAGACCGGAGCTAACGTAAGCGCTGCTGGTGCATTAGCAGTTATGCTAATTTTCGGTGGCGTAGTCCTGGCAGCGGTCGCGAGGGTACGTAATAAGGTACGCTCCGGCAGCTGAGACTTCTTGCCAAGGGGTGTCAGTTTAATCGACTAACGCCCCTTGGCGGAGAATCCACAAATAGATACAGAAGGAGGTTCCATACCCGCTCCACCACGGAGCGGGTTTTCTCTTTGGCTAGACATAGGCGCCTATTGATTTTATTACATTATTATTGTAAAATAGTAGAATGTCAAAATCGTATAACTCATATTCAGATTGGCGAGATGACGCCAAGTGCGCTGAACTACCTGCCGAAGAGGCTGATTACCTATTTTTTCAGGAAAACCCAAATAATCCAAAAAGAGGGCTAAGGGCGGAGCCTACCCGCCTAGCTAAGGATATGTGTCAAAAATGTCCAGTCTTAAAGCAATGTTTGAAAGACGCCCTTAATCATCCAGAATTGGCAGGATACGGAGTACGGGGAGGAAAGTCTGCGCGTGAGCGTCAAGAAATATTACGATTAGGCGAAAATGCGATAAATAAGGCGATTGAATCGGCTGGAAAATAATTGCCATAACCCTTGTCTTTCGTTGTCATTTCTGCTACAATTCTAAGGAACATTACCAAAGACAGTGGCGACTTGGAGTAAAACAAGTGTAAAAATGCCACCGAGGGATGAAACTGACAGTTTTATTTGACGTCTTTGGTAGTGCGAGAATCAAAGACGTTTTTTGATTCTCCATTACCGCACGTTAACAAATTGGCACATAACAAATTAACTCAATCAAAGAAAGGATTTTTATGGCAATTTCACGCGATAAAAAACAAACTTTGGTTGCTGAACTGACAGAGCTATTAAAAGACGCTAAGGGTACGGCTTTTGCTCGATATCAAACCCTTACCGTTGCCGACCTACAAGAACTACGCAAGGCAGCTCGCGAAGCGGGCGTTACCATAAAGGTTGTTAAAAACCGACTGGTGCGCGTAGCTCTTCAGGAAATCGATACTTACAAAGAAACCGACACCAGCTTATTGGTTGGTCAATTGGTTTACGCTGTAAGTAGCGAAGATGAAGTTATGCCAGCAAAGGTATTGGACACGTTTGCAAAAACACATCCAGCATTACAACTTGCGGGCGGCTTCTCAGGCGAAGGCTTGGCAATTAGCGAAGCTGACGTTAAAGCATTGGCAGGCCTACCAAGCAAAGACCAACTCGTTGCTCAAGTGGTATCACAATTGCTATCACCAGTGCACGACACAGTCAACGCGCTTGGCGGCAATTTGCACGGACTTTTGGACGGCATCGAAGCCAAAGCTGCTGCTTAAGTTTAGCAATCAACACTAGTAACGTTGCATTCATCGCAACAATATAATAATAAAGGAGAATATCAATGGCTGATATTAAGAAATTGGCTGAAGAACTTGTAAAATTGACAGTTCTAGAAGTTAACGAATTGAAAAATCATCTTAAAGAAGAATACGGCATCGAGCCAGCTGCTGCAGCTGTCGCTGTTGCTGGTCCAGCTGCTGGTGGTGACGCCGCTGCTGCTGACGAAAAAACTGAGTTCACAGTTACTTTGAAAGACGCTGGTTCTCAGAAGGTTGCAGTCATCAAGGCCGTTAAGGAAATCACTGGCCTAGGTCTAGGTGAAGCAAAAGCTATCGTTGACGGCGCTCCAGCACCAGTCAAGGAAAAAGTTTCTAAAGACGAAGCTGAAGCTGCAAAGAAAACTTTGGAAGACGCTGGCGCTACTGTCGAGCTTTCATAATTTGTTATATAACGCCAATTTGTTTCGTTTAATCACCGTCCGCTCTGGGCGGTGATTTTTATGCCGCCAATCTTAATATCACGAACCGCACATCATTTTCAAGAGTAAAATTTGCAACACTTTTTCGTCCATATCTTATAGCGCTGTGGAAAATCAGAGAAAATCAAATGACACGACTTGATATAAATGTAAGGATATGCTATATATTAGTTAAGTATTATAAAAAATAGACAAAGGAATTGCGAGAACCATGTCTGAATTACCAGAAAAGCAAATTAAGCGTCTGAGGACACTTATTCAAGAGGCGGAAACCAATTTAGCTGCCGCAAAAGAATTATTGATTAGTATTATTGGCGACGATGGACAAGTTGTCACGCCAAAAAATTCGTCAGATGATGTAACAGGAAAGATTATCGAAGGTGTATTTGACGGCCAGATGATGCTTAGCCCAGACGGCAAAAATTACCCAATCCCAGCCAACTACGCTTCAAAATCTAAGTTGGTTGAGGGTGACTTGATGAAATTGACAATCGCTGAAGACGGCAGCTTTATCTATAAGCAAATCGGTCCTGTACCACGAAAGCAAGTCATTGGAACGCTTGTTCAACACGACGGAGTTTACTACGTCGAGGCTTCTGGCCGCGAATACCGAATTTTGCTTGCTAGCGTAACTTACTTCCGAATTAACGTCGGCGACCAAGTTACAATCATCATCCCTGAAGACAATCCTGACGCGACTTGGGCTGCTGTCGAAGCTGCATTGTAAGGAAATTTCATGCCACCGAGCAACTTCCTGCTCAGCTACGTCAGTTTTAACGCTGACAATAAGCCATTCGTCGAATGTCAAGTTGACGATAAAATTGAGCGTCATGAATTGTTCGAGCAAAATTTGTCTCTTGAGTTTGATTTTTCTATCAAATATTGCACAGGTTGGGTGGATTTTGAGAATCGCTGTAGCCAAATCTGTCCAGATCACGCCACAGTTGATGAAAAGTATGAAAATTGCTTAAAATGCCGCAACAAAACTGGCTTTAATCCAGCATTTTATAACGCCAGTTCGGTTTCCACCCAACAAGAAAAAATCAATCAAAATCCGCATTTTGTTTACTTGGCGTACTTCGCACCAAACGTCATAAAAGTTGGAATCTCGCAAGAAGAGCGTGGAATTCGAAGATTGTTGGAGCAGGGAGCACGATTAGCCATAAAATTAGAAACGTTTTCTTCGGCGTTGATCGCCAGGCAGTACGAGGCGAAAATTTCCAAGCTGGATGGAATAGCTGAAACTCTACCAGTTCACAAAAAGATGGAATTGATAAAACTACCTTTTGACCGTGCAGCCGGCGAAAGGGAATTGCGACAAAAGCTACTTGAAATTGAGCAGAAAATTGGCGTGTCGTTTCCGAAGTCCAAGCTAATTCCTTGTGAAGATTATTTTCAAACCGCTGGTGTTGACCTGTCACGTGTCGTTTTAATGAAGAATTACAGTCAATTGGTCGGACATGTACGCAGCGTCATCGGCTCAATTGTCATTACTGATTACGACGGTCAGCTGCTGGCTTACAACATCAAAAAGCTTATTGGCTATCAGGCGCAAAAAGTTGACGGAGAAATTGAGCTGGATTTACCAACCGAGCAATTAACGTTATTTTAAAACCTTATTTTTACAATATATTTTTGATGAAATAGCTTGAAATTTCACTCTATTACTGATATATATAAATCAAACTTTCACAGTAAGGGAGGCTACTAATGAGTTTAACTACAATATTATTAAATACTTCAATAGTACTGGCGCGATACTTGCCATATGTCTTAGGAACGGTGACTCTAATTACATCAATATTCATCCTTAAGAAAGAAAAAATTAGCAAGAAGTCTAAGGCTCTGTTATTAACTTGCATAATTACTGCCATTATCACAATAATAATCGTATTTATACGATCTCGAATACTCGGAAATCACATTTGTGAACTTCTACTCCGGCGGCAGGTTTAGTAACATCCCCGGTGCGAGTCATGGTCATGTCTGTG
>CAUTQX010000044.1:0-3921 GCA_963540705.1 uncultured Candidatus Saccharibacteria bacterium
TTTTGGCGACACAGAGCTACTTATTCATCGTTCTCAGATTATAAAAGTAACCGACGATAAAATTGTTGTAAAATCGGCAACCATCTCGCACATAGCCGAAAAAACACCTATTCCGCAGATAAATTCATACGAAAACCCATTCCGCAAGCAACCTCATCCACAACCAGAATCTACAAAAGTTGATTAATCTTTTGGGTTTTCAAGAGCCTTCTTAATGTCGTCGTAAGAAAAACCCTGCCTAGCCAAATATTGCATAAACTTCTGCTGGTCGCTATATCGATAACGTTTTTTAGCAATAATCTTCCGCAATTCCTCGTCATCAGAGCGAATATTCTCCCGCACAAGAGCCTCAATTACACTATTATCAATTCCCTTTTGCGCCAGTTCCAATTTCAAACGACGAATACTGGCGCCTTTTTTCATGAACCGCTGCTCAAACCAAAATCGAGCAAATTTTTCATCGTCCAAATATTTTTTCTCAATAAGACGATCCAAGGCGCGCTCAGCAATCTCCGGCTTTATTCCAGGACGTTCAATAATTTTTCCAGTTTTCGCTGAACGTCGACGAGTGGCTAGCGTTTTCCGACGCAGATAATCGCGCACTTCTTTGATGGCTCGCGGACGCATTAAACAGTATTCTATAGACCTAGCATACAACTTGCCAAACTGGCTATCGTCTTCTAGTTTCGAAATTTCCTCTTCCGTATATTCGCTACCAATCTTAATGCCTAGTTCGCCGACCTGAAATACGTCCAAGCTAAAACGATACTTCCCGTCAATGCTCACATTGACGCGATTTTTATCACGAGCCTGAAGGGAAATATCGGTGATTTTCATCTATATGTAAATTAACTTTCGACTTCCTTTACTTTATCACGCACTTTCTGATCAATTTCCGCCAAAACCTCAGGATTTTCCTTCAAGTAATTCTTCGTTTTATCGCGCCCTTGACCAATAGTCTCGCCGTTATATTTATAAAATGCGCCAGATTTTTCAACTATACCGTGCGTTGCCGCTAGGTCCAGAATATCGCCAGTTTTACTAATTCCCTCGTTGTACATAATGTCAAACTCAGCCACGCGGAACGGCGGCGCAATCTTATTTTTCACGACCTTAATTTTTGTGCGGTTACCAATAATATCATCGCCAACTTTAATTTGACCAATTCGACGAATATCAATTCGCTGCGACGCATAAAACTTCAACGCATTGCCGCCAGTTGTTGTTTCAGGATTGCCAAACATCACGCCAATTTTCATACGAATCTGATTGATAAAGATCACCGTGGCTTTTGATTTATTGATAATTCCTGTCAATTTACGTAGAGCCTGACTCATCAATCGAGCCTGAAGACCCATATGAGAATCACCCATATCGCCATCAATTTCAGCTTGCGGTGTCAAGGCAGCCACCGAGTCAACTATCACCAGATCCACCGCGTTCGAACGAACCAACGTTTCCGTAATTTCCAATGCCTGCTCGCCGTTATCCGGCTGAGAAACCAACAAATTTTCCGTATCCACGCCCAGACGCTTAGCATATGCTGGATCGAGAGCGTGCTCAGCATCAATAAACGCCGCCGTTCCGCCCTGCTTCTGAATTTCTGCAATAGCGTGAAGCGTCAATGTTGTCTTACCCGAACTTTCCGGACCATAGATTTCTATGATACGACCCTTTGGATATCCGCCACCGAGTGCCAAATCCAAACTCAAAGCACCAGAAGGAATTACTTCAACATCGACTTTGTGAGCCTCGCCCAATTTCATAATTGATCCGTCGCCAAATTGCTTGGTGATTTGATCCATTGCTAGACCAAGCGCCTTAAGCTTGCCTTCATCAACTTTTTTATCCGATGCCTGACTTGACTTTTCTGGATTTACTGTTTTACTGTCTGATTTTGCCATAGCATTCCCTCCTTAGTTACTTCCTTTATTATACCGATTTCTCGCAAGATTTGCTATAATTACATTCATGAATAAGCGAAACGGTTTCACTATTATTGAACTTTTGGTTGTAGCGACTTTCTTGATTATTATCGCAATCTTAGGTTTCTCACAATATACAAAATTGACCAACGAATCAAACAACGCCAAAAAACGCACCGCGATTAACGCCATGCATTATAGCCTGGAAGAAGGCTTTTACGTTAAAAATGGCTATTACCCAGAGAAGCTAGAAGAAGGCACGCTTTCGACTATGGATCCCGCATTATTGAAAGACCCGCAAGGTAAAAAAATTGGCGAAAAAGACAGCAGTTACCGCTATGAATCTTCAAATTGTAATGACGGAAAATGTAAATCATACAAACTTGTCGCGACGCTTGTCGATGAAGATGACTATATAAAAGAAAGCCGCCACAAATAATTATCTAATCACCACAAACAGGGCGACCATTCTTGAAGTCTTCAATAGCATTGTTGATTATCGCAATTTGTTTGTGCGGATTTGCTACAAAATGGAATATGTATGTCGTTTCTTCACCCTCGGTGCTGAGGCGAATAGTCCCATAATTGAAAAGTGTTTGAAGAATTCCCGACTGGCGGAAGCTTGCATCTTCAATACTGCCTAAGCTCACCGTTTGCTCGTGTCGATAAAATAAGCTACCTTGGATTTCCTGAATCACACTTTCATTCGTCATGTAAAAGTGATTTTGCAAATATATCCACAAGGACACCGCACCACCAAGCGCGACCAGCCCAATAAGCAACATCGCCACACCAAACACGTCAGTCAGCGAGGGCATTGGCGAGATAATTGCGTCACGAGCAATCGACGGATAAAACATCACAAACACCATAATCATCACCACCAAGAAAACCGAAATTCCTGTTGGAATAAGCATACCAATCGGATGACGTTTAATGTCCAGAATAATATATTCACCTTCGCTCAAATTGAGATTCGGGTATTGCTGAACTGATTTTTCATGCTTTTGCTTTAGGTTGTCACTAATAGTAAACGGCTTCGGGTCAATATCCCTGGCAACATGGACAACTTGCGGCTCATTGGCATATTGACTACGCAATCGTGGATCAAAATTCTCCCCATCAATAATTTCCGGCCTTGTCGTCACATAAGAATTTGTCTGCGCCACAACTGGAGCTGGGCGACCAGTTTGCGGTGGATGATGATATAGCGGGCGGCCATCAGCATCATACGCAACAGGCTGCGTTAAATCTTCTGACGAGGATGTTTGTGAATTCATACCCACATTATAACATGATACGCCTCAAGGTGTGCTTATTTTTTACCGCCAGCACCCAGTTAGACTTGCCGGTTCTAACTAAACCACAAAAAACCAAGGAATACGATAACTATTTTTCCAGATGCCGCTTTGCCTTAATTGTCACTCGACGGCCACGCGGCGTGCGCTCAATAAAACCAATTTGTAGCAAATATGGTTCATAAAAATCCTCAATCGTTGTCGCTTCGTCACCGGTCAACGCGGCAATTGTCGTTAATCCTACAGGATTATCACCATAATTCTCTAGAATTGATTGCAATAAATTACGATCAGCTGGATCCAAGCCCAACTCATCCACTTCCAGCATTTCCAAAGCGTTGGTTGTAGTTTTTACATCAATTATTCCATCACCATTCACGTCGGCGTAGTCACGGACGCGCTTAAGAAGCCTATTGGCAATACGTGGCGTCAAGCGTGCTCGTGTTGACAATAGATTTGCCGCTTCACTTCGAATTGACGACTCCAAAATCTTCGCACTACGCGTAACAATTTTCGCAATATCCTCTGGCGTGTAAAATTCCAAGCGGTAAATATGCCCAAATCTATCACGTAAAGGTGCCGCCAAACTTCCCGTTCGCGTCGTCGCACCAATCACCGTAAATCGCGGCAAATCTAATCGAATTGATCGCGCCGCCGGACCTTTTCCAATCACGATGTCCAGCTTAAAATCTTCCATT
>CAUTQX010000045.1:0-3492 GCA_963540705.1 uncultured Candidatus Saccharibacteria bacterium
AGAATGAATATGCTAATGAAAACGTTGACGGTTATCGATTGGAAAAGCTGGCGGATATTGTGACGACTTTGGCTGGCGATTGTGTTTGTTGTTCATCGAAGCATGCGTTGACGCGAATGTTACTTGACTTTTGTCGCAATTCCCCAGCCCCAGTGTTTATCGAGGCGACTGGTGTGGCGCGAACGATGAATTTGGTCGAGAAGTTGATTAATGCACAAATATTCAATAAGTACGAGTTGGCGCAGAGTTTTTATGTTATTGATGCACATGAGATTTTGCGTGGAATTGAGCCGGCACATGAAATTGAGTTGCAAGCGGCGGATATGATTTTAGTGACCAAAGAAGATTTGTTAAGTGAAAATGAACGCGTCGAGTACGAGGAAAAATTGCGCACCCTACCCTACGCTAAGGTACTCAGCGCACCACGCGGTCGGTTTGACCTAAGTAAATTAACCACGCCGTCGGGACTACTAACGTTTTTTGATAAGTATGACGGCGAGCTGGTCGTGCCGGATAATCCGACGTATGCTGTGCTGGATGTTTCTGGTATGAAAATTGCTGCGGCGACTCTGGAAAAAATTTGGCCGGAACTTTTTGATGCTTATAAACTTAGGCGAATGAAGGGATGTTTTATTGATGATAATGGCGTGCGGCATCATTTGGAGGCGACGGAAAATCAGATTCAAATAGCTAATTCTGCGGCGGAAGAGCCAGCAAAAATTGTGCTAATTGGTGAACATGCAGACGAAATTACGCGTGAAGTTTTGTCTGCGCAATTGATGATGTTTGAATAAAAGTTCGCTTTCGTCGTTTCCGACTCATCAGCATAGACACGCATCTATGGAGCGAACTGACAAGCAGGAGAATATGTACGACGGAGAGAGACCGCCAAGTATTCTCGGCGGCTGCCAGCTCGGTAGCGTTAGTACCCGCAGGTGCCGGTGGGCTCCTGCTGTGTGGGTGTAACGGTTTCTATGTTCCAGAAAGACGATGCTGCCCCAACGCGGTATCCAAACGACTGGATCTTATAGGTCTTTCCGACCTGAATGCGGGCGTATACATCCGCGCTATTGAAGCGCGAACCATTAGACCCATAGTAGTCTTTAACTACATAGGTCTGACCTGAAGTGTATACGCGGTACTGATGAGAGCGGCTATCGCCGCTTCCTACCTGCACCGATTCTTTGCCGCAGATAGTTACGACCTCTTCATGGGGATTCCCCTGCTCCACTGAGGTGTGACAGGCTTGAAATCCGAAGTAGATAGCAAAAACTACGATGAAGCAAAGGACGTATTCCTTTACGCCAATCTCACTACTACGACTGCGCATGGCTGACCTTTCTCCTCACCCGGACGGGAATGTCCGTGTTTTATAAAAAACACTGCTCTGGCGCCCGGATGGCGTGTGAGCAGGGCGAGATTTCACGACACTATTTTGCTTCCGCTGAAATAACGCCATAAAATCTCACCTTGCTTTATTCTCAACTGCTTGTCAAAGTGCGCTTTCGGACAAGGATTTACTCGACTTGTCAATGAAAGCCAATGTTATTTATATCACGCGATAATATTTAAGTCAAGAGAAATTGGCGTAAAAATAGGATTAAGCGAGTTTTTCAGCGTTTTTGGCCTGCTTGTAGGCTTTGGTGACTGGCGCCAGACCGCGCGCAACGCGTTCACGATTAGCCTTTAATTGCTTTTCATCGCGGAAAGACATTTTAATTGGCGTTCCCGCAAAATTGAAAGCTTCACGCAAAGTTCGTTCCAAATAGCGTTTATAGCTCCAGTGGACAAATTTCAGATTGCTACCATAAATAACAAACCACGGCGGAGCAATATCTGTCTGGACAATGTAGCGAAGTTTTGGGTGCGAGTTTTTCAGACCAGCTGGCGGATGTGCGGCGATGGCTTTTTGTAAGATGTCGTTTAAGGCGCGAGTTTTACATTCTTGGCGTCGGCGTTTATAAATATCGACTGCCAGATCGAATAGCTTAGTGACATTCTGCCCAGTGACAGACGAGGTAAATATAAGCGGAGCGTATGGGGTAAATTTGAAGTTATAGCTAATTTGTGGCGCAATTTCATCGTGCGTGTAAGCGTCCTTACCTTCGACGGAATCCCACTTGCTAACAACCAGAACCAGTCCCTTGCCCGCTTCGTCAATGATTCCGGCTAGGCGCTGATCTAATTGAACGTTAAGCTCATTGACATCCATAAGAAGTAGGCAGACGTCAGCTTCGTTGATGGCTTGCATGGTGCGAAGAACTGAGAACTTCTCAATTCCCGTTTCTTGCTTTCCTTGGCGGCGAATTCCAGCGGTGTCGAGCAATTCAATCGTCTGACCGTGATAACGAACTTGAACGCGGTTTACGTCGCGAGTCGTACCTGCAACGTTGGCGACGATGGCTTGCTGCTTGCCCGCTAAGGTATTGAACAGGTTGCTCTTGCCGACGTTTGGTCGACCAATTAGTGCAACGCGAATGATGTCGTCAGGTGCGGTTTCGGTGGCTGGCGGAATAAGTTCGGCAATGCTATCAAGAAGCTCCGAAATGCCAATGCTGTGCTCGGCGGAAGTTTTTATGATGTTTTTAATGCCGAGTCGTTTGAATTCGTCGATAGAAAGAGAGCCTTTTAAGTCTGCTTTATTGGCGATTAAAATGACTGGCTTGCCGCTTTTTAGGGCTTTTTTGGCCAGCTGTCGATCGGCGTCAGAAGGATAAACGGTGGAGTCAACTGTTACGAGGATTACGTCGGCAGCGGCAGAAGCGTCGGCGATTTGGTCCTGAATGGTCGCCTCAAATTCGTCCTCGGCAGTTTTCAGTCCGGCTGTGTCGATGAGCCAAAATTGTGAATAGTCATCTGACGGCATAGAATCTACGTTGCGTCGTTTGTATGAGACTTTACCAACAACATTGTCGCGAGTTGTTCCAGCTTCTCTGGCGACGATGGCAGTTCGAGAGCGCGTCAAGCGATTAAATAGTGAGCTTTTGCCGACGTTGGCTTGCCCGATGATGGCGACTGTTGGTAATTTAGACATGATTATATATTATAGCAGTTTTCAGGCATTTTGGCGATTACGCTGTTTATGTAAGCCTCGCACGGACGAATTATTTTTAGGAAATCCGTAAAATAATGCGGGTTATTTTTTATCGTGAACTTCTTAGGTTCGTCTACGACTAACCTATATTCTTCGTCTCTGCTATTATATTCTCTGGCGTAATCGTGGATGTAGGCTTTTGGAGACTGTTTGTTAATTGGATTTGGGTAAAGTGTTATGTAGTAATTTTCTTCGGGGTTATTTATGCAATAGTAAACGTTATTGTCGTCATCTTTGAACGCTACGGATATAGGATATTCAAATTTTGTAGTATGCCTCTCGATCTCTTTAATAAGTTCGATGTAAGCATAGATTTGGTTTTCTAGGAATTTCGGTAAAATGTCGGACTCATCCTTCTCATAGAACAGTTTTTCTATAGTATCAGATCTTTCTTCCTT
>CAUTQX010000046.1:0-3441 GCA_963540705.1 uncultured Candidatus Saccharibacteria bacterium
CCTGAGAGCGAGGGTGGTCAGGTTATCGTCGACAACGCATGGGAAACCAACCATGAACGGCAACGACTTGCGCGATCACCTCACTGGCTTCTGAGTCATAAGACCTGGATATGTCTGAAAACTATCCATCTTACCTGGTATAATTTCACTATGAACAATTACTCAAATTTTGTATTTCCGTCTGTAGTTTTTGAAGCATTTCCAATTCTGAAAAAATTGGGTTATGTTCGACAATTCGCACCACTGATACCGCTTAGTCCAGATACGACTTTTCATCTATTCGGCGGTAAGGGCGGATACTTTCTTATACTAGTTATGACCGACTATGCCGACCCAATAGATCAGAGTCGAGAACTAAAGAATATTTCTGGTGAATATGCGTTTGAATTTACTAAGCTTATCAAGCCGTACAGTAACAATGAGCATATTGAAATAAGAGAAAACGACGAGATACTTGAAGATCCAACCGTGTCAGACCCTAATAGTTACTACCGTTTTTATGTCGCCGAGACAAAACACAAAATCGATCTACGCTATCCATAAAAAATGTCGTTTTCTGCTATAATTATCTCATGAGGAGCATGAGGGGATGAGTCAGGCGCTATATCGTAAATATCGCAGTCGCAGTTTGGATGAAGTTTTAGGTCAAGATCACGTGACTAGTATTTTACGTCGAGCGTTAGAACAGGGAAAAATTGCTCATGCGTACTTGTTGACTGGACCGCGTGGCGTGGGAAAAACATCGGTGGCGCGAATTCTGGCACACGAGATTAATCACTTGCCATATGATGACGATTCTTCAAACTTGGATATTATTGAAATTGACGCAGCCAGTAATAACGGCGTTGACGACATTCGAGCCTTAAGAGAAAAAGCCCAAGTCGCGCCTGTTTCTGCGCCGAAAAAAGTTTATATCATCGACGAAGTTCACATGCTGTCAAAATCAGCATTTAACGCGCTATTAAAAACCCTGGAAGAACCCCCAGAACACGTGGTGTTTATCTTAGCTACAACTGACGCCGACAGACTTCCAGCCACCATTCTTAGCCGTGTCCAGCAATTTTTCTTCCGCCCAATTCCGACGGAAATTATGACGCGCCAGTTAATGAATATAGCGAAAAAAGAGGGATTTGCAATTGAAGAGGATGCTGCCAGGTTAATCGCTGAACGTTCCCGTGGCGGATTCCGTGACGGCATTAGTACGCTTGACCAATTGTCGATTTTGGCAACTCCAGACCAGCCACTGACGGCGAATATGGTTACCGAATATTTGGGTCTAAGCGACGCGACGATGCTCGGCAATTTGTTGGATTCATATCCGTCCGACGACAACGAGAAAGTCTTAAATATCTTTCAGGAATTAGAAAATAGCGGCGCGAATTCAGTTATCGTGTCACATCAATTATTGTCGATTGCTCGCAATAGATTGCGGAAAAATCCGAATCTTATTGGGCTGGTTCAGCAATTGATCGAGGTTGATCGACACCCACACCCAGACTTGAAATTATTGACGATATTCATGAATAGCGATTCTCAGCAGACAGAAAAGCCAGTCACGACAAAGAAAAATACAACTCAAGCTGCGTCCCAAAAACCTGCCGCAAAACCAACACCAATTAAGCCCGCAGAGCCAGCAAAACCGACCGAAAAGCCGATTAAAAAAGAAGAAAAACCAGCCGAGCCAGCAAAAAAACCCGCCGCAAAACCAAAGAAAATTGACGCGCCACTAGAGCTAAATTGGGAAAAAGTCATTGAGCGAGCAAAGGAAAAATCCCTCGGGCTGGTGTCATTCTTGCAGTATAGCATGTGGTCGTTTTACGGTGAAAAATTGACAATTTACGCAGGTTCCGCGTTTTATAAGAAAAAGCTAGACGACGCAAAAAACAAACCATTGATCTCGGAAATTATCTCAGAAGAAACCGCGATGGATTTGGAGATTGATATAATTGGAGAGAAGAAGCCGCCAGAGGACGAAAAATTGGCGGAAATTGCAGAATTAATGGGTGGTGGCGAAGAAGTTAATCTGGAGGATATTTAATGGCAAATAAAAGTGAAGAAGTAAAAGGGAAGATACCGCCACAAAATTTGGACGCGGAAAAGAGTTTGCTTGGGGCAGTTTTAATTGACGAGGAAGTTTTGGCGGATGCCGCAGAAATTACTCACCCTAGCGATTTTTACGACAAGAATCACGGATTGATTTTTGCTGGAATGATGCGGCTATTTGAAAAACACAAGCCTGTCGACCTTTTGACTTTAACCGATGAACTAAAACGTAAAGATGAGCTGGAATTGGTTGGCGGCTCGGCGTACCTGACGGAATTAACAAACTATGTTCCAACGGCAGCGCACGCATCGGCTTACGCGGAAATGATTGCGCAAACAGCGGTTCGTCGACGATTGATTAAGGCGAGTGGCGATATTTCGGAGCTTGGCTATGACGAATCGACGACCACGCAGGAATTATTAGAGAAGGCCGAAGCTGAACTTTTCAGCGTGTCAGATCAATCGACCAAGCAAGACCTAGTCAGTCTGGAGAGTATTCTGACCGACAGCTTTGATCGAATTGAAGAGCTTAGCAAAAATAAAGGTTCTCTCAGGGGAGTCCGCACGGGATATCGCGATCTGGACAATATGACCGCTGGTTTGCAAAAATCAGACTTGATCATTCTGGCAGCGCGTCCAGCCATGGGTAAAACGACACTAGTGACGAATTTGGCATACAACGTGGCAACAATTGAAAAGAGTCCCGTCCTATTCTTCAGTCTGGAGATGAGTAAGGAACAGCTGGTCGACCGTATGCTGGCGGATGCGTCGGGTGTTGATAGCTGGAATATTCGTACAGGAAACCTAAGTGACGAAGATTTTGCAAAGTTGTCTGAAGCTATGGGCGAAATGGCTGAGGCGCCAATTTACATTGATGACACACCAGGATTATCGGTTTTGGAAATGCGCACGAAAGCACGTCGAATTGCTCATGAAAACGAATTAGGATTAATCATCGTCGACTATTTGCAGCTTATGCAGGCCAACGGAAATCACAACGGAAACCGCGTTCAGGAAGTTTCAGAAATTTCCCGTGGATTGAAGCTTATTGCTCGCGAGCTGAATGTGCCGCTAATCGCACTAAGTCAGCTGAGCCGTTCAGTTGAATCGCGCACGCCGCCAATTCCACAACTAGCCGACCTGCGCGAATCTGGATCTATTGAGCAGGACGCCGACATCGTGAGTTTTATTTATCGCCCCGGATATTACGAGCCTGACAATCCAGAAGTTCAGAATATTACAGACCTCATCATCGCTAAGCATCGTAACGGCCCAGTCGGTAAAGTCCAGCTATACTTCCACCCAGAGCGCCTACGCTTTATGAGTCTGGATCGCAAGCATGAATAGAATTGTGCTATAATCATACCAATGAAAAAGCAAAAAGTTACCGATATATTC
>CAUTQX010000047.1:0-3294 GCA_963540705.1 uncultured Candidatus Saccharibacteria bacterium
CGAATCCTGACAGCCCACCCAAAAGCCTCGGCGTTTTTTATGGAATATCGCGACAATGAATGGCACGCTAAAAATATTGAGAAAAAAATCGATAATTACCTACAATCAGCGAGCTCAACCACGCCATTTTTCTGCATCGGAAATCACGATCAACCGCGAGTCGCCTCCAGATTGGGCGAAGAACGCGCCCGCGCCCTCAGCTTCTTAAATCTCCTCACTCCAGGAATTAGCGTAGTATATTACGGCGACGAAATCGGTATGACAAACGGAGAATTGACCACTGACGACATTCAAGATAATTTTAGTCCCGCCAATTCTGTTGTTGATAGTCGAGATTTGGAGCGCACGCCAATGCAATGGAATGATTCGCAATTTGCAGGCTTTTCAAGCGCAAAACCTTGGCTTCCTGTTAATGAAAATCACACGAAGATTAACGTTGATAGCGAAAAAATCGCAAACGATTCTCTGCTTAATATGCACCGAAAGCTGCTAAAATTGCGCCAAACCTTCCCGATTCTTAAAAATGGCAATTTGAGTATTGTAGAAAACACTGAAAACGGCTTTATTCTCGGATTAAAAAGAGAGCTTGCTGGTCAACGTGCTTACATTTTTATCAATTTCGCGGACACACCGCAGAAATTTTTAATCCCAGAAAATACTAAAGTCATCACCTCAACACATCCCATAAGCACAGTAAGCATGGAAAACTTTCAAATGACCATTCCGGGATATTGTGGAGCTCTAATGATTAGCTAATACTACAGCTTTCTGGAAATAACTCACCCTGCACTGAATGCGAGAACCTATCTGTAGGATCTTCTATTCCCGCACAAGATAATGCAGCTTTACCCAGTTTTTCATCAGCATCAGTCTTAGGTGTATTTTCATGGCTATTCTCGACTCCGTCAATGTCGTGTTCGTTCGCAAGTTTTTCATAACAATCCATTTTTCTCTTGGTAGTGTCATCAGTTTGAGCCGCCGCCTCAATTGGCACACCATCTACGTTAGTGCCACCCGAATAGTAATCAATGCAAGACATCTTCCAAACTCCTCCTCTTTCTGCTTTATCTATAAATTATTATACATCACCACTAGATGTAGTGGCAAAGTTAACTTCACAACACTATCAAACAACGACGTTCTTCGTCTCACCCAGTTAATTCATCTTTAATTATAAGCAGTCAGAATCAAATCGCCGTCAACATACTCACCCAGAAAAACATCACCGTAAGATTCTAGCCCTCGTTCTTTAAGCTCGCCATCCTGCTCAACAACAGCCCTTTTCACGTCTTTCGTTATTGTTCGCTTAGCGACTGAGTTAGTGGGTGGCGGCTTTTCTTAAAATTTATAGATACTCACGAGACGCACCCACCGACACAGCCGCTAATAGTTTATTGATGCCCTAATTGTTAAAGATCACTTTCTGGCGTATTCGCTTTGATCAATTCAGCCAATCTCCGTCGCTCCTATAATTCTCGCTATTGAGCCGGATTGAGCCATATCTTTCAAGAACGGCCAGTGTAGTTATTCTGTCTACAAGAGGTCATCAATTTCAGATTGCCAACCTCTTCAAACAGAAAAACCCGCTGGCTCTCTACTTCCAGCGGGTTTTGCTATACAACAAAAATCGTCCTGACAAACATCAGAACGAGATTATTAAGTCATACTGTATTTTTACAATCGTAGGAACTTGGTGAGGTGCGCCTCCCCATAACTACGACTGTCCACCACAACAGTTTTGTCTTGAACTGGCACCTCACCTATTCCTGGATGTGATAATATCATAAATCCACCCGGTTTGAGTAGTCTCATTAACTTAGAAACTGTGGAAAACTGTGGATTATGGTATGGCGGATCAGCAAAAATAATATCGAACTCCCCTGTTGAACTCGCACTTTCTAGCCAATTTACTATCGTTGTTTTTATTACAATAGATTTTTCTTCTACACCCAAAATGCTTATGTTTTCAGCAATTATTCGCTGAGCGACTCGATCTCGCTCCACGAAAACCGCCGACTCTGCGCCGCGACTTAATGCCTCTAGTCCAACAGCACCAGACCCCGCAAAAGCATCCAAAACCCGCGCGCCGCGTATCGATTCGCCCAAAGAATTGAACATAGCTGAGCGCACTCGCTCGCCCATAGGATGCGTCGTTGAGCCAGGCGGAGTTTTTATAAATCGTCCGCCGAATTCGCCGGATATAATCCTAACTCTCACTTTTTTCCGCCTCAAGCCTCCAGACAGACGCCAGCCAGCCCAGCATCACCGACTTTATAATAATCGGCATTAGCTCGTGATTTGTCTGCCAAGCAAGGTCCGTCGTCCAGCCGCTCTTGCTAAAATTGTCATACATTTTCATCGATGCCACGGCGTGAACTTGGTCCAGATAATACTCACGATAGCCGTGATTTTTCACTTGCAATATCTCATCGTCACTCGGAATTGCGTCCTTAAAACGCGGATACGCCACCACACTAGCCACGCCCGCTTCAAACGCCACGTGTGTCGTCATCATACCTTTGGCGCCCCAGAATTTCCAGTTGTTTTTAATCAGTTCAATTCCGTTATCGCCCTTCATGAGATTTTTCTTCAAAATTGAGGTTCGCGTCTCCAACCCTTCACCACCGCGAAGTTCCGCCATAGCTTGCTCCAGAGGAAAATGATGCGCCGGGGTCAATCCATCAGTAATCGCGTGCGCCATCCACGCAGCCTCAAACGCTGCTCGCTCGGAATTATTTGTTCGCAGTGCTCGGACTAAATTGTCAATATGTCCGTCAATCATCTCCAAAAGTGCCGTATCATTCGGATCGTCCGGATTTATAAAGTGCCACGGCTCATCCACAGCTGGACTCTTTCGCTTGACCCCGTCCGGACCATTTTTCCCCTCAAAATGAAGAATGTTTTTAATGTCAGGAAAATCACACCAATCAGGAAGAATTGGTTCTATATTTTTCCTTGCGACTCGATCTATTTTTTGATGGACGCCAATAAATCGACCAGAGCCATCCCTAATTGTTGTTCCTGCATACATATTAATTTAAAACAGTTAATCGCTGATAGCGACTGACGGCGTGCGCCAGATGATTATATTGTAGCAAATCCTACTCCTCTTTGACAAAGCGTTCAGCTTCAGCTTGAGCGCGAGCAATTAGTGCCGTATCCGCCAGCGAGGCAATTTTCAAGTTCAAATCCCCGTGTTGCATTTTGCCGTAGATATCACCGGGTCCACGCAATTTCAGATCAACCTCCGCCAAATAAAATCCGTCTTGCGACTTCTCAATCTCCCGAAGTCGT
>CAUTQX010000048.1:0-2747 GCA_963540705.1 uncultured Candidatus Saccharibacteria bacterium
TTTGTCGGAGTCGCACATCGCGATTCATACGTGGCCGGAAAGCGGTGTGGCGTATATAGCGATGACAACTTGTAAAATGCTGGATGATGATAAATTGCAACAAATAAAAGAGTTGATTGCACGGTTACTGGATACGGAAAAAATAATTATGAAAGAGATAACGTTGTAATATGAAACGAACCAAGGCGCGACTTAAAATTAATCAAATATTGACAGGAAAGAAAACTAATTTGCGGGTCGTCGGCTGTTTGCTTTTTCGCGAATGGGATAAGAAAGATAAGCGGTTCTACTACTGGGAAGAGTGGGAGATTACAGGGCTGGCTGATTATGATAGCTGGGTGGAATATGACCATAGCGATCAAATTGTTTCTTTGTATGAGCCAATTCGCTTTACAAAGGCAATTGATCCAACGCAATTGAAAAAAGGTCAATCATTCACCGTTTCCGAGCAGGACGGCAAGGATCACGTTGTGGTGGTTGACGAGGTTGGAATTGGTGAAATTATGAACATCAAGGGCAAAAACACCTATCAAGTTTTCCCGAAAGAAACGATGGCTTATGCTACCCTGAAGGATACGGGCGCGCCAAAAAACCGTCAGCTTATAACAATCGAGAAGTATAATAACCGCGAATATGACGCTTATCGTAAGATTCAATTAAGCGACAAAGAACAGAAAAAAATGTTCGGCAGAACTATTAAACCGATTGACTGGACGACGATTATATTTATTGTCATATTTATCGCTATTATTTTGTTTACATTTATCTTTGACAACAATTCCGACAATAGTAATGGCGGAGGTCACGGCGGATCGCGCAGTGTTTACGGCGGCAGTAGCGGCGGACTTGGCAAATAAAAGGAGTTATTTATGTCACGATCAAACACAGAGAAACGAGAGCAAGTCGCTTTATTTGCGGCGGCAATTTTGGTAGCAATTGGCGGAATTATTTACGAGCTGATTTTAGGTGCAGCTGCGTCATATCTGGTGGGCGACTCGATTCTGAGCTTTAGTCTGGCAACTGGCGTGACGCTGTTCGGTATGGGAATTGGCTCGCTGCTGGTCAATTACATAAAGCTTCATCCAGCGACCAGCTTCGCAACGAACGAAATTATTCTGGGGCTAATTGGCGGAAATTCGGTGATGCTGATGTATTTGGGATTCGTTTTTACGCGTTCGCATTGGCTAATTTTTGCCGTCATAAGTTTGGCAATTGGTATTTGTATCGGGCTGGAAATTCCGCTTTTAATGAAGATGTTTCAGGAGTTCGGGCGCAAGTCTTCGGTGAAATTGTTTAGTAAGATTTTAGCGCTCGATTATTTTGGGGCATTAATTGCGTCGCTATTATTCCCGCTCGTTATGCTTCCGTATCTTGGCTTAATGCGTAGCGCGTATCTGGTGGCGGCACTGAATATTGGCGTTGCGGTTCTGATTCTTAAGCAAATGAAGGCTTCGAAAATTATTATGACAATTAGCGTTATTGCAACAATGTTGCTGGTGGGATTTTTCATTTTTGCGACGGAAATTGAGCACGGAATTGACAAGCGAACGTATAAGGATCCGGTAATGTGGCAGCAGCAGACGCCGTATCAGAAAATTGTCCTGACGAGATATAAGAATGACACGAGGTTGTTTTTGAATCGCAATCTGCAGTTTTCCAGCCTTGACGAAGCGCGTTATCATGAAACACTGTCCACTTCTGCTTTGTCTTCAGTCGCCAATCCGAAGCGCGTGCTGATTATGGGCGGCGGCGACGGCTTGCTGGCTCGAGACGTTTTGAAATATCCTAGTATTGAGCACATCACGCTGGTTGATATTGATGAGGTGATGACCAATCTGGCGAAAACTAATCATCTTCTCGCCGATGTGAATCAGCGCTCGTTGCATGATTCTCGCGTTTCTATTGTGAATGCGGATGCTTTTCAGTTTGCCTTTTCCACCAAGGATAAATATGATGTTGTGTTGATTGATCTGGTGGATCCGTCGAATGAGAAATTAGCCAAATTATATTCTGAGCAATTATATCGTCAAATCGGTAATATTTTAACGGAGCGTGGCGTTATGGTGACACAGGCGACGTCATCATTTTTCTCTCCACATGCTTTTTATATGGTGGCAAACACCGTCAAATCATCTCATCCAGAGCGATATGTGACGGCATTTTCGGTAAATGTGCCGTCATTTGGCGAGTGGGGTTTCGTGATGTCTGCGCCGCAAGCTGATGTCGTGGCTAGTCAACCATTGCCGAAAAACCTACGATATCAAAACCAAAAATTGCTTACTTTTTTGACTAAGCAAAACGCCGTGTCTGTGCCGTCTGGGCCAACTTCTACGCTGATCTCTCCGCGGATTACCAATGTTTACAATTCCGATATGCGTCAGTGGCGATACGAGTAGTTTTTAAGCGGCGGTAGCACTCTTTTTTCGTCGGCGACGTCGTCTTTTTGGTGTGACTGAAGCTAGCGGTGTAACTGTGTTGATTGCGGTTTCTGTAGGCGCACTATTATTGCCGCGAATTTGCAAAACAACTTCGCCGTCGTTTGCTGTGGGTTGCTGCTTTTCCGGTTGGCTATTTACCACTGGAGCGTTGTTTGCGGGCTGCGACTGAGGTTTAGCTGGTTGTTTTTTCTGATTGCGAACAGGCTTTATTGCGGTATCAATTTCCTTCTCGACATCCTCCCTGTTTCGCGAGTACATGCGACGTGAATGCTCAATAATGTGCGGCGTGTTGTCGGCTTGGCTTGGCGG
>CAUTQX010000049.1:0-2504 GCA_963540705.1 uncultured Candidatus Saccharibacteria bacterium
GTTAGTACTAGGATTGGTTGCGTTGATGTCGCTAATTTTGGGCGTACTCGTGCTTAAAAAATCGAAGCGTCGTCACGATGCGAAGCATTGGTTTTTTCTGGTTTGTCTATGTTTGGCTGTGTGGTCAGCTGGACTTGAAGTGTTCTCCTTGGCTGACAACGGTGTAGTATTGGACACTGCGTCCAGGTGGTTTTATGTCGCCTCGGCTATTTTTTGTCCTGCGTTGGCTATTTTTACTACAAAGTCATTCCTTCCATCGACAAAATCAACGAAGAGTTTTATTTGCACGTCTAGTATACTAATAACGATTTTTTCGCTATATATTATTTTGGTTCCTGAGTTTATTATCAATACATCAGAAATCGTCACGCCAGTAGATTTTTCTCGAATTCCGATCCATGCAGTCAACTATGTTATTTTTGCAACTTTTTTCTCGGTATTCTTCTTAATTTCTATGTGTTTTGGGCATATAGCGTGGCGCAAATCAGATCCCGTTCGACGCAAGCAAGTCGCGATCTACATGATTGGTCTGTTGATATGTAGCATTCCTGGCTTTGTAGTGGATCTGTTTCTTCCGGCGCTTGGTGATTATCGATATATATGGATTGGTCCACTTGCTACGATTATTTTCTTATTTGCAATTATGTATAGCATCGTCAGATACCGATTGATGGATGTGAAAATGGCGGTGGCTCGAAGCGTTTCGTACATGTTGCTGTTAATTACACTGGCTGTCGTTTACGTGATCTCCGCATATGTCATTTCAATTGTGGTTTTCCAGCGCAGTCTGACGGTTGATAGTCACGTGAATCTTATGAACATGATTTTAGCTATGGTTTTGGCGGTCGTATATCAACCAGTGAAGAAAATCTTTGATAAATTTACTGATAGGGTTTTTTACTACGGAGAATATGACGCTGATACGTTTACGCGCGAGATTAGTAAAATATTAACCTATACGGCGGATCTGCAATTGCTAACTCGACGTGTTGGCAATTATATAGCAACTTCTCTTAAGGCGGAAAAAGTGGCGTTTTGTATTCCGGAAAAAGGAATATACGGTCGGGCGGGTCGGCGACGAATATCTGTTGTCGAGGAAGATGTTCGCAGGATTATGGATTACTATTATAAAAATTGTAGTTTTCCAGAAGTTATTTTGGCAAATCAAGTAAAAGATCCAGAGCTGAAGAAGCTTTTGGATGTTCATCGCACGAAAATTGTTATGCCGCTGCTGCATCAAAATCAAGAAACGGGAATTCTATTTCTGGGCGAGCATAAGAGCTTGGGCTATAGTTCTCGCGATATTGAAATGCTGGAATCGATTGCCGGGGAACTGGCTGTGTCGATTCGAAATTCTTTGTCATTGGAAGAAATTAATGAGTTGAATAAAAGTTTGCAGCGTAAAATTGACGAGGCGACGAAAGAATTGAGGTTTAGTAATCGACAGCTTCAGCGACTGGACGAGGCGAAGAATGAATTTATTTCTATGGCTTCACACCAATTAAGAACGCCGTTGACTAGTATTAAAGGTTATCTAGATATGATGCTGGAGGGCGATTTGGGGAAGATTACGCCGACACAGCGAGCGGTTCTTAGAGAGGCGTTTTCTTCCAGCGAACGAATGGTTAGATTGATTAATGATTTTCTCAATGTGTCTAGGCTTCAGACTGGTAAATTTAATATTGATAAGCAGAAAATAGATATCGCCCAAATTCTTCGGGATGAAGTTGCTCTACTTAAGGTTGTGGCAGATCAGAGATCTATTGAAATGATCCTAAAGATTGATAAAAAAGTTCCATTTATTACGGCTGATGCTGAGAAGATCCGGCAAGTTATGTTGAATATGATTGACAACGCTATTTACTATTCAAATCCGCATAAAAAGGTAATAATTTCTCTAAAGGGCAGCGCTAATGAGATTGAGTTTACGGTGAAGGATTCTGGAATCGGCGTACCAAAGTCAGAGCAAGCAAATCTGTTCGGCAAATTTTTCCGCGGCGCAAATGCCAGAAAAAAGCGACCAGACGGCACTGGCGTTGGCCTGTTTTTGGCGAGGAAAGTTATCTTGTCACACGACGGCGAAATGATCTTTGAATCAGAAGAAGGGAAAGGCAGTACTTTTGGGTTTAAGCTGCCGGTTTGCTAACGAAACAGGCTTAGTATTCCAGAAATAACTATAGTTAGGGTAATTACTATAAGCCCTGCCATGCCAATGGCGCGAATGAGCTTTTTTCGATCAAAAAACCATTGAGATAATTTGGAGCGATTCGTCGCTGTAATCCTTGTTACTTTTGGTCGTTGAGATGCAGCGTCCATCCCAGAATATTTTTTATTGCGCTTTTTCTTCTGCTTTGTCATGGAAATATTATACATTAATAGATAACGGCGGAGAAGTGGCTGATTTGTTATAGACAACTCGATAATAATTTGTTATGATATCTGAAGTCGTGGCCTTATCGTCTAACGGTTAGGACACCAGGTTTTCATCCTGGCAATCCGGGTTC